>NZ_CP032684.1:2493000-2817000 GCF_003627795.1 Rhizobium sp. CCGE531 | reverse complement strand
AGCGATGCATGTCTCGGACCGGGCTGCGCATTCGGAACTGGCCGAGCGTCATCTCGATTGGCTGCGCGGCTTGCCCTTCAGCGCGATTTATCGGGATGAGGCCTATCTTTGCCACGCGACGCCGGCGTCCGATAATGTCTACTGGCTGGAATCCGTCTCTGTGGACGGTCATGTCCGTCTGAAGCCGCTCGAGGAGATCGAGGCGCTGGCCGTCGGCATCGATTTTCCGCTGATCCTGTGCGGGCATACCCATATTCCGCGTGCCGTCCGGCTCCGCGATGGTCGCCTGATCGTCAATCCCGGCAGCGTCGGCTGCCCCGCCTATGACGACGACCTGCCTAGATATCACAAAGTGGAAGCCGGCCACCCCTTCGCCTCCTACGCCATTCTGGAAAAGACCGGCGACAACTGGCTGCCGGTCTTCCGGCAGGTGGCCTACGATCACATGGCGATGGCGAAACTGGCGGCGCGGAATGGCCGTGCGGAATGGGCGAGCGGCCTGGCGACGGGCTGGCTGCGTTAAGCGGGTTTATTGACTTATAACAACACTTGTACCATTTATTGTACAAGTGTTGTGATAGGAGCGAAACATGCGAACAGTCATGTTTTCAACAGCCCGCAATGAACTCGCAAGCCTGCTCGATGAGGTCGCGCAGGACCGTGTTGCCGTGGAAATCGTGCGTCGTGACAAGCCATCGGCCATTCTGATCGACAAGGACGAATATGAAGGGATGATGGAGACGCTTCATGCCCTGTCGACGCCGGCCAATGCGGCGCGGTTGATGGAAGCGATCGCTGACGCGAACGAGGGGAGGAACCTCGTCTCTCGCGATCTGCTTGATCCGAAGTAAGTCCGCCATGTTGCTTGCCTGGCATGGACACGCTTGGGAAGACTATCTCTATTGGCAGGAAAAAGACCGAAAAGTAGTTGCTAGGATCAGCGAACTCCTGCGGGATGCCCTGCGTCACCCTTTCGAGGGACTCGGCAAGCCGGAGCCTCTGCGCAATCAGCTCAAAGGCCAGTGGTCACGTCGCATTACGCAAGAGCATAGGCTGATTTACAGGGTTGAGGGTGAAGGGGATCGGCAAACACTTATCGTCCTGCAATGTCGCTTCCACTACTAGAGCATGATGCCGAAAAGTGTGAGCGGTTTTCGGACGACATCATGCTCTACTTTTTTGATTCTAGAGCGGATTCAGATTTTAGGTCGGTTCGACCTAAAATCATCCGGCTCTAGAGGTCGGCGATAATAGTCCGATCCACTGCCTTGATATCGCGCTTGCCGCAGAGCGCCATGGAGATATCCAGTTCCTTGCGGATGATCTCAAGCGCGAGCGTGACGCCCTCCTTGCCCATGGCGCCTAGACCGTAGAGGAAAGGGCGGCCGATGAAGGTGCCCTTGGCGCCGAGCGCGACGGCCTTGAGCACATCCTGGCCTGAGCGGATACCGCCATCCATATGCACCTCGATCTTATCGCCGACGGCATCGACGATCCGCGGCAGCATGCTGATTGAGGAGTGGGCGCCGTCGAGCTGCCGGCCGCCATGGTTGGAGACGATGATGGCGTTGGCGCCGGTATCGACGGCCGCCTTCGCATCCTCGACGTCGAGAATGCCCTTGATGATCAGCGGGCCGCCCCATTGCTCCTTGATCCAGGCGACATCGCTCCAGGAAAGCTTGGGGTCGAACTGCGAATGCGTCCAGTGCGATAGTGTCGTCATGTCGGAAACATCCTTGGCATGACCGATGACGTTGCCGAAGGAACGACGCTTCGTCTTCAGCATGCCCATACACCAACCTGGCCGCGTCGCCATCTGCCAGAGATTTTTCACGGTCATTTTCGGCGGTGCCGACAATCCGTTGCGGATGTCGTTATGGCGCTGGCCGAGGACCTGCAGGTCGGCCGTCAGCACCAGCGCGGAGCATTTCGCCGCCTTGGCGCGATGGATCAGGTTCAGGACGAAATCGCGATCCTTCATCACGTAGAGCTGGAACCAGAAGGGCTGCTTCGTGACCGACGCGATATCCTCGATCGAGCAGATGCTCATCGTCGAGAGCGTGAAGGGAATGCCGAATTCCTCCGCCGCACGCGCCGCCAGCATCTCGCCATCGGCGTGCTGCATGCCGGTAAGGCCGGTCGGCGCCAGCGCCACAGGCATGGAGGCCTTCTGGCCGACCATGATGGTCGCCAGCGACCGGTCGGACATGTCGACGAGAACGCGCTGACGCAGCTTGATCCTGGCGAAATCCGCCTCGTTCGCCTCATAGGTCGATTCCGTCCACGAACCGGAATCCGCATATTGAAAGAACATTTTCGGCACGCGCCGCCGAGCAAGCGTCTTCAGTTCAGCGATGGTAAGCGGCGCGGTCATGGGGACTGCTTCCTAGGTAAGCATTTAATGCTAAAGCCTAACTACGAGCGTATTGCATATAGTTGCTACTAAGAGAAATTCTGTAAGACAAAGCATCGGCGAGAGCATCACAAGTATCCACGTGAGTTTAATTGCCCATACAATGCCGAGAGTTGGAAAGAATCTTAGCTACGCTGCGATGACTTGGATTTCTGATTTTGTGGTTGAGAAAATTGACTTAAGGCGTTTGATCGTATGGACGACGCTGCTCTTGGAACGATAGGCTTCTGATATCAGCATGATCTCTCCTGCCGGAGATACCAGGCGGAAAAAGAACAAGCCTGCACGATCTTGATAAATCTGAAAGACGTAATTTTTTTCGATATTCTGTGGAATTTTGGTGGCGCGATCCCGTTCTTGTTCGGCCCGAAATTTCGTTATCGCTTCAGCGTTTGGCATGTCCATGGGGTATCGAATAGTCTCGTAGGCGTCGAGTAAGGTTGCAAGTTCGTCCAGACGGTCTCCTTCGGGAGTTCCGCGCCGAGCTCCCCATAGCTTTGAAAGTTGCTCCAAAGCCTCCTCATACTCTTTGTCCGAATGGATAGCCTTTGTTCTATTCATATCTCACCTTTGACACATCGATCCGATCATAGTCTCGGTGCGTGCCCACCCATTTTATCCAAACGATAGATTTTTCATAGTCAACCGCGACAACAAGCCTATAGCCGTTACCCTTGATGTTAAAGACGACACGCTCTGCATTTATTATACTGGCGGAGGCATACAGCCGTTTTATGTCCGATGCATTGTTCCAGGCTGCTTTGCTAACTTCTGCAAACCAGCTATCGATGGCTACCTTGACGGCATCATAGTCTCGATGCCCGGCTAAACTCTCGATAAATTCTTTTAGCGTTCGGCGTGAGATAATTCGCATCGTCGCGCGATACCATTTTGAGTGATTTTGTTCAACCTGGAGCTGATTTCATCGACTTTCCGGCGACGTAGGTTTCGACGACGGCGCGGTCGTCGCCCATGGTCTGCAGAAGGAACAGCTCTTCGGTGAGGCTCTTCGTCACCTCCATCTTCAGCGCCATGGCCGGCGTCGCGGCGGCGTTGAGGACGATGAGGTCGGCTTCGGTGCCGGGATCGAGCGTGCCGATCTTGTCGGCAAGCGACAGGGCCTCTGCATTGCCGCGCGTCATGTAGTAATAGCTTTCCAGCGGATTCAGGCGCTCGCCGAGGAGCTGCTGGATCTTGTAGGCCTCGTCCATGGTGCGCAGCATGGAATAGCTGGAGCCGCCGCCGATATCGGTGGCAACGCCGATGCGGACGGGCTTTTCGCGCCGAGCCAGCGCCTTCAGCGGGAAGAGGCCGGAGCCGAGAAACAGGTTCGAGGTCGGGCAATGCACGGCGACGGCGCCTGCCTCGCTCATGGCGTCGGCTTCGCGCTCGGAAAGATGGATTGCGTGGCCGAACAGGCTTTTAGGGCCAAGCAGCCCGTATTGCGCATAGATATCGGTATAGTCGATCGCGTCCGGATAGAGCTCGCAGGTGAACTTGATCTCGTCGTGGTTCTCGGAAAGATGCGTCTGAATATGCAGATCCGGGAACTCGCGGGCGAGGGTCGCGGTCGCCTCCATCTGTGCCGGCGTCGAGGTGATGGCGAAGCGCGGCGTGATGGCGACGTGGTTGCGGCCCTTGCCATGCCAGTCTGATATCACCTGGCGGGTCTCGTCGTAACCCATCTCGGGCGTGTCGAGCAGGCCCTGCGGCGCGTTGCGGTCCATCATCACCTTGCCGCCGACCATGCGCATGTTGCGGCGCATGGCCTCGGCGAAATAGGCGTCGGCCGAGGTCTTGTGCACCGAGCAGTAGGCGACGGCCGTCGTCGTGCCGTGGCGGATCATCTCGTCGTAGAAATGGGTGGCGATACGCTGCGCATGCGCGCTTTCGACGAAGCGGCATTCCTCGGGGAAAGTATAGGTATTCAGCCATTCCAGGAGGTTGGCGGCATAGGAGGCGATCACCTGCATCTGCGGGAAATGCAGGTGCATGTCGATGAAACCCGGCAGGATCAGGTGCGGACGGTGGTCGATTTCGGTGACGCCGTCCGGCGCCTGCGCCTTGATATCGGCAAATGGGCCGGTGGCGAGGATTATGCCGTTCTCGACCAGCAGGCCGCCGTCGCTTTCGTAAGCGTAGCTGTCCGTGTCGTCGAGGCTTTGCGGCAGGCGCTTGAAGGAAAGCAGGCGGCCGCGCAGAAGGCTAGTCATTGGCTTTTTTCTCCGATGGAGCTTTCGAACCAGGCAACCAGCAGCTTGCGTTCCTCCGGCGTGACGTCGGTGACGTTGCCGGGCGGCATGGCGTGGCTGCGGCCGGCCTGGATATAGATCTCCCGGGCATGCATAGCGATTTCCGCGTCATTTTCCAGCGTTACGCCTTTCGGCGCGCGCACAATCCCCTCATAGACGGGTTCGGCCGCATGACACATGGAACAGCGCGTCGACACCATCTGCTTGACGGCAGGGAAATGCGCATCGGACGCGAATTGCTGGAAGGCCGGGGAGACCGCATTGGCATCCTTCTCGCCGGTCAACACCTTCGGAACCGTCGAAAGCCACATGATGACGATGAAGAGGACGACGGTGACGATCCAGGTCCAGGTCGGGCGGCCCTTGCGGGCATGCGTGGTGTTGAACCAGTGGCGGATGGTGACGCCCATCAGGAACACCAGCGCCGCGATCACCCAATTATAGGCCGTGCCGAAGGCCAGCGGATAATGGTTGGACAGCATGAAGAAGATGACGGGCAGCGTCAGATAGTTGTTGTGCAGCGAGCGCTGCTTGGCGATGCGGCCATATTTCGGGTCGGGCGTGCGGCCGGCGATGAGGTCGGCCACGACGATCTTCTGATTGGGAATGATGATCATGAAGACGTTGGCCGACATGATCGTTGCGGTGAAGGCGCCGAGGTGCAGGAAGGCGGCGCGGCCGGTGAAGAGATTTGTATAGCCCCAGGCCATGAAGACCAGGACGGCATAGAGCACGACCATCAGGCCCCAGCTATTGTTGCCGAGCGGCGATTTGCAGAGCAGATCGTAGACGATCCAGCCGCCGGCAAGCGAAGCCAGCGAAATCAGGATCGCGACGGGGACGCTGACATCAAGCACATGCCGGTCGATGAGGAAGAGGTTGGCGCCGCCATAATAGACGATGCACATCATCAGGAAGCCGGAAAGCCAGGTGAAATAGCTCTCATATTTGAACCAGGTCAGATGTTCCGGCATCTGCGCGGGGGCGACGAGATATTTCTGAATATGATAAAAGCCGCCGCCGTGAACCTGCCATTCCTCGCCATAGGCGCCGGGCGGAAGATGCGGGCGCTTCACCAGCCCGAGATCGAGCGCGATGAAGTAGAAGGACGAACCGATCCAGGCAATGGCGGTTATGACGTGGAACCAGCGGGCAGCGAAGGCCAGCCATTCCCACGCTATGGCGTATTCATACATTCAGGTCCCCTTTTCTTCCTCCGACTCGACACCTTGCAGAATGTTGAGAGCGTATGGAAGAGGGGGCGTTTGATGTGCGGGCAAAAAGCCGCGGCCTTGTCTAGCGCCCAGGGCGCATTAGATCAGATTACGACGGTTTTTATTAAAACGCTCTCGGCTGCTTGGAGCGGGCCGTGTCCGCGGCAGCCGTCTATTTTTCGACGGAGAATTGCCCATGCGTGGTATTCTGGCGTTCGTATTTTTTCTCTTCGCAGCCGCCGCCCTGGCGCATGACGCGCCCTCCGGCTGGTCCTACGATCCTTATTGCTGCAATGGCGACAGCAAGACAGGTGATTGCGAGATGATCCCCTCGCGCACCGTCACCATCGTGCCCGGCGGCTATCGAGTGACGCTCAACCCTGGCGACCATCGCTACATAACGCACGCGCATATCTTTAATCTGCCGCAGGGCAAGACGATGCGCTCCCCGGATGGAGCCTATCACCTTTGCCTGTTTCCGGATGAGAATACGCCGCGCTGTTTCTATGCGCCCGATATGTCCGATTGAGCGTTATTCCAGCGGCATGCCGAATTCGCAGAGGATCCAATCCCTGAAGGCGCGGATGCGCGGCGTATGACGCCTGTTCTCCGGATAGGCGATCCAATAATCCGAGCCATCGGTCGAAAGAAGATCGAAGGGCTGGATCAGCCGGCCGGAGGCCAAATCATCCGCATAGAATTCGGGGGTCAGCACGGCGACACCCTGGCCGGCTATGGCGGCGCTTGCTTCGAAGGATTGTGCGCCAAGCCGGCTGCGCGGTCTGCCCTGTAGGCCGGGATCCGGTACGCCTGCCTCCTGGAACCATTGGACCCACCATGGATCGCCGGCATCGATGATGCGCAGTTTCAGAAGGTCGGCCGGTTCGTGCACGCCGCCGATCGTCGCTGCCAGGGCCGGGCTCAGCATGGGCGTGAAATGCATCTTCATCAGCATGTGCGCGCGCAAGCCAGGCCATGTTCCGCGCCCGGCGCGGATGGCGATGTCGGACGGCTCCCGGGCGAAGTCGATGATCGAGCCCGAGGTGGCGAGGCGAACGGCGATCTTGGGGTGCTTGAGCTGGAACGTACCGATATGGCGTGCCAGCCATTGGGACGCGAAGGTGGGAGTAGAATGGATATGGAGCGTTGTCTCGGCGTCGCCGCTGATGGAGGCCATGGCATCCTGCAGCATGGCAAAGGCTTCCGCGACTTTCGGCGCGAGCTGCTCCCCGGCCTCGGTCAATTGAATCTGCCGCGGGCGGCGCAGGAATAGGGGTTCGCCCGTCGTCTCCTCAAGCAACTTGATTTGATAGCTGACGGCCGTCTGCGTCATGCCGAGCTCTTCGCCGGCGCGGGTGAAGCTGCCGAGCCGGGCCGCGGCTTCGAAGACGCGCAGGGCATTCAGCGGGAACCGCTTCGATAGCTTCATGGATAAGTTCTCTTTATGTCTATAGATGATAGTTCGATTGGAATTTCAGCATTTTTCGCGCCAAACTGCAACTCATATCGCTGATTTAACTGAGGTGTTGTCATGGATTGCTATGTCGTGGAGCAGATGGAAGCAGCCAGGCCTACGGTTCTGGCACGTCTTCTGGAATCGTTGACGCAGGTTTTCGCCAGGCATGCGGAGCCGTCGCCGCATCTCGATCTCGATGAGATGCCGGACCGCTTAAAACGTGACCTTGGATTTATCGATGGGCGCGAGCCGCGTTATGACGATAGGCGGTTGCTGTAGTGGGCAAAGCTGTCATGGCGGTGACGACTTCCGGGAGCTTGTACATGTTGAGGACACATACCCCCCTCTGTCACTGTCGTGACATCTCCCCCACAAAGGGGGAGATTGGTAACCCGTCATTTCCACTGGCACCAAATGGACTGAGTACTCGTGGAAACAATATTGCGATGTTCTGTTAGGCGGCGGGAGAAACTCCCAACGATCTCCCCTCTTGTGGGGGAGATGTCACGAAGTGACAGAGGGGGTATGCCGCTGCAACCACGATTTTCCATTGAGACTTCCAACTATCTGCATGCCACCCTTTGCACAGCAGACTTCACATCCCCTTCAGCCGCTCGACCGCCATCAGCACCCGCTCCGGCGTTGCCGGCGTATCGAGGCGTGGGCAGATGCGATAATCCGCGACGCTGGCGACCGCCATCGACAATGCTTCGAGCACGGATATGCTGAGCATGAAGGGCGGCTCGCCGACGGCCTTCGAGCGGCCGATGGTGGCTTCCGTATTTTCCGACCATTCGGCAAGACGAACGTTGAAGATCTTCGGCCGGTCGGAGGCAAGCGGGATCTTGTAGGTGGACGGCGCATGAGTGCGCAGCCGTCCCTTGGCATCCCACCAGAGTTCCTCGGTCGTCAGCCAGCCCATGCCTTGCACGAAGGCGCCCTCGACCTGGCCGATGTCGATCGCGGGGTTGAGGGAGCGGCCGACATCCTGGAGGATGTCGGTGCGGTCGATCAGATACTCGCCGGTCAGCATGTCGATCGACACTTCCGAGCAGGCGGCACCATAGGAGAAGTAGTAGAAGGGGGTGCCGCGGCCGGCCTTGCGGTCCCAATGGATCTTCGGCGTCTTGTAGAAACCGGCGGCCGAAAGCTGGACGCGGGCGAAATAGGCCTGTTTGACGAAATCCTGGAAGGGAATTTCCTCTTCGCCGACGCGCACGCGGTTGGGCAGGAACTGCACTTCCTCGGCGCCCACGCCCCATTTCTCCGCCGCGAAGGTGACGAGCCGCTCCTTGATCTGCCGCGCGGCATCATAGGCTGCCATGCCGTTCAGGTCGGAGCCGGAAGACGCAGCCGTTGCCGAGGTGTTCGGTACCTTGCCTGTTGTCGTCGCGGTGATCTTTACCCGGTCGATATCGACCTGGAAACTGTCGGCCAGAACCTGCGCCACCTTCGTATAGAGGCCTTGGCCCATTTCGGTGCCGCCATGGTTCAGGTGGATGGAGCCATCCTGATAGATATGCACCAGCGCGCCGGCCTGGTTGAATGCGGTCATGGTGAAGGAGATGCCGAATTTCACCGGCGTCAGCGCGATCCCCTTGCGGATGAAGCGGCTGGAGCGATTGAACTCGATGATGGCGTTGCGGCGGGCCTGGTAATCGGACGTCTGTTCCAGCTCGACGACGACGCGGTCGATGATGTTGTCGGTGACCTCCTGATGATAGGGGGTCAACGTCCGGCCGGAGCCCGGCTGGCCATAGAAATTGGCCCGGCGAACCTCCAGCGGATCCTTGCCGAGCGCATAGGCGATCTCCTCGATCATGCGTTCGCCGCCGACCATGCCTTGCGGGCCGCCAAAGCCGCGGAAGGCGGTGTTGGAGACGGTATGCGTCTTCAGCGGTTTTGAGACCAGATGCACATGCGGATAGAAATAGCTCGAATCCGCATGGAAGAGCGCGCGATCGGTGACCGGGCCGGAAAGATCCGAGGAGAAGCCGCAGCGGGCGGCATAGGTGGCATCGACGGCATGGATGCGGCCTTCGTCGTCGAAGCCGACTTCGTAATCCACCAGGAAGTCGTGGCGCTTGCCCGTGGCGCTCATATCCTCGTCGCGGTCGGGCCGGAATTTCACCGCGCGGCCAAGCTTCTTGGCGGCGATGGCGGCGAGCGCCGCGAACTGGTTGCCCTGCGTTTCCTTGCCGCCAAAGCCGCCGCCCATGCGGCGCACATTGACTGTCACGGCGTTGGACGGAATGCCGAGGACATGGCCGACGATATGCTGGATTTCGCTCGGATGCTGGGTGGACGACCAGACGGCGACTTCATCGTCCTCGCCGGGGATCGCCACGGCGATATGGCTTTCGAGATAGAAATGCTCCTGGCCGCCGATGCGCATCTGCGCCTTGATGCGGTGCTTCGCGTTGGCCATCTCGGTTTCCGGCTCGCCGCGCTTCAGGGTCATCGGCTCGTAGACAAGCAGTGCGCCGTTGGCGAGCGCGCCGTCGATATCGCTCCAATGCGGCAGATCGCGATAGTCGATCTTGGCGAGGCGCGCAGCACGCCGGGCGGCATCGCGGGTCTCGGCGACGACAGCGAAGATCGGCTGGCCGTGAAACTCGACCTTGGTCTCGGCAAGCAGCGGTTCGTCATGCATGCCGTTGGAACTGGTGTCGTTGACGCCGGGGATATCGGCGCCGGTGAAGACCCAGACGACGCCGGGATAAGCTTTGACATCTGTGAGATCGATGCCGGCGATCTCGGCATGGGCGCGGTCGGAAAGGCCGAGCGCGCCATGCAGCAAGCCAGCGGGCTCGGGAATATCGTCGATGTAATCGGCGGCTCCGGTCACATGTTTGTGCGCGGAGTCATGGCGTAGCGAGCCATGCATCGAGCCGTTGATGACGACCTTGGGTTCTTCGAAGGTGGATTTGTCCATGGCTCAGGCCTCCGCGGTTTTCCTTCTCCCCAGCGGGGAGAAGGTGGCCGACGGGCCGGATGAGGGGGATGCATCGCGAAGCGATGCAGATGCTGAGCCTAGATGCAGGACAGTTTGGTATCTGCCACGCCACCCCCTCATCCGCCCTTCGGGCACCTTCTCCCCGAGGGGAGAAGGTGGAGGGAACCGGCTGCCGTCGTCCGGCGAAAGGCACCGTGCCGTGCCTAAGAAATACGGTCGAATAAACCCGAAATCCGTCATCATGCCAGCACCTCGAAACGCTTCAGCTCCTGCGGCGCGCCTGATGTCTCCAGGTAGAAGCGGAGGAGAAGATTCTTGGCGGTGAGCTGGCGATATTCGGCCGAGGCGCGCCAATCGGTCAGCGGCGTGTAGTCGCTGTCGAAGGCATCGCGTGCGGCTGTCACCGTCGCCTCCGTCCAGGGCTTGCCGAGCAATTCCGTCTCGACGGTGCGGGCGCGTTTCGGCGTGCCGGCCATGCCGCCGAAGGCGATGCGGATATCGTCGACATTGCCGGCGGCATCCAAGGTCAGATGGAAGGCGCCGCAGGCGGCTAAAATATCCTCGTCGCGGCGCTTGGAGATCTTGTAAACGGCGAAATGCGCATCATCGGCTGGGTAGGGCACGAAGATGCTCTCGACGAACTCGCCGGGATTGCGGTCCTGCTTGCCGTAATCGATGAAGAAATCCTCCAGCGGCAGGCTGCGCGTGCCCGCCGCCGAGCGCAGCCTGACCGTTGCGCCGAGCGCGATCAATGGCGGCGGCATGTCGCCGATCGGCGAGCCGTTGGCGATATTGCCGCCGATAGTGCCCATGTTGCGCACCTGCTCGCCGCCGATGCGGTTGATGAGATTGGTAAAGGCCGGGATCTTTTCACTGATCACAGCAAAGGCGCGGCTATAGGTGACGCCGGCGCCGATGCTCAGCCCCTCATCTTCGATTGATATCTTCTGCAGATCGGTCAGGTGGTTGATGAAGACGACCGGATTGAGCTGGCGCATCTGCTTGGTGACCCAGAGGCCGACATCGGTCGAGCCGGCGACGACGGTTGCCGTCGGTTCATCGGCAAGCACCTGTGCCAGTGCCGCGACGGAACCGGGCACGATAAGGCGATCCTCGCCCTCGGCAATCTCGATGGTATCACCGCCCTGCATCGCCCAGAGGCGGGCGATGATATCGGCCCTCGTCTTTTCCAAGGGGTCGAAGAGCGCGCTCGGCCGCTTCTGGCTGACCTGCTCGGCCGCTTTGACGATCGGTTCGTAACCCGTGCATCGGCAGAGATTGCCCTGGAGCGACTTCTCGATCTGCGCCCGGCTCGGCTTTTCCGTCGTCAGCCACAAGCCATAGAGCGACATGACGAAGCCCGGCGTGCAGAAACCGCATTGCGAGCCATGGCAATCGACCATGGCCTGCTGCACCGGATGGAGCGTGCCGTTCCGGGCGGCCAGATGCTCGACGGTGACGACATGGGTCGCATGCAGCGAGCCGAGGAAGCGGATGCAGGCATTGACGGCTTCATAGTGAAGTCCGCCATCGATCAGGCGTCCCACAAGCACTGTGCAGGCGCCGCAGTCGCCTTCCGCGCATCCCTCTTTCGTTCCCGTCAGGCGCCGCTCGAGGCGCAGGAAATCGAGCAGCGTCTCGGTGGGGCGCAGGCTGGATAGCGTGATATCCTCGCCGTTGAGGATAAAGCGAATGCTGTCGCTCATGTCGTTCCCGTTTATTGTTTCTTGACCGGGCCGGATGCGCGCACGGATCCGGCCCTAACCGTCTATGGTTATTCCGCGGTCCAGCCACCGTCAATCGAGACATGCGTGCCGGTCACCTGGCGTGCCTCGTCGCTTGCAAGGTAGAGCGACAGGGCGCCGATCTCCTCGGCCTTGACGAATTCGTGCGTGGGCTGGGCCTTGAGGATAACTTCGTTCTTGACCTGCTCCTCGGTCATGCCTCGGGCCTTGGCCGTATCCGGAATCTGCTTTTCGACAAGCGGGGTCAGGACATAGCCGGGGCAAATGGCGTTTACCGTGACGCCGAATTCGGCAAGCTCGAGTGCCGCCGTCTTGGTCAGGCCCAATATACCATGTTTTGCCGCGACATAGGCGGATTTGAAGGGCGAGGCGACCAGGCCATGTGCCGAGGCGATGTTGATGATGCGGCCGTATTTCCTGGCCTTCATCAGCGGAATGGCGGCGCGGATGGTGTGGAAGGAGCTGGAGAGGTTGATCGCGATGATCTGGTCCCACTTCTCGATCGGGAAGTCCTCGATCTTCTCGACATGCTGGACGCCGGCATTGTTGACGAGGACATCGACGCTGCCGAAGGTGGAGTTGGCGGTCGCGATCAGATCGGCGATCTCGGCGGGCTTCGTCATGTCGGCCGGATGATAGATCACTTTGCCGCCGCCGGAGGCTTCGAGCTTGGTCTTGATCGCGTCGATTTCCTCGGGCTTTCCGAAGCCGTTGATGACGACGTCATCGCCCTTGGCGGCGAAGGCGGTCGCGATGGCGAGGCCGATACCGCTCGTGGAACCGGTGACGACAACTGTTCTTGCCATGATCTTCTCCTTGGACAGCGCAGCTTCCTGCTGCAATGCAAAACGGACTGAGCCTAGTCCCAAACAGGCGGACATGGCAATCGCATTGCTGCCAGTCTCCTTTGCGGCACCTTGATCCACGATGCCCTGAACAGGAAAGCGCATCCTTCAGCGAAAAATTTCGTTTTGCTTTCTTTTCACATTCGTTTTGCTCGCGTATCTGTTGTTTCGGGATGCAATAGGCGGGAGGAACGCATGAGCGGTTATGTCTTGGCGATCGATCAGGGGACGACGTCGACGCGGGCTATCGTTTTCGACGGCAAGATGAAGGTTGCCGGTGTCGGGCAAAAGGAATTCACCCAGTATTATCCGAAGCCCGGCTGGGTCGAGCACGATCCGGAAGAGATCTGGTCCTCCGTCCTCATCACCGTCCGCAAGGCGATCGAGGCCGCCGGCATTACCGCCAAGGATATTGCAGCACTCGGCATCACCAACCAGCGCGAGACCGTCGTCGTCTGGGATCGCGAGACGGGCAAGCCGATCCACAATGCCATCGTCTGGCAGGATCGCCGCACGGCGGGCTATTGCGAGAAACTGAAGCGTCAAGATCTGGAAAAGCTCTTCACCAGCCGTACCGGCCTGCTGCTCGATCCCTATTTTTCCGGCACCAAGCTCTCCTGGCTGCTGACCAATGTGAAGGGCGCCCGTGCCCGCGCCGCCAAGGGCGGCCTCTGCTTCGGCACCGTCGATACGTTCCTGATCTGGCGGCTGACCGGCGGCAAGAGCTTCCTCACCGATGCCACCAACGCCTCGCGGACGCTGATGTACAATATCGGCGCCAACGAATGGGACGAGGAGCTGCTGGATATTCTGCGCGTCCCCCCGGCGATGCTGCCTGAAGTGAAGGATTGCGCCGCCGATTTCGGCGTGACCGACACTGCGCATTTCGGCGCCCAAATCCCGATTCTTGGCGTTGCCGGCGATCAGCAGGCGGCGACGATCGGCCAGGCCTGCTTCGAGCGCGGCATGATGAAATCCACCTACGGCACCGGCTGCTTCGCGCTGCTCAATACCGGCGCGGACATGGTGCGCTCGAAGAACCGCCTGCTGACCACCATCGCCTACCGGTTGAACGGCGAGACGACCTATGCGCTTGAGGGATCGATCTTCATCGCGGGCGCCGCGGTGCAGTGGCTGCGCGATGGGCTGAAAGCGATCAAGCGCGCTTCCGATTCCGGCGAGCTGGCCGCAAAGGCCGATCCGCTGCAGGAGGTTTATCTCGTGCCGGCCTTCACCGGCCTTGGCGCACCTTATTGGGATCCGGATGCACGCGGCGCGATCTTCGGGCTCACGCGCAATACCGGACCTGAGGAAATCGTCCGGGCGGCGCTGGAGGCCGTCTGCTATCAGTCGCGCGACCTTCTGGATGCGATGCACAGGGATTGGCGCAACGGCAACGGGCAGCACACGGTTCTGCGCGTCGATGGCGGCATGGTCGCTTCCGACTGGACGATGCAGCGGCTTGCCGATCTGCTGGATGCGCCGGTCGACCGGCCCACGATTCTCGAAACGACCGCCCTTGGTGCCGCCTGGCTTGCTGGCAGCCGCGCCGGTGTCTGGCCGGATCGCGCCGGCTTTGCGCAAGCCTGGGCGCGAGACAAGCGATTCGAGCCTGACATGGACGCCAAGACCCGGAATGCGAAGCTTAAAGGTTGGAAGAATGCGGTCTCTCGTACCTTGAGCACACGGCAGGGGTGATCGGCACTTATCGGCCGCTCACCCTAGGTTATATCGTGTAAGATTTCTTTATTTTGCTTATATAAGAGCGTGCAGCGATACTCGCCTTATTCGCGGTTCGGGGAGGGATTCCGGGCCGCATTCGCCGGATAGAGCCCTTCAGGGACCGGCGCCTTCTTGGGAGACGATGAAGCGAATAATGGCCGCTCAATTTACCGAACTGAAGAAGCATATCTACAGGCAGATCAAGTATCATCTGACCAGGCCGAAGCCGCCTATCCTGGCGAAGCGGTTCGATGGGCCTGTTCTCGTCGTCGGCTCGGCGCCGGTCTCGCACAAGCCGGCGGATTTCGACGAGAGCTTCAAGGTCATCACCATCAACGGATCGCAGACGGTGACGAAGGGCTGGGGGATCGAGGCGCCCGATGTGACGCTCGTTCAGTTCAACCAGATCGAAGGCACCAACACCAATGCCATCGAGGTGCGCCGCGTTCTGAACGGCGAGCGGACGAAGATGCTCTATGTACTGCTGTGGCGGAAAGAGCTTCAGCGGCTGGAAGACGGGCTGAAGTCGTTCAACTACAACTACGAGAGGCTTGAAATCGTCGATCGCTACAAGCGCATGGCGCTGCTGGACCGGGTCGGTGGGGTCAAGTGCAGCGAGCTCGGCGCCGACGACAAATGCTCCAACGGCATCAACGCCGTCCTATTCGCGCTCTATAACGGCGCAACCGAAGTCATCATCACCGGCATCAACCCCGATTCCGGCGGGCATGTCTACAACACGGAAAACCTGGTCCGACTGCACGTGCGCAAGGACCGCGAGGTTCTCGAACGGCTTGTCGAACAGGGCTATCCGGTGTTCACGTCGGATCCAGGCGTTTCGCAATCCGTCGGTCTGCCGCTGTGGACGGGCAAGGCGAAGGGCGGGCGAGCAGTGGAGCCCGATGCCAGGGCCAAACGGCCTACGCCGATAAACGCTGCTGTCGTCAATCCATCATTGAGCTAAAGGCTCACCAGCGGTCAGTGGCTGACGCCGATCGTTATTCCGTGCGAAGATCGCGGTAGGAATCACTCGCCATCGGCCAATTTACAGATTTCGAGTTCGATCGTCGTTATTCGGTGATCGATATCCTGCGTGAGCATCTGGCCGAGCTGAACGTGCCGGTTCTCGGCGGCTTGCCGCTTGGGCACGGCGATAGCCCGGCGAGCGTTTTCATCAGGGCCGTAGCAGAACTCGACCCGAAGGCCGGAATGTTGGTGATCTGGCGCGGCAACGTTTGACCGCCAGCTACAATATTTTTTTGACGCAGCCTGTCGGTGCAGATGATATTCCTTCGTCTTTAAAGGGAGAAGGGAATAGTCATGCTTTACGCAATCCTATGCTACAACGACGAAGATACAGTATTCGCCTGGTCGAAGGAGCAGGAGGAGGCAACCATGGCGCGGCTGATCGCCGTGCAGGAGCCGCTCAGAGAGGCCGGCAAGCTCGGCCCGGTGGCGCGACTGATGCCGACGACGGCGGCAACGACCTTGCGCAAGGGCAGGAACGAGCCGATCGTCATCGATGGCCCCTTTGCGGAAACGAAGGAGCAGTTACTCGGCTTCTATGTGGTCGATTTCGAAACCCTCGACGAAGCCATTGGTTTTTCGAAGGAACTTGCCGCGGCCAATCCCGGCGTCGGCTCCTATGAAATCCGCCCGCTTTACGTCTTCCGGCCGGGAGCGGTTGCCACATGACGGATATTGCCTGGATCGACATCGCGCTCACCAATGCCCGGCCGCAGGTGCTGGGTGCGCTGCTGCGCTATTTCCGCAATCTCGATATTGCCGAGGAGGCCTTTCAGGAGGCCTGCCTCAGGGCCTTGAAGACCTGGCCCGACAAGGGGCCGCCGCGCGATCCCATTGCCTGGCTGATCTTCGTCGGCCGCAACAGCGGCATCGATACCGTGCGCAAGCAGGCGAAATTGCAGAGCCTGCCCGACGAGGAGGCGATCTCCGATACGAGCGATGCGGAGAGCGACCTGGCCGAACGGCTCGATGGCTCCGGATATCGCGACGATATTCTCAGGCTACTGTTCATCTGCTGCCATCCGGATCTGCCTGCAACGCAGCAGATCGCCCTGGCCCTGCGCATCGTTTCCGGACTTTCGGTACAGCAGATCGCCCGCGCCTTCCTCGTCAGCGACAGCGCGATGGAGCAGCGCATTACCCGGGCGAAAGCGCGTGTCGCTGCCGCCGGCGTTGCTTTCGAGACGCCGGGTGCGGTCGAGCGTAGCGAGCGATTGGCGCTCGTCAGCGCCATGATCTATCTCATCTACAACGAAGGCTATTCCGCGGGCGGAACGCATCGCGAGGCAGCTGCCTTCGCCGACGAAGCGATCCGACTTGGGCGGCTGCTTTTGCGGATCTTTCCCTCCGAGCCGGAGACCATGGCGTTGCTGGCGCTGATGCTCTTGCAGCAATCGCGCAAGGAGGCACGTTTCGATGCGGATGGACAGATCATTCTTCTGGAAGATCAGGACCGGTCGCTTTGGGACCGGACGCTGATCGGCGAGGCGCTGGCGCTGCTCGACAAGGCGATCCGCCATCGCCAGCCCGGCCCCTATCAGGTGCAGGCCGCGATCGCGGCGCTGCATTCCAGGGCAAAGCGTGCCGTCGATACGGACTGGGAAGAGATCGACCTTCTCTATCAGATGCTGGAGAGGCTGGCGCCATCTCCGGTCGTCACGCTCAATCGTTCGGTCGCGCTTTCCAAACTGAAGGGAGCGGAGGCGGCTCTGGCGCTGATTGCGGCGCTGGAAGCGCAGCTCGACAGCTATTTCTACTTTCACGGCGTAAGGGGCGGCCTGCTTGCGCAGCTGGGCCGCTCACAGGAGGCGCGCGTCGCCTTCGACAGGGCCATCGCGCTTGCCCGCTCGCCCGCCGAGGCAGCCCATATCCGCCATCAGCTCGATCGTCTGAGCGCGGATGCTCTTGCGGTTGCAAAATAATCGGAAAATTTGCTTCTGCATTGTCGAGAAACGACGGCTACGAACGTCGTTAGAGTATAGGCCGCGCAGGCCGCGTCAAACTGGAAAGAGGAAGAGGACCATGACCGAGCAAACCCAACGCCACGAGCTGTCGTTGGCCCGCATTATCGACGCTCCGCGCGAGAAGATCTTCCGCTGCTGGACGGAGGAGGAGTTGTTGAAGCAATGGTTCGCGCCGCAGCCGTGGACGGTGTCCGCCGCCAAGATCGACGTTCGCGCGGGCGGCTCGAGCTCGGTCACCATGCGCAGCCCGGAAGGCGAGGATTACCCGGGCAACGGCGTTTATCTGGAAGTTGTTCCCAATGAGCGGATCGTCTTCACCGATGCTTTCACCAGCGCCTGGGTGCCGTCGGCCAAGCCCTTCATGGTGGTGACGATCCAGCTCGACGATCTTGGCGGCGGCAAGACGCGCTACACGGCCACGGTTCTGCACTGGTCGGCCGAGGATCGGCAAGCGCATGAGAAAATGGGATTCCATCAGGGATGGGCCCAGGGCGCCGATCAACTTGCCGCGCTGGCAGCCAAGATCTGAATTTCCTATTCAATTCCGGGGGATACGAACATGTCTTATGCAGTCGATTCATCCATGCCTTCGGTAACGCGGGCACAGCGCGTGGCAGGCACGATCCTTAGCGGGCTGGTCATTGCCTTCCTGCTGTTCGATGGCGTGATCAAGCTCGTCCCGCTTCCTGTCGTCACGGAGACGATGGCGGATCTTGGCTATTCCGCCGATCCGGCGCTTGCGCGGCTTCTCGGCGTCATCACGCTCGGCTGTGCCATTCTCTATGCGATCCCGAGGACTTCCGTTCTCGGCGCAATCCTGTTGACGGGCCTGCTCGGCGGCGCAATCGCGACGCACCTGCGGATTGGTAGCCCGATCTTCTCGCATCTGCTGTTCGGCGTCTATCTCGGCGTGATCGCCTGGGGCGGACTTTATCTTCGCTATGAAGCGGTTCGCAAAATGATTCCGCTCATTGATCGAAGCTTTTGATTTCGGACTCGATTTGCTGCCGCAACGACCCCTCGATCGCGCTGCTCGGCTTCCACGAGGAAGGATTCTCAGCCAAATATCTGAAGATCGGCGGCGTCTGGCGCGATCATGAGTGGGGGGCATTATTGTCGGACGATCCGCGCTCCTGACCTCTTTCGGAATCCGAAAGTCGCGCTATCTGGCAGAAAGCCCAAAAAGACATTGACTGTGCGAAAGGAAGGGGCGAAAGCGACCTTGAGCCTCTCGCCAAACCGTTGCGCAGAGCGCGAGAGCGCTGGAAGCCGTAAATGATCGTTTCGACCGAAGAAGAACTGACCAAGCTGAAAGATATCGGCCGCATCTGCGCCAATGCGTTGCAGGCCATGGCGGCCGCGCTCGAGCCGGGCATCACGACGCTGGAGCTGGATGCGATCGGCCGCAAGGTGCTGGAGGATGCCGGCGCGCAATCGGCGCCGGAGCTGGTCTACAAGTTTCCCGGCGCGACCTGCATCAGCGTCAATGAGGAAGTCGCCCATGGCATTCCCGGTCCGCGCGTGATCCAGGCGGGAGATCTGGTCAATCTCGACGTTTCGGCCGAGAAGGACGGCTTCTTTTCCGATACCGGTGCATCCTTTGCCGTGCCGCCGGTCAAGCCCAAGATCGAGCGCCTCTGCCGCGACGGCAAGAGAGCGCTTTGGGTCGGCCTCAATCAGGTGCGCAGTGGCGCGCCGCTTTCAAAGATCGGGCAGGCCGTCGGCGCCTTTGCACAGAAGAACCGCTATACCTTGATCGCCAATCTCGCCAGCCACGGCATCGGACGCTCCCTGCATGAAGAGCCCGCCGAGGTTTCCACTTGGGCAGACCCCGACGAGACACGGATCATGGATGATGGCCTGGTCTTCACCGTCGAGCCGTTTCTCTCGCTCGGCGCGAGCTGGGCGGAGGGGGGCGACGATGCGTGGACGCTCTATGCCGAACCGCAGGCGCCCACGGTCCAGTACGAGCATACGATCATCACCACCCGCAACGGGCCTATCATCCTGACATTGCCGGACAAGTGACGCCCTAAAGCGCGTCGCGAATCTTTCAGATTCGTTTCCTGCGCTTCAGGCCCTTGATTTTGCGCATGCCGTTGTCGCAAAACCGCTGCGCACTTTTGCGCGGCATGCTGTAGCTCAATCGTCGGACTTCGGCTCGCTCTCAGCTTTCGTTTCGCCGCGGATGATGTCGGCGGCGGCGCGCTCGAGGATTGCCGCGATGCGCGCGCCTTCGGCCTTGCTCCACGGGAACTTCGCGCGAAGAGCCGAGCGCAGCAGGTGGCGGGCGCGATGCACATCGCCGGCGCCATGGCGATCGAACGGATTGTCGCGGCCGTCCTCGTCACCACCGTCGAAGACCTCGCGGACGCGGGCCATCTTCTCGCCGATTGCGGCGAGCTTGGCGAATGTCACTTCCACCAGCTCACTGTTATCGTCGACGCGCTTCTGGCCGCTTTCCGTGATGCGGTAGAGCTTCTTCGTGCCGCTTGCCTCGACTTCAGCCTGGCCGGTTTCTTCGAGATAGGTGAGGGCAGGGTAGATGACGCCCGGGCTCGGCACGTAGAAACCGCCGGAGCGTTCCTCGAAGGTCTTGATCAGTTCATAGCCGTGACGCGGCTGCTCGGAGAGCAGGGCGAGAATGATAAGCTGCAGGTCGGCCGCATCGAACTTGCGTCCGGTGCGGAATCCGCCGCCGAACATGCCGCCCTTGAAGCCTCTCATGAAGTCTCTCCTGTGCTCGCCGTGCGATTCACGGCTTCGGCCATGTCGTAGGATATATGCCTCGACGATGTCAAAGCCATCTCCGCACATGTGGCGATCTCTAAAGCCTCTCATATCATTTCTCCTTGAAGTGTGAAGGTTTATATCGTTAGTCATGTCGTAAGATATATATCGTAAGATAGCATCTTGCAAGAGGGGCAATTTACGGATGGGTGGCTGGCGTGGAGAGAGCAGCTCTTTTGGAGGGGGAGTTCATCCATTGGGTGAAATTTCGCTGCTGAACAACTGCATCACGATCATGGGATAAGCGATTACATCTACGTAAGAATAGGTCCCCGCCGGTTGCCGCTCCCGGCGAACTGTCCTAGGCTCGCCGCAAATTGACGTCATTCGTGGTCGTCCGAACCAACAGGAAGCCTAACCGTCGTGTTTCATTCTTTCTTCCCGAATCCGAGATTGTTTTTTTCCTCATCGATCGTCTGGGCGCTCGTCTGCGTGTTCGTTTGGTATCTTCTCGGTGCGCATCTCGTCGCTTCGATGGGGTATCCGCCGCCGCCGGAGGATCAGCAGCCTGTAGGAGCGGCGTTTTTCCTGGTTCCTAATAATTTCCTGTTTTATCTATATTTTATTGCATGCGGCGTAGTTTTCTGCGGCTTCTGGCATGTGGTTTCGAAGCGCAATCCCTGGGTCGCCTGGTCCGTGTGGGGTTCTGCTTTCATCGTCTTCATCACCTATTTCGGTGTTCAGATCGACGTGGCGGTAAACGTGTGGCGTCGGCCTTTCTTTGACCTCCTGCAAAATGCGCTCGGCGGAAAGCCCGGCGTTACGGATGGGGATTTCTATGGATTGCTGTGGGCGTTCACGCAGCTCGGCCTGGTGGGCGTAGCTGTGAGCGTAATTTCATCGTTTTTCCTGAGCCACTATCTCTTCCGCTGGCGTTGGGCGATGAACAATTTCTACATGTCGAAGTGGGAGAAGCTCCGGCGCATCGAAGGCGCATCGCAGCGTGTCCAGGAAGACACGATGCGCTTTGCAACGAACCTCGAAGGGCTCGGCGTCAGCCTGATCGGCTCCGTCATGACCCTGATCGTCTTCCTGCCCATCCTCCTGGAACTGTCGAAGTATGTGACGGAACTGCCTATTATCGGCGCAATCCCGTATTCTCTTGTTTGGCTGGCCCTGATCTGGTCGGTATTTGGTACGTTCCTGCTTGCGCTCTTCGGGATAAAACTGCCGGGTCTGAACTTCCGAAATCAGCGAGTTGAGGCCGCCTACCGAAAGGAACTCGTCTACGGCGAGGATCGCGACGATCGCGCGCAGCCGCCTACCGTGATGGAACTCTTCTCCAACGTTCGGCGCAACTATTTCCGCATGTACTTCCACTACGCCTATTTCAACGTGGCGCGCTATTCCTATGGCCAGCTCGATGCGATCTTCCTTTATTTCGTGCTGGTGCCGACGTTCGTGGCGCACAAGATCACGCTCGGCATCTGGCAGCAGGTTGCCACGGCGTTCGGTCAAGTCAGCAATTCCTTCCAGTATCTCGTCAGTTCATGGACGACGATCATCGAGCTCTTGTCGATCCATAAGCGTCTGAAAGCCTTCGAGGCCGCTATTGACGACGAGCCTTTGCCGGCGATCGACCAGACCTATCTGGAGCGCGAAGCGGGCGTCATCCACGCCGACGGCTGACGAAAAGGCTCCGGAAACTTTTTATTGGTCAGAAGATCAGGCCATCCTCGCCCTTCGACAAGCTCAGGGTGAGGATGGAGCGCGCTGTTGCGTGAAGTCAGTTCAATATGCAGCCTTGCGCAGGGGAGAGCCCTCATGGTGAGGAGGCCCGAAGGGCCGTCTCGAACCACGAGGGCGGGTTGTGTATTGCGAGACCTCGTTCCAATCTCGGAAATCGGGCACGCTTGGGAAGATAGCCCTCACCCCTGCTGGGACTTGCCTCTGGCAGCGATCAGCGGGATGGCTTCGGAATAGCTGACGCAGGCGACGTCCTGCTTGTGGCAGACATCGCTGACGAAGCGATCGAGCGCGCGCCAATAGGCGCCGTCGTTCATCTCGACGAAATGGAAGCCGAGCTGCAGCGGGATGCGTTCGCCGTCATATTGCTTGGCGAAGGCGGCTTCGAAGGCGTCGAAAGTGCGGTCCTCGTAGGTCTTGGCATTCGCCTTGTCCTCGGCGCCCTTCGAATGGCGGACATAGAGATTGTAGTCCATGCCAATCACGACGCGATGCTCGGGTCCCTCGGGGATCAAGGGCAGGCCGAAGCGATAGATGCCGTCGACCACCTGCGGCAGGGCAGGTCCCTTGGTGACGAGGCTTGCATCATATTGGAAGCCCATCTCCTTTTCCGCCGGCACGAGGCCATCGCTGGTGGAGAGATAGGGCGCGCGGAATCCCCTAACGTCGTGCGTGGCGAAATCTTCCCAGCCCTGGGGCTCCTTTTCGGCAAGGCCGACATTCTTCCAGGCGTCGCGAAGCGCGATGTGGGCATCCATAAATTCCTGTTTCCAGTCGGCCGCGCTCCAGCCTTTGCCGTCGAAGTGACCGCAGGCATGGCTGGAAATATCGTGGCCCTCCAGATGGGCGCCCCAGATATTGGCGATACGGGTGCGCACATCGTCCTCGCTCTTGGCGAAGCCGACATTCGATTTGCCTAGACGCTGTTTCGGCCCCTGATAGGCCTTGGCCTGTACCTTGTTCATCAGGAAGGTGCAGGAAAGAAAGTAGGTGAAGTGCGCGCCGTTGCGCGAAGCGATCTCCCGGCTCCCGGTCCAGAGCGCATTGTCGTGCGCGCCGTCGAAGGAAATCATGACGAGCTGCTTGGGCTTGCCATCCGCATGGGCTGCGGCCGGAAGAACAAGAGAAAACGCGACGGAAAAACAGGTAGCTAAACGAAACATGGGCACCGAATATTGATTTGATCGAGCACGGTTTTGCGAAGGTCGACCCGCGATATCGGATGGCGTGCTCCAGTTGGCCTCCTTCCTTCCGCGTAAATGCGGCGAAGCTGCGGTGATGCTGGCATTTTTTTGCCGCAGCCGATAAGGATGTCATTACAAGACCGTAGGGGACTTCATTCATGGCATTGCTTATTCTTGGTATTGTTCTCTTTCTCGGCATCCATCTGATCCGCGTCGTCGCTCCTGGCTTGCGAACTTCTCTGATCGCAAGCCTCGGCGAATCCGGCTGGAAGATGGCCTATTCGATCGCAAGCATCGTAACCCTGATTATCCTCATTTACGGCTTCGGCCGGGCGCGCGACGTGACGCCGATCTGGTCGCCGCCTTTCTGGATGAGCCATATCACCATCCTGCTGATGCTGTTCGCGATGATCTGTCTTGCCGCCTCGCTGCTGCCGGCGGGGCATATCGCGGTCAGGACGAAGCATCCAATGGTGCTGTCCGTGAAGATCTGGGCGCTGGCGCATCTGCTCTCCAATGGCGATGCTGCAGCGATGCTGCTCTTTGCCGCTTTCCTCGCCTGGGGCGTGATCCTTCGCATTTCGCTGAAGCGGCGCGAGCGTGCCGGCGAAATCACCCTGCGTCCGTTCGTCTCGGCGAAATACGATCTCTATGCTGTTGTCATCGGCGCCATTGTCTGGGCTTTGATCATTTGGAAGCTTCATGCGTGGATTATCGGGGTTTCGCCGCTCGTTATGTGACGATTTCGGCCGTTCCCCCTTACATCAGCCGCAAAATGGAGTAGAAGGCCCCACTAACGGTAGAGCCGGATGATTTCAGGTCAGATCGACCCGAAATCTCACTCCGCTCTAGGAATTTAATAGATAGAGCATGATGTCGCGCGAAAACCGCTGACACTTTTCGGCATCATGCTCTAAGCTTTTGGTATAATTTGGCTTGGGCCGGAGACGAGAATGGCATTCAATGACGATAGCTTCATCCGCGAGGTGAACGAGGAACTGCGTTCGGACCAGTTGCGGTTCGTTTGGCGCCGTTTTGGCAGGCTGATCATCGGCGGAGCCGTACTCATCGTTCTCGGCACCGCGGCCTACAGCGGCTATCGCTATTGGGCCGGCAATCAGGCCGGTAGCGGCGGCGACCAGTTTATCGCAGCCCTGACGCTGGCCGACCAGAACAAGACGGACGAAGCGCTTGCCGCGCTGACGGCAATCGAAAAGAGTGGCCCTGGTTCCTATCCGGTCCTGGCCCGTCTGCGCGCCGCGACGCTGCAGGTGCAGAAGGGTGACAAGGCCGGCGCCATCGCCGCTTTCTCCGCGGTCGGCAAGCAGGCGGATATCCCCGTCGTCGTCCGCGATGCGGCTCGCCTGCGTGCCGCCTATCTTCTTGTCGACACCGGCACTTACGACCAGGTTGCCGCCGAGGCACAGGAACTGGCGGTGCCCGCCGACGCCTTCCGCCATTCGGCGCGCGACGTTCTGGGCCTTGCCGCCTACAAGGCCGGCGATTTCGCCAAGGCTAGACAATGGTTCCAGGCGATCGTCGACGATCCGCAGAGCCCGCGCAATGTCGCCAACCGCGCTCAGATGCTGCTCGATCTCATCACGGCATCCGGTAAAGCTCCGGTCGCAAAAGGCTGAAGGATCGCTAAATGAGTTTCACGGTCGCGATCGTCGGTCGCCCGAATGTCGGCAAGTCCACGCTGTTCAACCGTCTGGTTGGCAAGAAGCTGGCGCTCGTCGACGATACGCCTGGCGTCACGCGTGACCGTCGCCCCGGTGACGCCAAGCTGATCGATCTGCGCTTCCGCATCGTGGATACCGCCGGTCTTGAAGAGGCCCAGGATGAATCTCTTCAGGGTCGCATGCGCGCGCAGACGGAAGCTGCGATCGATGAGGCGGACCTGACGCTGTTCGTCGTCGATGCCAAGATGGGCCTGACTCATGTCGATAAGACGCTCGCCGAAATGCTGCGCAAGCGCGGCCGGCCCGTCGTGCTCGTCGCCAACAAATCCGAGGCACGCGGCTCCGATAGCGGCTTCTATGACGCCTATACGCTTGGCCTTGGCGAGCCTTGCCCGATCTCGGCCGAACATGGCCAGGGCATGATGGATCTGCGCGACGCGATCGTCGAGGCGATCGGTCCCGAGCGCGCCTTCCCGGAAGACGAAGACGAAGCGGAAACGAATGTCAGCATTCCGCGTCCTGCCATCGGCGAGGATGGCGAGGAGATCGACGAAGAGCCCGCCTATGACGAGACGCGCCCGCTGCGCGTTGCGATTGTCGGCCGTCCGAATGCCGGCAAGTCGACGCTCATCAATCGCTTCCTCGGCGAAGACAGGCTGCTGACCGGTCCGGAAGCCGGGATTACCCGCGATTCCATCTCCGTCGACTGGAGCTGGCGCGGCCGTACCATAAAGATGTTCGACACGGCCGGCATGCGCCGCAAGGCGAAGGTGATTGAGAAGCTGGAGAAGCTCTCGGTTGCCGATGCGTTGCGCGCCATCCGCTTTGCCGAAACCGTCGTCATCGTCTTCGATGCGACTATTCCCTTCGAGAAGCAGGATCTCCAGATCGTCGATCTCGTCATCCGCGAAGGCCGCGCCGCCGTGCTCGCCTTCAACAAGTGGGACATGATCGAGGATCGCCAGGCCGTGCTTGCCGATCTGCGCGAAAAGACCGATCGGCTGCTGCCGCAGGCACGCGGCATTCGCGCCATAACGATTGCCGGCCAGACCGGCGAAGGGTTGGACCGCCTGATGCAGGCGATCGTCGATACCGACAAGGTCTGGAACAAGCGCGTATCGACCGCCCGCCTCAATCGCTGGCTGGAGACACAGCAGGTGCAGCATCCGCCGCCGGCGGTTTCCGGCCGCCGCATCAAACTGAAATACATGACGCAGGTGAAGGCGCGGCCGCCGGCCTTCATGATCTCCTGTACGCGCTCGGATGCGCTGCCGGAGTCCTATGTCCGCTATCTGATCAACGGTCTGCGTGCGGATTTCGCCATGCCCGGCGTGCCCATCCGCATCCATTTCCGCACGTCGGAAAATCCTTACGAAAACAAGAAGAAGCGGTAATTTTCTCGAGCGCCCTGTCGGCGGATGGCCTTCGCTCAGGCTGCGTTCTTGCTGAGCGCCTCGCGCAGCATCGTGATTTCCGCCTTCAGACGCGCCAGTTCGTCAGGCGTCTGCTCCGTGGCATCCAGAATGCATGGGGGGACGGCTGCCGCCTTCTTTTTCAGCGCTTTGCCTTCGCCGGTGAGGTGGATCAGCACTTGGCGCTCATCTTCCTTGCTGCGGGTGCGATGAATGAAGCCAGCGGCTTCCAGGCGCTTCAAAAGCGGCGTCAGCGTGCTCGATTCCAGGAACAGCTTTTCACCGATACCACCGACGGTCTGGCCATCTTCCTCCCATAAAGTCACCATGACGAGATACTGCGGATAGGTGAGGTTGAGCGCATCAAGCATCGGCTTGTACAGCCGATTCATGGCGTGGTTCGCCGAATAGAGGGCGAAGCAGATGAAGTTATCCAGCTTTAACGGGTCGTCGGTCATCTCAAGTACTCCCTGAGAGGTCTCATGTAGGTCGTGCGATAAATAATTGTACACCTAAAAAGATGCTGGGGCTACGGATTTCTTCCGGTTTTGAAAAGCCGAGTTCGGCTGGGGCGCTCTTCGCAGCCCTGCCGCTACATCATCTCTATGGCAGGCATAACGAGGACATGCCGGCCGGATGGTCGGGGCTGCGATCAGGCGTGTGCGCCATCAATTATCTGGCGCAAGGTAACAAGGAATTCAATATCGAATCCAAGCGCAACAAGGGCTCAGTGCTTGTGGCCCCGGCCCCGATGGTTGGCGATCCGGACGTTGCCGATGAACTGGGTGGTGGCGGCTTCCCAGGAATAGCCGAGCGCCAGGGAACGGGCCGCCTCCCGCGAGCAGGAGAGGGCGGCAAGGCAGGCCGTTGCCAGATCCGCATCCACGACGCCGGCTGTCCTGTCGCCGGCGAGAATATCCGCAGGGCCGGTGACGGGATAGGCAGCGACTGGAACGCCGCTGGCAAGCGCCTCCAGAATGGCATTGCCGAATGTGTCGGTCTTCGACGGAAAGACAAAGACGTCGGCCTGGGAATAGGCGTGGGCCAATTCCTCGCCGAACTTCGCTCCCAGAAAGTGCACATCGGGATAGAGCTTCTGCAATTCCGCGCGCGCGGGTCCATCGCCAACGACCACCCTGGATCCCGACAGGTCGAGATCGAGAAAGGCGGGCAGGTTTTTTTCGAGCGCCACGCGGCCGACGGTCATGAAGATCGGGCGGGGCAGGCCGAAGGGATTGTCTTCCTGGGGCTGCGGTCGAAACAGCGAGGCGTCGATGCCACGGCTCCATGGCAGCAGATTATGGATGCCGCGCTGCGCGAGCTCGTTTGCAAGACTGGGCGTTGCCACCATGCAGCCGCAGCCGGCATTGTGAAACCATTTGACGAAAGCATAGAGCCAGCTTTGCGGTATCGGCAGGCGGGCGGAGACATATTCGGGAAAGCGGGTGTGATAGCTCGTGGAAAAGGGCATGCCGTTTCGCAGGCACCAGCGCCGTGCCGTGAGCCCGAGCGGGCCTTCCGTCGCAATGTGTACATAGGTCGGCTGGATCGCCTCTATTCTTGCGGCGACCTTGCGATAGCTGGCGATCGAAAGCCGGATCTCCGGATAGGTGGGACAGGGGATATTGCGAAAGCCGTCCGGCGTGACCATGGAGACTTCGATCCCCATGCGCGACAGTTCGCGGTTGGTGTTCTCGATCGAACGGACGACGCCGTTGACCTGCGGATGCCAGGCATCGCTGACGATGAGCAGCCGTTCAGGTACCGCGACAGGTGTCGCCGCCTGGCTCCAGGTGGTTTGATCGATGTCCGACAAGCGTTGCAACATGCCCAAAACAGTCCATCCGCACCACATCCTCATGATGACGGTGCCAGCGATTGCGGTGCTTCAAACATGATTCCCGCGCCCACCTTATTGTGGGGGGTGTCCATGATGGAAATATTACAGCGTTTACTTGGCGACTTTCAGCTTCCGGGGGGAAACGAGCGCGCCGTATTCCCGAATGACCTTCGCTGCGATTTCGGCGGCGAAGCCGGCGGCGGCAACGGCATCCTGATGCTGCAGATAATGGGCCAGAAATGCGCCGTTGAAACTGTCGCCGGCGCTGGTGGTATCGACGACCTTGCCGACCTTGACCGCGGGAACAAGCGTCTCGTCGGTGCCGTCGCCGATGGTCGCACCTTCCGCACCGTTCTTGACGACGACCATGTCGGCGCCGTGCTGCCGGTAACGGCGAATGGTCGTGGCAATGGAATCGTCGCCGAAATGCACGGCTTCGTCATCAAAGCTCGGCATGACGAGCGTTGCGGCGCGCGCGCCTTCCGCGATCATGGTGTGCATGGCGTCGAGGCTCGACCACAGGCGCGGGCGCAGGTTCGGATCGAAGGCGACCAGCTTGCCGGCCGCCTTGGCGCGGCGCAGTTCCGCCAGCAAGGTGAAGGCGTCTTCGCGTGGCAGGATCGCCAGCGTGATGCCGGAGAAATAGAGGACGTCGGATGCCTCGATCGCGGTGCGCAGGGCGTCGCCATCGGCGGCGAGCTGGCGGGCGGCGGAACTGTCGCGCCAATAGCTGAAGGAGCGTTCGCCGTCCTTCAGATTGATCATGTAAAGGCCGGGCGTCTTGCCGCGAAGGCGGCGGATGCTTGCAGTGCCGATGCCGGCGCCGCCTATGAAGGCGATCATTTCGTCTGACATGGCGTCGTCGCCGAGCGCGGTGAAATAGTCGATCGACCAGTCTGCCGGCAGGCAGGCGCGGGCATACCAGGCGGTGTTGAAGGTATCGCCGGCAAAGCCCTTGCGCAGATGCCCGTCATCGGCCTGCGACAGTTCCACCATGCATTCGCCGATCGATAGAAAACGCCCGCCCAAGACTTCCTCCTGCATTTTGTCCTGGTGCTGCATACCCGCAAGCCGCGGCTGGAGCAAGGCGGACGGCGGCAGCCGCCATCCACTTTTGCGGCCTTAGAGTGGTTCACTTTTTCGCGGGATCTGCGAACCGCTCTGTCTCTTTATCTTTTCGCAATTCCGGACGGAAAACCGCTGCGCACTTTTCCTGGAATTGCTCTATGGCCGGTCCATATGATAGCAGGCTGCCGTCTGGCCCGGGCGCACATGCTCGGTCGGCGGCATTTTCGTGCGGCAGACATCCGTCGCTTTCCAGCAGCGGGGCGAGAAAACGCAGCCCGGCGGCGGATTGAGCGGCGAGGGCGGGTCCCCCTGCAGGCGAATGCGCTCGCGGGCGCGCGCCAGCTTCGGGTCGGGGATGGGGGCGGCAGAGAACAATGCCTGCGTATAGGGATGAGCCGGATGGTCGAAGACCGTCGCGGCTTCGCCCGCTTCCACCACCTTGCCGAGATAGAGCACGAGCACATCGTCCGAGATCAGCCGTACGACGGAAAGATCGTGGCTGATGAAGATCAAGGTCAGGCCGAACTCCTTGCGCAGGCGGCGCAACAGCGTGATGACCTGCCCCTGGATCGAGACGTCAAGCGCCGAGACCGGCTCGTCGCAGATGATGAGTTTCGGCCGGGTGATGACCGCACGCGCAATGCCGATGCGCTGCGCCTGCCCGCCCGAGAACTCATGCGGGTAGCGGTTGATCATCTCCGGGACGAGACCGACGGCTGCCATGATCTCGCGAACACGATCCTGCCGCTGTGCGCGGGTCAGTTTCGGCTCGAACACCGTGAGCGGCTCGGCAATGATGTCGCCGACGGTCATGCGCGGATCGAGCGAGGCTACCGGATCCTGGAAGATGATCTGCATGTCGCGGCGCGCGGCGCGCATCTCCTCGTCGGAGAGATCGAGAAGGTTGCCGCCCTGCCAGAGGATGCGGCCCTTCTGCGCTCTGATCAGCCGCAGGATCGAGCGGCCAAGCGTCGACTTGCCGCAGCCGGACTCGCCGACGATGCCGAGCGTGCGACCGGTCTTCAGCTCGAAACTGACGTCGCTGACCGCCGTGAGAACCAACGGCGGCTTGAAGAAGGATTTCGACGGCAGTTCGAATTCGGTGGTCAGATGTTCGACCTTCAGAAGAGTTTGTTCAGCCATGGACGCGGCTCCGTTCCTGATCAGCCGAAAGGGGATGGACGCAGGCCGCGCAGCGTCGCGGCGCAAGCGGATCGAGCGGCGGTGCCGCGTCCAGACAATCGTCCTGCACATGGGCGCAGCGCGGCGAGAAGGCGCAGCCGCGCGGCAAATGCATCAGGTTTGGCGGCCGCCCGGGGATGACGGTGAGATCGTCGACATCCTGGTCGGGCCGCGGGATCGCGGAGTGGAGCGCAGCCGTATAGGGATGGGCCGGGCTTTCGAACAGCTCCTCGACCGGCGCTTCTTCGACGATGCGGCCGGCATACATGACGGCGACGCGATCGGCGAGGCCGGCAACGACGCCGAGGTCATGGGTGATCATGACGAGCGCCGTGTGCATTTCCGACGTCAACTCGTTGAAAAGATCGAGGATCTGCGCCTGGATCGTGACGTCGAGCGCCGTCGTCGGCTCGTCGGCAATGAGGAGCTTCGGCTTGGTGAGCAGCGCCATCGCGATGACGATGCGCTGGCGCATGCCGCCCGAAAGCTCATGCGGGTAGAGATTGAAGCGGCGCGTCGGGTCAGGAATGCCGACGCGCTTCAACATATCGAGCGCCGCAGCCGAAGCCGCGCGCGCCGTCAGGCCGCCATGAACCTCGAGCTGTTCCGTCAACTGCCGCGATATGCGCAGCGACGGGTTGAGCGCTGTCATAGGGTCCTGGAAGACCATAGCCATGTCCTTGCCTCGCACATGGTCGAGTTCGCGCGGTTTCAGCGTCAGCAAATCCTTGCCATCCAGCAGCGCCTGGCCGCTGGTGCGGCCGTTCTTGGCGAGCAGGCCCATGAGGCCGAGGAAGGTCTGGCTTTTGCCGGAACCGGATTCGCCGACGATGGCGATGCGCTCGCCGCGGCCGATCTTGAGGTTCATCTTCGAAACCGCCGCCACCTCGCCTTCCGGCGTGCGGAAGGTGATGGAGTAGTCTTTGAGTTCGAGAAGCGTATCTGTCATGTCAGCGATCCTTCGGATCGAAAGCGTCGCGCAGGCCATCGCCGATGAAGAGCAGGCTCATCAGCAGCGCGACCAGGAAACCAGCCGGGAAGAACAGCAGCCAGGGTGTCGTCTCCATGCCGGCCGAACCCTCGGCAATCAGCGTGCCGAGCGATGTCAGCGGCTCCTGAACGCCGAAGCCGAGATAGGAGAGGAAGCTTTCAGTCGCGATGATTTCCGGAATGGTGAGCGTCGCATAGATGACCACCGATCCGACGAGGTTCGGTACGATGTGCTTGAGGATGATCTTGAACGACCGCTGCCCGGAGGCCCGCGCGGCTTCGATGAACTCCCGCTGCTTGATCGACAAGGTCTGGCCGCGCACGATGCGGGCCATGGTGAGCCATTCCAGCGCGCCGATCGCTGCAAACAGCAGATAGACGTTACGGCCGAAGATCACCATCAGCAGGATGACGAAGAGCACGTAGGGCAACGCGTACATGATATCGACGAAGCGCATCATGATGGCATCGACGCGACCGCCGAAATAGCCGGCGACAGCGCCATAGAGCACGCCGATGACGACCGAGACGAGGGTTGCCACAAGCGCGACGGTCAGCGAAACGCGGGTGCCGTAGAGCGTGCGGGCCAGCAGGTCGCGGCCGTTGCCGTCGGTGCCGAAATAGTGGCCGGCGGCGAAGTCCGGAGGGCCTCGGAAGGAGGTCCAGTCCGGATCCTCGTAGTTGAAGGGCAGGAAATACGGGCCGAATATGGCAACCAAAACCAATACGGCCAGTACGATCAGCGAAAGTGCCGCGGCCTTGTTGCGGAGCAGGCGACGCATCGCGTCGCCGCTGAGCGAGCGCCCCTTGGGTGCAAGCCCCTCTGCCGAAAGCAATTCCGCTTCCAGCAATTCTCTCTTGGCTGAATTGAGGATCATCGCATTCTCACTTTCGGATCGAGCCAGGCATAGGCGATGTCGACCAGCAGGTTGAGGACCACGATCAGGAGCATGTAGAAAATGACCGTGCCGAGGACCATGCCATAGTCACGGTTCAGCGCCGCGCCGACGAAGTAGCGGCCGACGCCGGGGAGGCCGAAAATGCTTTCGACGACCAGCGAACCGGTGAGCAGGTAGCTTGCCGCGGGTCCGAGATAGGACACGACGGGCATCAAGGCCGGCTTCAATGCATGCCGCATGACGGTCAGCCGCGGGCCGATACCCTTGGCCTTGGCCGTGCGGATGAAGTTCTGGCTCATCACCTCGATCATCGAGCCGCGCATCAGGCGCGAAATACGTGCCGCGTGCGGCAGCGTCAGGACGATGATGGGCAGGATCAGGAACTTGATCGAGCCGTCGCCCCAGCCGCCGACCGGCAGCCAGCCGAGCGTGTTGCCGAAGACGAGCTGAAGGATCGGGGCGATGAGGAAGCTCGGCATGACCAAGCCGATGAGGAGCCCGCCGCCCAGCCAGTAATCTGCCGCGCGGTTCTGATAGAGCGCCCCCAGACAGCCTATGAACACGCCGACGACGGTTGCGAGCACGAAGGCGCTGCCGCCGATGGTCAGCGTATAGGGAAAGCCAGACATGATCTGCTGGGTGACGGTGAAGTCCTGGTTGGCGAAAGAGGGGCCAAGATCGCCCTTCATGACGTCGGCGACATAGATCAGATATTGCTCAACCAGGGGCTTATCGAGGTTGTAGTGAGCCGCGAGGTTGGCTTTGACTTCCGGCGGCAATGGCCTTTCGCCATCGAAGGGGCCGCCGGGAGCGAGGCGCAGAATGAAAAAACACACTGTCACGGCAATCCACAAGACGGGGATTGTCGACAGCAAACGACGGAGAGCATAGCCAAACATGATTTTAGACGGCTCCCTCCCGGTTTATCGGGGAGGGAGCCTGTTCCCAATTATTCTTTGATCGACAGCCAGCGCGTGCGGTGGATGTCTTGGATATTGTCGACGAAGCCCTGGACCTTCGGGGCGACGATGTTCTGGGAAACGTAGTAGTAGATCGGGATCGCGGCGCTGTCGTCGAGGGCCAGCTGTTCAGCCTTCTTGTAGATTTCGGCGCGCTTCTTCAGATCGATTTCTTCGTTGCCCTGCTTGATCAGAGCATCGTAGTCCTTGTTGCTCCAGCGGCCGTAGTTCATTTCGACGCCGGTGGACAGCAGGTTCAGGAAGTTGATCGGGTCGTTGTAGTCGGCAAGCCAGCCAGCGCGGCCGATCTGCACCTCGCCGCGCTGCATTTCATCGTAATGCACCTTGGTTTCGGTGTTGTAGAGCTCGATATCGACGCCGAGCGGCTTCCACATCGCGGCGATCGCGACTGCGATGCGCTTATGGTTGTCGTTGGTGTTGTAGCGAAGCTGCGCCTTCAGCGGATGATCGGGGCCGAAGCCCGCTTCCTTCAGCAGCTTCTTGGCCTCTTCGACCTTCTGCTTGTAGGGTTCATCCTTCCAGCTCACACGGGCCGGCTCGCCGTAATTGGCCGTACCCGGCGGCACCCAGGAATACATCGGCAATTCGCCGGTGCCGAGGATCTTCGGACCGATGACCTCGCGGTTGACGGCCATGGAAAGAGCCTGGCGGACGCGCTTGTCGTTGAACGGCGGTTTGGTGGCGTTCAGGACGTAATAGTAGGTGCCAAGGAACGGCACCACATGCGCCTGGCCGGGAAGGTTCTTCTGGAGCCATTCATACTGATCGGCGGGGAAGGAGGTGACGACATCGAATTCGCCGGCGCGATAGCGCTTCAGCGCGGCTGCCTGATCTTCCAGCGTGTAGAAGTTCACCTTGTCGATCTTCACGTCCTTGGCGTCATGATACTGGTCGTTCTTGACGTTGCTGACATGCGAGCCCGGCACCCATTCGACCGGCTTGTACGGGCCGTTGGTGACGATGTTCTCGATCTTGACCCAGCTATCGCCCTTGGCTTCGACGACATGCTTCGGCAGCGGATAGGCCGTGTAGTGCATCAAGGCGTTGAGGAAGTAGGGGGTCGGGTTCTCGAGCGTGATTTCCAGCGTCTTGTCGTCGATCGCCTTGACGCCGAGCTGGGTCGGATCCTTGATTTCGCCCTTGTTGATCTTTTCCGCGTTCTTGATGGTGTATTGCAGATAGGCGTACTGCGCGGCGGTCTTCGGATCCATCAAGCGCTGGAAAGCAAAGACGAAGTCCTGAGCCGTCACGGGGTGGCCATCGGACCACTTGATGCCGTCACGCAGCTTGAAGGTATAGACCTTCTGGTCGGGCGAAATGGTCCAGCTTTCAGCCTGGCCGGGAATTGGGTTGTCCTTGGGATCCTCGGTCACCAGTCCCTCGAAGATATCGCCGTCGATGCGGTTTTCCCAGTCGCCGGAAATTTTTTGCGGATCGAGCGAAGTCGGGTCGCCGCCGTTGTGGATATTGAGCGTCGCGGCGTGCGCGGAAAAGCTCAATATCGTGCTGACGAGAGCTGTCGCTAGAAACTTTCTGGTGAAATGAGTCATGTGTTTTCCCACTTTCTGGAGTTATTGTCCTTGTTTTACAAGGGTATTTTTGATCTCGCAGGTGACCTGTACGTGCAGGTCAATGCGGGAAGTTATCGAAAGCAACGTCGCATTCAAGCCCAAAAGAGTAAGGCATGCTTAGCGTGTGAATTTTCATATTGATAATTCTCTAAAATTGATACTGCGAATTTACCCGTCCTGGTGGTTGAATTTGCCGCATGGCTGATTGCGGCTTGCCGCCTGCGCTTGAGTATGCAAACTGAGCAACGGTGTGCGATATCGAGGCGGTTTGATGAAATCGACGAATAAAGCGGCGGGTACCGACTGGTGGCGCGGAGCCGTGATCTACCAGGTCTATCCGCGGTCGTTTCAAGATACGGATGCCAATGGGCTCGGCGACATCAAGGGAATTACCCGACGCCTGCCTCACATTGCCGCACTCGGGGTCGATGCGATCTGGCTGGCGCCGTTCTTCACCTCGCCGATGGCCGATATGGGCTATGACGTCGCCGACTATTGCGACGTCGATCCGATCTTCGGCACGCTTGCCGATTTCGACGAGATGATGGCGGCGGCGCATGGGCTGGGGCTGAAGGTCATCATCGACCAGGTCATCTCGCATACGTCGGACCGGCACCCCTGGTTCGTGGAGAGCCGGGCGAGCCGCGACAATCCCAAGGCGGACTGGTATGTCTGGGCCGATCCGAAGCCGGACGGCACGGCACCGAACAACTGGCTGTCGATCTTCGGCGGACCTGGCTGGGAATGGGACGGCGTGCGCCGGCAATATTACCAGCACAATTTCCTGACCTCGCAGCCGGACCTGAATTTCCACAATCCAGAGGTACAGGATGCCGTGCTGGCGGCGGTGAAATTCTGGCTCGACCGCGGCGTCGACGGCTTTCGCCTGGATACGGTCAACTACTATTTCTGTGACAAGAAGCTGCGGGACAATCCGCCGGCACTCGTCGCAACGGGCGGGCTCGACGCCCCCAAGAGCAATCCCTACGGCATGCAGAACCATCTCTACGACAAGACGCAGCCGGAGAATATCGGCTTCCTGACGCGGTTCCGGGCATTGCTCGACCAATATGAGGATCGCGCGACCGTCGGCGAAGTGGGGGACGGCGCGCGCTCGCTGCAGACGGTCGCGGCCTATACCAGTGGCGGCGACAAGCTGCATATGTGCTACACCTTCGACTTGTTGGGACCCGATTTTACCCCGGCGCATTTCCGCCGCTGTGTCGGCGATTTCCAGGATAATGTCGTCGACGGCTGGGTCTGCTGGGCCTTCTCCAATCACGACGTCCAGCGTCATGTCAGCCGCTTTGCCGAGACGGAGGAGGAGCAGCCGCGCGTCGCTAAGCTCGCGATCTCGCTACTATCAACCCTGCGCGGCTCGATCTGCCTCTATCAGGGCGAAGAGCTCGGTCTGCCCGAGGCGGAGCTTGCCTTCGAGGATCTGCGCGATCCCTATGGCATTCGTTTCTGGCCGGCCTTCAAGGGGCGTGATGGGTGCCGCACGCCGATGGCCTGGGAGGCGAGCCGCGCCCACGCAGGCTTCACCACCGCCGACAAATCATGGCTGCCGGTTCCCTATCAGCATGCGGCGCTCGCGGTCGACAAGCAGGAGGCGGACGAAGATTCCGTGCTGCATCACTACCGGCGGACACTGGCCTTCCGCGCGGAGCATTCGGCCCTGCGCGATGGCGATATGACTTTCCTCGATACGGAGGAGGACGTTCTTGCCTTCACCCGTTCCAAGGGCGACGAGACGCTGCTGTTCGTCTTCAATCTCTCCCGCAAGCCAGTGAAGGTTGCTCTGCCGAAGGATATCAAGCTGGGCAAGACGATCGCCATGCCGGGGTTTGGCACGGCGGATGCCGGAGCGACGGTGGCGCTTGCCGCATTGGATGTCTATTGCGGCAAGCTCGCCTGATCACCCGATCAGCATGAACTTGTCGACATCGACAAGGCCCCGGTCCGATATCTTCAGATGCGGGATGACGGGCAGGGGCAGGAAGGCGAGCTGCAGGAAGGGCTCTTCCAGCGTCGCGCCGAGGGCATAGGCAGCCTGGCGCAGATGGTGCAGCGTGTCGCGCACACTTTCATAGGGCTCCAGGCTCATCAGGCCGGCGATGGGGAGCGCGATCTCGCCGGTGACGGCGCCGTCCTCGACGACGACGAAGCCGCCGTTGATATCGCTGAGGCGGTTGGCGGCCAGCGCCATGTCATCCTCGTTGACACCGACGACGCAGATATTATGGCTGTCATGGCCGACGGTCGAGGCGATCGCGCCCTTCTTCAGCCCGAAACCCTGGACGAAGCCATTGGCATGATTGCCGTTCTTGCCGTGCCGCTCGATGACGGCAACCTTGATGACATCGTTGCCGAGATCGATATCGGTTTCGTTGCCCTTGGTCGGCAGGCGATAGCGGCGATGTTCGGTGATGATCTTGCCGGGTGTCACGCCGATGACGGAGCTTTCGCCTTCACTGACCGGTACGCCGAAGTCGGCAGCGTTGATCGGGCGGGCCTTGACGCTGTCGAGACCGACGGGATCGACGGAATTGCGGGTGGCGAAGAGCTCCGCCGTCACCTTTCTGCCCGCGGAAAAGACGATCTCGGCCTTGCAGTTCTCGAGGCTGTCGATGACGACGAGATCGGCGCGCCAGCCGGGCGCCACTAGCCCGCGATCGCGCAGGCCGAAGGCGCGGGCGGCGGAGATGGAGGCGGCACGGTAGATCGCTAAGGGCTCGACGCCATGCGCGATCGCCGTGCGGATCATATAATCGAGATGCCCCTGCTCGGCGATATCGAGCGGGTTGCGGTCGTCGGTGCAGAGCGCGAGGTGAGGCGACAGGCGCTCGGTGATAATGGGCATCAATGCATGCAGATCCTTGGAGACGGAGCCCTCGCGCACCAGCACATGCATGCCCTTGCGGATCTTCTCCAGTGCTTCCTCTGATGTCGTCGATTCATGCTCGGTGCGGATGCCGGCGGCGAGATAGCCGTTGAGGTCGTTGCCGCGCAGCAGCGGCGCATGGCCGTCGATATGGCTGCCCTGGAAGGCTTCGAGCTTCGCCATGCAGACGGGATCCTTGTGGATCACGCCGGGAAAATTCATGAATTCGGCAAGGCCGATCACCTTCGGATGGTTGCGGAAGGGCAGGAGCTTCTCGATCGGCAGATCGGCGCCGGAGGTTTCCAGATGCGTTGCCGGCACGCAGGAGGAAAGCTGGACGCGGATGTCCATGATGGTTTCCAGCGAGCAATCCAGGAAATAGCGGATGCCTTCCGTGCCTAGCACGTTGGCGATCTCATGCGGATCGCAGATGACTGTCGTGATGCCATAGGGCAGGACGCAGCGATCGAATTCGAGCGGCGTCACCAGCGAGGATTCGATATGGAGGTGCGTGTCGATGAAGCCCGGTACGACGATGCGGCCGGAAATATCGATCTCCTCGCGACCCTGATAATCGCCGCACGTGCCGACGATGCGATCGCCGCAAATCGCGATATCCGAAGCGACCAGCTCTCCCGTCACCAGATCGAAGAACCGGCCGTTTTTGAGAACGATGTCCGCAGGCTCCCGGCCGACGCCCTGGTCGATATAGCGTTCGAGTTTGGTGGTCATGGTGTTTTCCTGCATTCGCTGTGATTCCGTATAGCCCCTCACCCTAGCCCTCTCCCCGTCTTACGGGGAGAGGGGATCTGTTCGAATTTGTTGATAGAGCTGTGTTGCTTACGGCCTGGCGAGAGGCAGATGCCCCTCTCTCCGCGCGCGGTAGGGCAATCGAATATGAAATGAGGTCGTTGCCGCACACCCCTTCTCCCCTCGGGGAGAACGTGCCGCCAGGCGGATGAGGGGGTGCCTGCCAAGAGCACGAAAATCCCCGCATTCAAATCGGCCAGCCCCCTCATCCGACCCTTCGGGCCACCTTCTCCCCGAGGGGCTATGGCATTCACACATTTGGAATTGCGTATGGAATGAGGTTCTGATTCTGTTGCTGCCGGCAGGAGAATTGAGCGATGGATGATTTGAGCTTGGGACGGTTTGGCGACCGTCGGCTGGAAAAAGGGGGGCGTTCTTGCTGGAGCGCCTGGTTTCGACGGCAGGCCAGGGAATGCGGGTGCGCAAGCTCGGCGGCAATCGGGCCGGAGAGATCCGCTTGAGCCGGTTCTTGCGCAATGGAGCGGTCGATCCGCAGGCGATGATCGATGAGGCGGCCTTGCGCACGGCTAGCCGCTGCGCGGATCGGCATATCCTGGCCATTCAGGATACGACGGTGGTCCGCTCCGACGGCGGTGGCGGTCTTTATCTGCATGCGATGATCGGGGTCGACGCCGACGATGGCGCGATCGTCGGGGCAATCCACGGGCAGTTTCTAAGCCGCGACCAGGGCGAGCGCGGCACGCAGCGCGCGCGTCCGATCGAGGAGAAGGAGAGCTATCGCTGGCTGGAGGGCGCCGATCGTGCGGCGAAGGTTTGCGCCGCTGCACGCCACATCACCATCATTGCCGACCGTGAAAGCGATATCTACGAGGCCTTCGCCCGCCGACCCGTCAATGTCGACCTCGTCATCCGGGTTGCGAGGGACCGCAGCCTCGGCAAGGACCAGCCGTCGCTGCTTTGTCTGGCGGATGCCTTGCCGGTTGCGGTCAACCTAGCCTTTAGCCTGCCGGCCAAGCCGGGCCGCAAGGAGCGCGACACGCAACTGGCGATCCGCTTCAGCGCGGTGACATTGCTGCCCCCGAAGAACGGCATCTACAGGAAGACCCCGGATGGCGTACGTCTTTATCTGGTGGATGTGCGCGAGACCGCCGCACCACCGGGCGAGACGCCGATCCATTGGCGGCTGCTGACAAGCTATGCCGTGTCGGATGCCGACGAGGCGGCGGCGGTCATCGCCCTTTATCGCCGTCGCTGGGCGATCGAGCAATTGTTCCGCACCCTGAAGACGCAGGGCTTTGATATCGAAGGCCTGCGCATCGAGGACGAGGGCGCGCTGAGCAATTTGGTGATGGCTGCCTTCGTCGCGGCCGTGATCGTGCAGCAACTGGTCCATGCCCGCGACGGCGCTCCGCCCGGCGCCACCTTGCGCCCCATCGAAGACGCCTTCGAGCCAAGCGACCAGCCGCTGCTGGAAGCCTTCTGCGCCAAGCTGGAGGGCAAGACCGCCAAACAGAAGAACCCCCATCCCAGAGGGTCGCTGGCCTATGCCGCCTGGGTCTGCGCCCGCCTCGGCGGATGGACCGGCTACTACGGAAAGCCAGGACCGATCGTCATGCTCGACGGATGGCAACAGTTCCAGGCCGCCAAGCGCGGCGTAGCACTCCTCCTCTCCGCCGCCGACAATGTGTGAATCCAATAGCCCCGAGGGGAGAGCGACTGTCTTGTTTGTCAAGCGTTTTGCCACGGTCGTGCGTCCCTGATGATGGCGTTGAGGATGGTGAGCAGCTTTCGCATGGTAGCGACGATGGCGACGATCTTTGGCTTTCCGGCTGCCACGAGGCGGTCACGGAAGGCCTTGAGGCTTGGGTTATGGCGGCTGGCGACGAGGGCGGCCATGAACAGCACGGCGCGCACCTTGCCTCTGCCGCCGCCGATGAAGCTCTTGCCTTTCCATTGACCCGATTGCCGCGTCCAGGGCGCAAGCCCTGCCAGTGAGGCGATCTGGCGCCGGTCGAGGCTGCCGAGTTCGGGCAGCTCGGCCAGCAGCGTGCGCGCCGTTGTCGGCCCGACACCTGGCACCGAGACGAGCAGCGTCTCGCGCACCCGCCAGACCGGCGATTTGCGGATATGGTCGTCGAGATCGGCATCGAGGCTTTCGAGTTCGCGCCGCAAGGCCGCAAGCAATCGCTTGATGCTTTTCTGCGCCTGTTTGGCCAGCGCCATGCGCAACCGGTTCTCCTCGGCCACGATCATCTGCACGATCTGGCGCCTGCGGGCCACCAGCTCGGACAGAGCCTGTGTCTCGGCATCGCGCAACGGCCGGATCTCCGGCTTCGTCGCCAGGACGAAGGCGGCGATGACGGCGGCATCGATCGGATCGGTCTTGGCCCTGCGGCCGATCGCATGGGCATAGGCGCGCACTTGCGCCGGATTGACGACGAGAACCGTCAATCCGGCCGATGACAGACCGGCCACCGCCAGCGTCTCGAAGCCGCCCGTCGCCTCAAGCGCAATCACATCGACGCCGACCGCCTGCAGCCGCTCGACCAACGCATCGACACCGGCATGGTCATTGCCAACGGCAAAAACCTCCCCTTGCGGCAGGACTGCAACATCCAGCCGCTCTTTCGAAACATCAATGCCAACAATCGTTTCCATCTGATCCCATCCTTGCCTAAGCGGGCTTTGCTTGCGCAAGCGGCCCTGGCGACTGTTCGGGTTCAATGGAACGGCGGATGAAGACCCAAGCTCTCCCACGGGCTTGGTGTCCCAAAGGTGCATCGGTCTTCCATCCGCCACCGCAACAGGCATTACTACGCCAGCAGCGGGTAAAGGGAAGTTACAAGGTGCTTACGGCGCCGATGTGCCTCACATGCGATTGCCGTACCGCAGGCGAGGAGAGGGAATTTTTTCGAGTTCGCGGATCGTAACGTGACCCATGAAAGGCGAACTAGATATTATTCTGCAAGATCTCTCTCAGCTTGCCGAACAGCTCGTCGATGTGGTGCTTCTCGATGATCAGCGGCGGCGAGAGGGCGATGATGTCGCCGGTGGTGCGGATCAGCAGGCCCTTCTCATAGGCCTTCAGGAAGGCGGTGAAGGCGCGTTTGGTGGGTTCGCCGGCGATGGGGTCTAGTTCGATGGCGCCGATCAGGCCGGTGTTTCTGATGTCGATGACATTCGGGCAGTCCTTAAGGGAGTGCAGAGCGTCGGCCCAGTAGTCTGAAAGTTCGGCCGCGCGAGTGAGCAGGCCCTCTTCCTTGTAGGTGTCGAGCGTCGCAAGCGCTGCTGCTGCGGCGATCGGATTGCCGGAATAGGTGTAGCCGTGGAAGAACTCGATCATATGCTCGGGTCCCTGCATGAAGGCGTCATGGATCTCCGAGGTGACGAAGACAGCGCCCATCGGGATGACGCCGTTGGTCAGGCCCTTGGCGGCCGTGATCATGTCCGGCTTCACATCGTAATATTGAGCGGCGAAGGGAGCGCCCAGGCGGCCAAAGCCGGTGATGACCTCGTCGAAGATCAACAGGATGCCGTGCTTGGTGCAGATTTCGCGCAGCTTCTGCAGATAGCCCTTCGGCGGAATGAGAACGCCGGTGGAGCCGGCAACCGGCTCGACGATGACGGCCGCGATGGTCGATGCATCGTGCAGCGTGACGATACGCTCGAGTTCGCTCGCGATATCGCCGCCATGCTCGGGCTCACCGCGGGTGAAGTTGTTCTTGCCGGGAAGATGCGTGTGCGGCATGTGATCGACGCCGGTCAGAAGCGTGCCGAACATCTTGCGGTTCGAGACGATGCCGCCGACGGAGATGCCGCCGAAATTGACGCCGTGATAGCCGCGCTCGCGGCCGATGAGGCGGAAGCGCGAGCCGTTGCCCTTCACCCGATGATAGGCAAGCGCCACCTTCAGGGCCGTCTCGACCGACTCCGAACCGGAATTCGTATAGAGGACGTGATCCAGGCCTTCAGGCGCGATGTCGACAAGGCGGTTCGCCAGCTCGAAAGCCTTGGGGTGGCCGAGCTGGAAGGCGGGGGCATAGTCGAGTTCGCCTGCTTGCTGGCTGATGGCTTCGGTGATCTTCGGGCGGCAGTGTCCGGCGTTTACGCACCACAGACCCGCAGTCCCATCCAGAACCTGGCGACCGTCATGGGTGGTGTAGTACATATCCTTGGCGCTGACGAACAGGCGCGGCTCTTTCTTGAACTGACGGTTGGCCGTAAACGGCATCCAGAAGGCGCGCAAATCATTAGGGGTGGCATTCAAACGGTCCGACATGCTGTTCTCCAACGGCCATTCGGGGGCCATTTTCCCGATCGCGGCGCGGCGCCACGTGATTATATTTACTGCCTGGTCAAATTATCAGCCGGCCTTTTTGCGTCAAGGCAAAGATAGCGTCGAGAGCAGGGGGAGACTGCGGATCGCAGACAGGATCGATAGACGCCGAGGCTCGGCCGATCCAACAGGCTGAAGGCCGCCGGGGGCAGCCTGCCTTGGTGCAAATACAAAAAAGCTGGCAAGTCCGAGGACTTGCCAGCTAAAAATGCTAAAACACCTGGTAATGAAAGCAAGTCGATCCTTCAGGGTTTTGGAGTGTCCCCTATGGATCGTTCGTCAGCAGACGCAGAGCCATTGAAAGCTCTTAAGCTGCCGATCTACTTTTTTCCGGCTCACAATAAATGTCTTCCAGCGTTTCAAGAACCCGAATGACGGATTCCGATGTGCTGGAGTAGTAAATCGTTTGAGCGTCACGACGCGTCTTCACGAGCTTCTGAGCGCGCAGCTTCGAAAGATGCTGGGAGAGCGCTGACTGGCTTAGTCCGACCTGATTGGCCAAAACGCCAACGGGAACCTCGCCCTTAACAAGACTGCAAAGGATCAAAAGACGCTTTGGGTTCGCCATTGCCGATAGTAATGCTGCCGCAACATTTGAATGTTCGGCCAAATTTCTTGTCTTCATGTGTTAATCTTCCCAATGCGGAGCGTACATCAGAAATTGTGCTGTTTCTAAACCGGCACCTAACCGATATCTAACAATACCAAGAGCGGCCGAAGATTGTATATACCTAAATTTAAGGTATCGAGTATGCTATTTTAGGTATGTACGTATGACGCTCCGGCAATAGGGCAAAGGGTGCTCAACCTGCCATACACCGCCTTAACTAGCCCAAAATAGGTCGATTATCGTTGTTCCCGACCGTAAATATGCCGATTTTGGTCGCGACTTGGTTGCAACGCACCAATAATGGTCGAAGTCGCGTCGGGCTGTCCGCCTACTAATTCTCGCACTATTGTATGATTTTATTGCCGGCCGTTTTTGCTTTCGGCTAAAGCATCATCAGGTCCTTTGAGGACAAAATATACGCTTTCCCGAAGCCGCCGTTCAGGCTGGCGTCAAGCGGAACCAGGCGAAAAAAGCAGAAATCCGGAAAGTCGATATAGAGTTTGGATTTCGGGTGACGATCGAGGAAGCGGCCGCGAATACGTTCATGCGCTTCGCTTTGCCGGTCGATGCGCTCCGCGCCGCATCGCACGGTCAAGCGAGGATGGGCGAGGGGATCGCCCTTGCCGGGTTCCCCGAAAAGCACGGAAGCGCGCGGATCCTTCCCCAGAGCCTTGGTGTGCGCGGAAAGGCCGGAGACGAGAATGACCGGAGCGCCGTCGGTATCGATCGCAATCAGAACGCGGCTCACGGAAGGAAAGCCGTTTTCAGGGTCGATGACGGCCAGCGCCGCATGCGCGGCGGTATGCATGAGGTCGCGCGCCTGTTTGCGCGCTTCCTCGTCCGTTTCGCTGATCACCGATGGCTTGTCGTTCATGAACCGCTCCGTGAATGAGGAGCAGCTGTGAACGGCTACTCCTTACGCCGGTGGCTGGTGAGGCCGGCCACCACATCTTGCGCCGAGATCGTTCCGATAATCGTGCCGTTGTCAACGACGCCGATATTGCCCGGCTGGCGCGTCAGGGCGTCGAGGATATCGACCAGTGGGGTGGCGGCGGTTGCCGTGGCGGTGACGGAGCCGGCATTGTTGGAATGTCCGACGCCCTGCTGCATGACGTCGCGCGCCGTCAGCATGCTGATCGGGTTCATATGCTGCACGAAATCGGCAACATACTGATCGGCCGGGCTCTTGACGATCTCCTGCGGCGTTCCGCACTGGATGATGTGGCCGCTTTCCATGATGGCGATGCGGTTGCCGATGCGGAATGCCTCGTCTAGATCGTGGCTGACGAAGAGGATGGTGCGTTTCAGGCGGCGCTGGAACTCCAGAAGCTCGTCCTGCAGGCGGGTGCGGATCAAGGGATCGAGCGCGGAAAACGGCTCGTCCATGAGCAGGATCGGTGCGCCGGTCGCAAAGGCGCGGGCGAGACCGACGCGCTGCTGCATGCCGCCCGAGAGCTCGTTGACCTTGCGGTTGGCCCATTGTGTGAGATTGACGAGCTGGAGCTGCTCGTCGACGCGCTTCTTGCGCTCAGCGTCCGGCACTCCGGCAAGCTCGAGTCCGAAGCCGACATTGTCGGCGACCGTGCGCCAGGGCAGAAGCGCGAACTGCTGGAACACCATGGAGACGGTATGCATGCGCAGATCGCGCAGCGCCTTGGGGCTGCAGGAGTAAGGATTGATCGGGCCGTTCTTGGTATTGACGACGACATCGCCGCGCACGACCGGCGCTAGACCGTTGACGGCGCGCAGCAGGGTCGATTTCCCGGAGCCGGACAGCCCCATGAGCACGAGGATCTCGCCTTCCTCGATTTGCAGCGAGGCATTGGCGACGCCAAGCACCATGCCGGTGGATTTGCCGATCTCGTCGCGTGACTTGCCTTGGTCGACGAGTTTCAGAGCGGCATCGGTACGATCGCCAAAGATGATGCTGACATTTTTGAAATCGACGGCGACGGTCATGAGCGGTCTCCTTCGCCGGGCGCACGGAACATACGGTCTAGAATGATCGCCAGGATGACGATGCAGGCGCCGGAATCGAAGCTCTTGGCGACATTGACGCTATTCAGCGCGCGCAGCACGGGCACGCCGAGACCGGGCGCGCCGACGAGCGCGGCGATCGAGACCATGGAGAGGGACAGCATGATGGTCTGCGTCAGGCCGGCCATGATCTGCGGCATCGCGAAGGGCACCTCGACCTTGCGCAGCACCTGTCGCGGCGTCGCGCCAAAAGCTTCGGCTGCTTCGACGAGAGAGGGCGGCGTCGAGATAATGCCGAGACGGGTCATGCGGATCGACGCGGGAAGGGCGAACACGACAGTGGCAATGAGGCCCGGCACCATGCCGAGGCCGAGCAGGATCATCACCGGTACCAGATAGACGAAGGGCGGGATGGTCTGCATCAGGTCGAGGATCGGCCGCATCAGAGCGTAGAGCCAGGGGCGACGCGCGGCGGCGATGCCGAGAGGAATGCCGACGAGCATGCAGGCGAAGGTCGAGGCCAGCACCAGCGCCAGCGTTTCCGTCGTTTCCTTCCAGTAACCCTGGTTAATGGTGATCAGCAGGCCCATCAGGGTCAGTGCCGCGATGGGAATGCTCCGTCGCAGCCAGTAGGCAATGGCTACGATGATCGCGGCCACGATCAGCGGATGCGGCGCCTGCAACAGGAACAGCAATGCTTTGATCAGGTGTGCGACGACAAAGGAGAGTCCGTCGAAGAACCATGTGAAATTGCTCGTCAGCCAATCCACGACGGCTTTGGCCCACGGCCCGATGGGAATGCGGTAATCGGTTAACCAGTTCACGTCTTTGCCCACGATTGGGGGCGGCGTTTCCGATTGTTACTTACGATGCCGGAGGTGCCGCCGAAGAATAACGGTCTGTCACGCCACACGGACCGTTGTCCGGGCGGTGGCGGGACGCGAAAGCAAGCAGTCCATCCAAGGAAGAGAAAGGGGCGGTTTAGCCGCCCCTCCATCCACCCATTACAAGCCAAACTTGGCCTTTACCGCCGCCGTGCCGTCACCGCCGTCCTTGGTGGTGACACCGGCAAGCCACGGCGTGACCGCCGACGGATTGGCCTTCAGCCATTCAGTCGCAGCCGCTTCCGGCTCTTTGCCGTCATTCAGGATCTTGCCCATGATTTCGTTTTCCATCGGCAGCGAGAAGACGAGATTCTTGACGAAGGCGCCGACGTTCGGGCACTGCTGCAGGTAGCCGGCCCGGACATTGGTGTAGACGGTCGCGCCGCCGAAATTCGGTCCGAAGACGTCGTCCCCGCCGGTGAGATAGGTCATTTTGTAGGTGGTGTTCATTGGATGCGGGGCCCAGCCGAGGAAGATGATCGGCTTGCCTTCCTTGTCGGCGCGCGAGACCTGGGCGAGCATGCCCTGCTCTGAGGATTCAACCACTTCGAAGCCCTTGAGGCCGAAGGTGTTCTTGTCGAGCATGTCGATAACCAGGCGGTTGCCGTCATTGCCCGGCTCGATGCCGTAGATCTTGCCGTCAAGGTCATTCTTGTGGGCGGCGATGTCCTTGAAGTCCTTGATGCCGAGCGCGGCACCCTTTTCGTTGGTCGCCAGCGTGTACTTGGCGCCCTCCAGATTGGCGCGGACGGTTTCAACCGACTTGTCCGCGGTGAACGGCTTGATGTTCTCGGCCATGGAGGGCATCCAGTTGCCGAGGAAGACATCGATGTCCTTGTTCTTGAGGGACTGATAGGTCACCGGCACGGCGAGCACCTTGACGTCGGTGTCGTAGCCGAGAGCCTTCAGTAGGATGGAGGCGGTGGCCGTGGTGGAGGTGATGTCGGTCCAGCCCACATCGGCGAAATGTACGGTGCTACAGCTTGCCGGGTCGGCGGCGGAGGCTGTCGTGGCGCCCAATGTCAGTGTGGAAAGAGCTGATGCGAAAGCGAATGCAGTAAGGGTCTTTTTTATCATTGCGTGACTCCCAGTCTAACGTTCCCAAGCAACCATCAATAACCGACATTTTCAAGCGATCACAGTGTATTTGCGGCGGTTTAAGGGGGCTGATTGCGACGCCTTCATTTTTCTACCTGATCGTTTTCAGAGCATTCGGCGCAAAACGTACCGCTGAATCCTGTGGTTTTTGCGGTGGATATCTTTCCTTATCATCTCGCAGCACCCATGAAGCATTCAAGGAGAATGTCATGGCCAAGCTCTATTTCCATTATTCGACGATGAATGCCGGCAAATCGACCATGCTGCTGCAGGCGGCCTATAACTATCAGGAGCGCGGCATGCGCACCGCCGCCTTCATCGCAGCTCTCGACGATCGCGTCGGCCGCGGCACGATCGCTTCCCGCATCGGCCTCACGATGGATGCCATACCGTTCGAGATCGGCGATGATCTCTACGCCTTGGTCGAAGACATGCATGCGAGCGAGCCCCTGAATTGCGTCTTCGTCGACGAGGCTCAGTTCTTGTCGCGCGAGCAAGTGTGGCAGCTCGCCCATATCGTCGATCGCCTCGGACTGCCGGTCATGGCCTACGGGTTGCGCACGGACTTCCACGGACGGTTGTTTCCGGGATCGCAGGAGCTGCTGACCATCGCGGACGAATTGCGCGAAGTGCGGACGATCTGCCATTGCGGCCACAAGGCCACGATGGTCGTGCGGTTGGATGCCGCCGGCGAGGTCGTGCGCGAAGGCGCGCAGATCGAGATCGGCGGCAGCGACAAATATGTCTCGCTCTGCCGCCGTCATTGGGAAGAGGCTATCATCTGCGAGTGACGTGCCGTCATTCCGCCAGGTGGCCGGCGGGAAGAACGGGAATTTAATCGGAAGGGACGATGAAACTGCTTTGCGCGGCGCCGGCCGTCATCATGCTTGCCGTGGCCTCTTCGGCGTTTGCTGATGGAGATGCGGTTGCGGGTGCCGTCGTTTTCAGGAAATGCGGCGCCTGCCATACGGCGACCGCGTCTGAAAACCGCGTTGGACCTTCATTGATGGGCGTTGTCGGGCGGCCCGTCGCAAGCGCGCCCAACTATGCCTATTCGCCGGCGATGAAGGCATTCGGGGCCGATGGCAAGGTTTGGGACGACGCCCTGTTGCGGAAATACCTGCCGGGGCCGCAATTCCTGGTCAAGGGCACCAGGATGACGTTTCCGGGACTCAAGAGCGAGCGGGATCTCGACAATCTGATCGCCTATCTGAAGAATCCTGTGGTCGCCCAATAGTTTTTGCGTGCATTTTCGTCGCCGGCGGAAGCAGCCAAAGCGCGTCGCGATCTTTCAGATTTGCTGCGTGCGCTTTAAAATCCTTGGTTTTTTGCACGTCGTTATCGCGAAACCGCTGCACAGTTTTGCGCGACATGCGTTAGTCTCACTCCAAAGATAGGGGAGAGATGCTTTCATGGTCAGGCCTCATTCTTTCAATGGCATGCTCGACAAGGCAAGCACGACGCTCGATGACGCCATCAACGACGTGAACTCGGCCGTCGAGACACTGGCCGGCCACGCCAGGGGCGAGGGGCGCCGCGACGGCATCAACTTTCCCATGGAGGAAATGCTGGTGCGAGAGGCTGCCGAGCTGCTCGACCGCTGGAAATCGCTAGCCCTGTCGTTGGTGAAGGAGCTCGATCGCGCCACGCAAGAGGCCGATCTGCAGCATCGACGGTTGTTCGACGAGAAGATCGGTCTTGAAAATGCGAGCCTGCTTGGCAGGAAGCTGGCGCGTGGGCCCGCGAAGCCTCAGGCTATCCTCACCGATCTCGAAGCGGTTCTGGATGTCTCTGCCGAGCTCGATCTCCTCTTCAAGCGGGCTAGGCCCGCTCTGTCGCGATGCTTTCATGATTGTGAGCTCCATCTCGAAGGCGTGATCGAGCACCGGCGGAAACTCGATTTCGATATTGAGGAGGTGCAGCGCCGGGCCGATGCCCTGGCGGCAAAGCTCATGTATCAGCGGCGCAATCGTCCTTCCTCGCGGCATGCCGATTTGCAATCCGACTTTCTTCAATCCGATTTGGAGACGGATTATGGCGACCTGCTCGCCGAGCAGGACGATATTCGGCGGCAGGAGGCCGGGCTTCAATCAGGCCGAACAGCAGGGCAGCGCCTGATCGATATCTATGAGGGCCTGGCCGCCTCTTTGAATGTTCAGGTTGCCGCCGTCAGCGCCATGGCAGCCAAATCGACCGTCGATATCGAGCAACGGATCGCCTTGCTCAAGGCATTGGCGTCAAACGCGGACGGCCCTGCAACCGTAGCTGCGCGAACGGCCGCGGTCGAGAACCTGATCCTGGCCTTCGAGGCAAATGTGCTGGCCGGGCATGACCTGGCTGCGCGCAAGGCGCATGTCGATGCCGTGTTCACGAGACGGCTGGAGCCCCACCCGCTGCCCGTACCCGAGGATGCGGGTGAAACTGCCGACGACGCGCAACCGGAGGGATGAATTCTGGTCGGCATCGAAAATTCGGCGCAGACGGTTGTTGTTTTTCTCAAGAACACATATTTGCTGGAACGCGAATAGCGATAAGGCCCTATGCTATGAAAATCGAAAGAGATTTTCGGAAGGGTCGGTCCGCAGGTTCAGTGTGGTGCGTCCTTTGCGTGTCGGCAGGATGCGCGGTGCGGTTTAGGAGGCGTGTCCATGCTTGACTCGATCACAGCGTTCTTGAAGCGGATCTGGTCCGCCATTACACGATGGCTGGGACTGGTTTTCGTCGGGCTCGCTTGGCCGTTTCTTGCCGCGCGCGGCTGGTATCGCCATAGCAACTGGCTGATCAAGCTGCCCGTCGCCGCTTTCGTGGTGCTGCTGGCGGTGCTTTACATCTATTTCGTCTGGCAGACGCAGATCTGGACCGGGTTCAATCCGGCCTATCCCGATGTCTATAAATTCTCCGAACGCAAATTTTCCGCGGGAGAAGAGTTGCCGGCAACGCAAGGGCAGCAGGCCGCCGCCGCAGCGCCAAAGGCGTGCCAAACCTCGGCAGTCGTGGATGTCGCCGCGGATCTTACCGATTTCGACGTCAACCAGAATGCCTGGATCTCCTCGATGATGCTTTACAAGCTAGGTTTCTTCGGCATCTCATGGGACGACACACCCTTCCTGGATAACAAGGCGTCCTTCCAAAGAGGCATAAACTCGGTGGTTCGCCGCACCTCGGCGGAATTGGTCGACACGCTCGGCCGCGTGCGCGGGACTTCCAGTATCAACAGCGACCTGCAGAAGGCGCGCGGCAACCTGCAGTTCGACGAATCGAGCTGGTATTTCGGTCTGCATCCGTTCGGGCCGAAGACGCCAACCCCGAGCTATTATCGCGCCGCGATCACCAACCTGCGCAACTTCAATACCGATCTCAGCAACTGCAAGGCGGTTTTCGATGGACGCGCGGACAATCTCCTGCAGTTTGTCGACCATGTCGCCGGCGACCTTGGCAGCACGGCAAATATATTGGCGGACCGATCGCAAAACTACAGTTATGGGTGGTTCGACATGCGCGCGGACGATCGTTTCTGGTTTGCCTATGGTCAGCTTTACGCCAATTACGGCATTCTGAGCGCGGCCGGCGCGGATTTTCAGCAGGTGATTGCCGAACGCAATGTCGGCAGGCTCTGGAACGACACGCTCGGGATGTTGCAGACGGCGCTCCGCATTCAGCCAATGATCATCTCCAATGGCCGCGAAGACAGCTCGTTCATGCCAAGCCACCTTGCGACGATGGGCTTCCACATCCTGCGGGTGCGTTCGAACCTCGTCGAAATCCGCACGGTGTTGGGCGGCCGCTGAGTGCGAAGCGGCATTCGCTGCTTTCATGGCGGATGTCGCCCACGAGCGATCGGACATCGGCAATGCCGGAATTCAAAGAGAAGCGAAAACGCCCTATCTTCTTGTTTTCTACGCATTCCGGACGGAAAACCGCTGTGCACTTTTCCTGGAATTGCTCTAGCTGATCAACTTGAGGCGGATGGCCTTGGCGACGAGTTGCGTGCGATTGACGCAATCGAGCTTCTTGATGGCGTTCATCATATAGGCGTTGACCGTATGGTCGGAGAGGGAAAGGATCTGGCCTATTTCGACCGAGGTCTTGCCCTGGGCCGTCCAGCGAACCACTTCGAGCTCGCGGGCCGAGAGCGAATGCGGCACGGCGCTGTCGCTGCGCTTCAGGCAATTATAGGAATCCAGCGCCTGCAGCATGATCAGGGTGAGCTCGTTGAGTTCGCTCTGACCGAGACTGTTGCGATTGCCCATGAACCAGAAGAGAAGACGCTGACCATCCGGTGAATTGACCGGGATGATCACGCTCATCGGGCAATTGTAGTTGATCAAAAGCGTATAGATCTCGCGCGGAAGATCACTGTCGAGCTCGGTGTCTTTTTCCAGCAGGTGCCAGGAGCGCGGCAGCACCGAGTCCCGCGTGCGCAGCAGCATTGGGCAGCGCCGCACAAGCTGCTGACGATCGAAATCACGCACGAATTGTGCTGGCACGGTGCCTTCGATCAGCAGCGGCGTCATCATCGCATCGTCGGAAACCGGAGCATTCATGAACGCCATGTGGCTGAAGCCGAAAGCCAACCCCGTCCGTTCCAGCGCCAGCGCAAACGCTGCTTGTGTCCGCGCGGTAGCCAGCTCGGCAGAAAGCAGCAATTGTCTCTCGGCGGTGATGATATAGGACATATAGGTTGAGGCGCCCACAGCGTGTTATCGTTATCAAATACCGGATTTATGGGTGAATGCTAGACGCAAAAATATCACAGGACCAGAAATAATTTCATTTTCATATATTTTAATATTCATACGTGTAAATTTACATAAATCTTCGCCCAAAATGAGCATTAAGCGCAAAAATTGCCGTTCTGATGCTCTTATTGCGACGGCGCTGTACATATGCCGGCGCCGCAATGTCAAGGACGGAGCGCTTCGGAAGGCATCGGGATAGTGAAAATCTGTCTGAATCGACGTTTCAGATACTACGACGGCGACCGCCGGAGGGGCGCATTTTGATAGCCGCCTAAGTGTTGCGAGGGATGGAAGAGCAAATTGAGATGCCGCCCGCACCACATGCACGCGTGGCCGTCGCTTCCGTCTCACAGCCGCTCTCCGGCGAGCGGCTTTCGCCACACGCGACTGCCCGTTTCCGTAAATGATGCGCCATTGCGCCGGCATGCCTTGCGAAGGCCCAAAGCGGTTGCTATCGGTCTTGCCAAAGCAATCGCTTCCAGGCGTGTACCTCATGAATTTTCGTTTTTTCCCGCGGCTTGCAGTGCGGTGTTGTCGAACGGCGTTGTGGTTCGTCACGGCCGTTTCGCTTCTGCTTGTTGCGCCCGCCTTTGCCGAAGCGGCAGGCGTGGCCGGCGGCACGCCGATGCGCTTCCTGCTTGTGCACGGCGAGATGGGTCAATGCCGCGCCGACAATGCTTGTCCGGACTGGATCTCCGCCGAAGGTCAGATCATGTCCGACACGCCGAGGAAGCTGCAGAAGTTTCTGAAACAGCTTGGCAATCGGCAATTGCCGATCGTCGTCAGTTCGCCGGGCGGCGATGTCAAGGCGGCGATGGAGATGGCGCGCACCGTCCGAAAGCAGAAGCTTTCGATCGCCGTCGGCCGGACCCGTTCGCGGGCATGTCCCTATGCCGAACCGATCTGCCCGGCAGCCCTTGCCGAGGACGGCTCGATCAAGGGGCAGGCCTTTTCCGCCGGGGCGATCTGCTTCTCGGCATGCCCGCTGTTTTTCGCGGGCGGCGTTCAGCGCGTTTCCAGCCCCTTCGCCTTGCTGGGCGTTCACCAGATCACCACGACCTATAGCGAGGTGCGCGTCCAATATCGCACCGAATATGAAATGGTGGATGGCAAGCGCAAGGTGCTGTCCAAGAAGGAGATCGGGCGAAAATTCGTCGGCAAATACGACACGACCAAGCTCGACAAGGCCCAGCGGACGCGGCTGGCCCGCTTCCTCGACAAGATGGGCGTCGACAAGGGACTTGTCGATGTGATGCTTGGAACCGAGCCGAGCGGGATCCATCTGATGTCGCAGATGGAGGCGCTGAGGCTGAAACTGACGACGGAGCTTGCCGATGCGGACGCGCTGGTTTCCGCACGCAACTGCAAGGACGGGCAGTCGATCTCCGATTGTGCCGCACCGCCGCCGCCGATGACCAATGCCTCGGCTATGGCCGGCAAATAGTCGCGTTTTTGGCGTCAGGCGTCCTTGGCTTTGCTTTTCGCCATGATCCTTTCCAGGAGGCCTAGCAATACCGCCGAGACGACGAAGGCGAGATGGATGATCGTGAACCACATCAGCTTGGTGTTGTCGTATTGAGTGGCGTTCAGGAAGATCTGCAGCAGGTGGATCGAGGAAATGGCGACGATCGAGGAGGCGACCTTGATCTTGAGGCTGCCTGAATCGAGCTTGCCAAGGAAAGAAACCTCGTCGTCGGCTTCATCGAAGCTGCTGACGAAATTCTCATAGCCGGAAATCATCACCATGACGATCAGGCTCGCCACCAGGGCGGCGTCGATGAGGCCGAGGATCGCCAGGATCATGTCGGCTTCGTCATAAGCCAGTACGTTGATCGCCACCTTGTAGAACTTATAGGCAAATGACAGGGCGTAGACGGCGAGCGAGGCGGCAAGACCGAGATAGAAGATCACCAGAAGCCAGCGACTGGAGAGGATGATGCGCTCGACCAGCAATTCCAGGGACTTCATATCTTTTCCTTCTTTCTCGTTTGCATTTGGAAGCCGAAAATAGGCACGTCCCTGTCCCGCGACAAGGCGGCGTGTTTCGCTGAGGACAGTATGCCGTTGCTATTCACACTTGATACATATTGGTTTATCCCGACAAGGAAATGACCGTATGTTTGGGGCGAATCTAATGGCGGCGGTGGCATCGGATATCGAAATCGCTCGTGCGGCAAAGAAACTGCCGATTATCGAGATTGGCGCCAAGCTTGGCATTCCCGCGGAAGATCTAGCGCCCTACGGCTACGACAAGGCAAAAATCGGTGCCGGGTTCATCGCGACGCAAGCCGACAAGAAAGACGGCAAGCTGATCCTCGTCACGGCGATCAATCCAACGCCCGCGGGCGAGGGAAAGACCACCACGACGGTCGGCCTCGGCGACGGTCTGAACCGTATCGGCAAGAAGGCTGTCGTCTGCGTGCGCGAGGCATCGCTCGGCCCCTGCTTCGGCGTGAAGGGTGGGGCGGCCGGCGGCGGTTACGCGCAGGTCATTCCGATGGAAGACATCAACCTCCACTTCACCGGCGATTTCCATGCGATCACTTCGGCCCATAATCTGCTTGCCGCGCTGGTCGACAACCACATCTATTGGGGCAACGAGCAGAATATCGACATCCGGCGCATCACCTGGCGCCGCGCGATGGATATGAACGATCGCGCATTGCGCGACATCGTATCCTCGCTCGGTGGCGTCGCGAACGGCTTTCCGCGCGAAGGCGGCTTCGACATCACGGTCGCTTCGGAGGTCATGGCGATCCTCTGTCTTTCCACCGATCTCAAGGATCTGGAAAAGCGGCTGGGCAATATCATCATCGGCTATCGCCGAGACCGCACGCCCGTCTATGCCCGCGACTTGAAGGCCGACGGCGCGATGGCGGTACTTCTGAAGGATGCGATGCAGCCGAACCTCGTCCAGACGCTGGAGAACAATCCGGCGCTGGTGCACGGCGGCCCCTTCGCCAATATCGCCCACGGCTGCAATTCGGTGATCGCCACGCGCACGGCGCTCAAGCTTGCCGATTATGTAGTGACGGAAGCGGGCTTCGGCGCCGATCTCGGCGCCGAGAAATTCTTCGACATCAAATGCCGGAAGGCCGGCCTTTCACCGGATGCGGCCGTTATCGTCGCGACCGTGCGGGCGCTGAAGATGAACGGCGGCATCAAGAAGGACGATCTCGGCAAGGAGAATGTCGATGCCCTTGTCAAGGGCTGCGCCAATCTCGGCCGGCACGTCGCCAATGTCCGCAAATTCGGCGTGCCCGTCGTCGTGGCCATCAATCATTTCGTCTCCGATACCGAAGCCGAAATCGAGGCGCTGAAGAATTATGTCGCGCGGCTCGGCGCCGAGGCGATCCTCTGCCGGCATTGGGCCGAGGGCTCGGCGGGGATTGTCGACCTCGCACACAAGGTGGTGGAACTCGCCGAATCCGGCCAGGCGAAATTCCAGCCGCTCTATCCCGACAATCTTTCCCTGTTGGAGAAGATCGAGATCGTCGCCTCGAAGATATATCATGCCGGCGAGGTCACGGCCGACAAATCCGTGCGCGATCAGCTCCGGTCCTGGGAGGACCAGGGCTACGGGCATCTGCCTGTTTGCATGGCGAAGACGCAATATTCCTTCACGACCGATCCGACCGTTCGCGGCGCCCCCGAGGGGCACATCGTGCCCATTCGCGAAGTGCGGCTTTCAGCCGGCGCCGGCTTCGTCGTCGTCATTACCGGCGAGATCATGACCATGCCAGGCCTGCCGAAATCACCTTCGGCCGAAAGGATTTTCCTCAATGATCACGGTTATATAGAGGGACTGTTTTAAGTTCAGAATCTGATTCAACTGACGTCGTTCGAATTCAGTTTCTCTGCCGGCCCGACACGATCTGCCGCGGATTGCGATGCCGTCCAAGGAGAAAACGCGTCCGTTCGCTTGACGCCACCGGCAACACAATCGACAACGGAGATCGGCATCATCGCATATGAGAGCGGAGGCAGATCGTGACTTCGAACAGCCGTGTCAGCCTGGACGATATACGCGCTTTCCATGCAAGGATGATGGCCGCCGCCAGCAACTCGGCGGATGAAAGGCTGGAACAGGCCTTCCGCCTGGTGCGGCGTGAAGCCTTCATGGGGCCGGGACCATGGGAGATCGTAGTCAACGGACGCTATCTCGAAACGCCGAGCGACGACCCCACCTTTCTCTACCAGAATGTTTTGGTCTCCCTGGACAGATCGAAGGGCATCAACAATGGCGAGCCGTTTCTTCACGCCGCCTTCTTGGGAGCCGTCGCACCCAAGCCCGGCGAAACCGTCGTCCAGATCGGTACGGGAACGGGGTACTACACCGCCATTCTCTCGACGCTTGTGACACCGGGCGGCCATGTCCATGCCATCGAGATCGATGAGGCATTGGCCCGCCGCACGCGCGGCAATCTCGCCTCCTATAAAGACGTTTCCGTCATCTGCGCCGATGCGACTTCGTTCGAGCTTCCGGATGCGGATCTGATCTATGTGAGTGCCGGCGTGGTGGCGCCGCCGAAGTCATGGCTGCAGGCGTTGCGGCCCGGAGGCCGGCTCATCGTGCCCTGGCAGGCGAACGAGAAGGTCGGGCTTGCCGTCGTGATCACGCGGGGGGATATCGGATTCAGTGCTCGCGCTTTGATGCCTGCTTATTTCATTCCATGCATCGGCGCGTCGGATCCAGCCCAATCCACTAAAATTCCAAATGGGGGCGAGGCCCGATCCATCCGGTCCATCTGGCTGACCGAGGAGCGTGCGCCCGATGAAACGGCCGTTGCGATCTACCGGGAGGTCTGGTTCTCGAATGCCGGCATTGGAGTATGAGCCGGTTGCCGTCGGGGTTTTGACGATGGTCGAACCGTCGATTGATCGATGTGGTTTTAGTGGCAGTAGCGAAAGCCGCCGTTCCTTTCGATGACATCGAGATGGAAATGGGTTTCGTGGGCTGCGTCGCTCTCCGGGTCGAGGACGGTGGTGAAATAGAGGCAGGCGGAGGCGCTGGCTGCGCGCTGGAATGCGCCTGTCATCGTCGGATCTTCGCGCCGAGGCTCGATTGCGATGATCTTGCCGTTCTCGAAGGTAAAGCTTGCGACATCGATGGCATTGCCGCGGGCATGCTCCGAGATCTTGCCGGTGGAGGCATTGTTGCGCAGGCGGCAGACATAGGTCGAAGCCTGGTTGACGGTGACGATCTTGCCGTCGTCCAATGCCGCGGCCGATGGGATCACGCTCTCCTTCATCCATTGGGCCAAGGCCAGGGCTGCTTCACAGCGCATCTCCCCTTCAGGTTTGAACTCGATACCGGGCAGCGGCGAAGCAAGCGAGATCGGCTTGTCGATGCCGCAGCCGTTGCCGTCGTCGATGCGGGGAATTTCCTTGAAGGTTGCTTCCATCGCGGTCAGTTCCTTCAGGCATGCCTGGTGTTCCTCATCCGGTTCGGTGGCGACGGTCAGAGGTGGGCGAGGGGGACCTTGCATCTCGCCCGTCGTCTGCTCCTCTGGCTGGGTTGCCGGTTTTTCCTCCGGTTCAGCACTCGGCTTTTCCGCCGGAACGACAGGTTTGTCCGGAGATGTGACAGGCTTCTCTGCCGGGATCGGCGGCGCGCCGCTTGGCTGTGCCTGTTCCTGATCCGGCTTTTGTTCTGGTATCGGGCCGGTCTGCGGAAGAGAAGCGGCCATGAGTAGGGTGACGGCGGAGGTTAGTGAAATGGTTCTAAACAACATCAAATAATTCAGCCAATTCTAATGATGGTGTCGCTAGAACGCTTGAGATCGCGATTTCGTTGCAATTCAGCAACGTTCGTCTCTCACCTTTAAACATGATAATTTTATTCATGATTATCGGAGCAATATATATTGACAATAATACTCATGTTTTTTATGCGGCAGAAAGAAGGCGGAATATTTCCGTCTCATTGACAAAACTAACCTAGCCAGCCCCTTGCCTGCATTCGACGCAGCAACCAGCCAGCCCGGTAAAGCCTTCGAAAGGAATGGTTATGGTTGTCCGGCGCTCACGCTCGGTTCTTTTGGCATGCACAACGTTTCTCGCTCTCGGGCTGGCAACGACTTCTTTTGCGCAAACAGCCGCTCAAAATGAAGACGCGGCGGGCGAGGCCGCCAAGGGCGACCGCGTTACCAATCTGAAACCGATCGTGGTGAAGGGGAAGGGCAAGGCCAACAAGGATGCGCTTGCCGACTCCCCGACCGCCAGCGAGACGACGGCCAAGGACATCGACGACAACCAGATTACGCGTATCGAGGACTTGGGCCGCAGCACGGAAGTCGGCGTTGGCTTCAATCGCACTACCGGCGGCGTCAATATTCGCGGCCTCGGTGATGACCGCGTGCTGACGACGGTCGACGGCATCCAGATTCCTTTTCTTCTCGATGCGTCTCGCGACTCCGATGGTGGTATTAACAGCTTCGATTTCAACGCGCTTTCCAGCGTCGACGTCGTGCGCGGTGCCGATTCGAGCCGTGCCGGTTCGGGGGCTCTCGGCGGCGCCTTCGTGCTGCGCACGCTGGAGCCGGAAGATCTGATCACGCCCGGCTCCACCTGGGGCGGCGTCTTCAAGTTCGGTTACAATGGCGACGACCGCAGCGTCGGCGGCGCAGCAGCCGTTGCCAAGCGTATCGACAATACGGCCGTTCTCTTTCAGGGTGGCTACACGCATGGCCACGAGCTTGAGAACAATGGCGATGTCGGCGGCTATTCGACCAAGCGTACCGAAGCGAATCCGGCCGATTACAATCAGAGAAGCGGCCTGTTCAAGATCCGCCAATATACCGATGTCGGCACCTTCGGCATTACGGCCGAGCACTACAACAAGGACAAAGACACCGATCTGATGACCCTGCAGAGCCCGACCGGAAACTTCCGTCCCGGCAACTACAATGGGACAGACAATATCGAGCGCAATCGTGTGTCGCTCGATTACAAGTATGAAGCCGATAGCGCCGATTCGTTGCTTGATACTGCCAATGCCGTTTTCTACTGGCAGAATCTCGTGCGTGAAACCGGTACTGTAGGTTACCGGTACACTTCCGTTATCGGCGACTATTCTCGCCTCAATGAAATGGAAGACCGCAGTATCGGCTTTAGCGGCAACGCATCGAAGTCTTTCGACACCGGCAGCCTGCATCACGAGGTCACTTTCGGTCTCGATGTCGCGTTCGACAAGGTTCATCAGTATTCGGCCGGTAGGGATAGCTGCAGCAATCCGCGTTGGCGCGCTACTTGTGCATTCCTGCATACCAACCAGTCCGACATGCCCGATATCGACGGCAAGCGCGTCGGCGCCTTCATCGACGACAAGATCGAGTTGGGCTCCAGCAACTTCTATCTGACGCCGGGCTTGCGCTTCGATTGGTATGATTACTCGCCGAAGAACACGGCTGCCTATCGTGACAGCGCCAACTACAATGGCCTGCCCCCGGGGCAATCCGACAGCCGCTTCTCGCCGAAGCTGCGTGCATCCTATCAGCCGCAGGACAATGTCGAGCTCTATGCGCAGTGGGCGATGGCCTTCCGCGCGCCTAACGTCAGCGAGCTCTACGTGAACTACGGCGTGCCCGGTGGCTACGTCAACATCGGCAATCCCGACCTGAAGCCGGAGACCAGCAACGGCATCGAGATCGGCACCAATCTCGGCGATGACGATTTCGGCGGCCATGTCGGTGCGTTCTATAACAAGTACAAGAACTTCATCGACACATTGAACTATCGCGATCCGACCGGCACCTATCCGCTTGGGATTACCGAATACTTCAACCGCGCCAACGTCCGAATGTTCGGCATCGAGGTCAATGCGCACAAGAAGTTCGACAACGGCATCCACGTCAAGGGCGCGCTTGCCTATGTCAACGGCAAGGATTCCGACACCGGTCAATGGATCAATTCTGTCGCTCCGGCCAAGGCAGCCTTCACCGTTGGCTATGCGACCGAAGTCTGGGGAACGGACCTGACCTTCATCACTGCGGCTCGCGAGGCGAAGAAGACGGGCGATACCCTGCAGACCCCTGCCTACGGTATATTCGACCTCACAGCCTGGTGGGAGCCGGAGCAGGTGAAGGGCCTCAGCATTCGCGGCGGCGTCTACAACATCTTCAACAAGACCTATTACGACGCTCTCAACGCGCCGTCCTACAGCGGCACGCTAACCCAGCCTGCTTCCTATTATTCCGAGCCCGGCCGGACCTTCAAGCTAACACTGACGCAGCGGTTCTAAGCTGTTACTTCGATGCAGCTCACTTGGGCGATGCTTCGGCATCGCCTCTTTTTTCCCTCCTGCATGGCATCCGGCGATCCGTGCAATTGTAAATGGCGGCGTCCGGTGCTATTCGAACCACGTAGTCTTTAACCGCCGAGAGAGAAGAGAGGAGGACCCTATGACCAAGATAGTCTGGCATATTCGCCAGTTCGGTCCGACTCGTGCCCTGCAGATGCGTTTGCAGGGCTGATCAGAGGCTGTTACTCACTCATTCCTTCTGGTCTGCCCCCTTGGGCGACGTGAGCCTGCGTATCCGCACGGCCGCGTCATGACATGTTTTCGAGCAATGGCCGATATGGCCATCGACATCGACGTAGCGCGGCAAGGAACCGCCGGCGATGTCTGGGGAAGCTCGATCGAGACCGGAAAAGACCATGACTCTGATCAATCTCCGTAACCTGGGCGTCACCATGAGTGCGCCGCTGTTTTCCAACCTCAACTTCACCGTGGATGCCGGCGATCGCGTCGGCATCGTCGCCGCGAACGGACGCGGAAAGACCACATTGCTCAACTGCATCGCGGGCAGGCAGGAGCCGACCACGGGCGATATTACCCGCGCCCGCGGCCTCCGCGTCGGCTATGTCGAACAGAATGTGCCGGCAAGTCTGCTGGATGTTTCCTTCTGCGATGCCGTCCTGTGTGCTTTGCCGAAAGAGCAGATCGCGAGCGAGAGCTGGCGCGTCGATGTCACTCTCGATTCGCTCGATGTACCCGCGGCGATGCGGGAGAGGACGCTGGCTCAGCTCAGCGGCGGCTGGCAGCGGCTTGCCATGCTTGCCCGCGTCTGGGTGACCGAGCCCGACATGCTGCTGCTCGACGAGCCGACCAACCATCTCGATCTTGCCAAGATCGCGCTGCTGGAGGACTGGTTGAACGCCTTGCCGCGTGACGTGCCTGTCATCATCGCCAGCCACGACCGTGCCTTCCTCGATGCCGTCTGCAACCGGACCCTCTTCCTGCGTCAGGACCAGCCGCAGACCTACGCCCTGCCGTATAGCCGGGCGCGGGCGGCGCTGGACGAGGTCGATGCCTCCGATGAGCGTCGTTACCAGAAGGAAATGAAGACGGCGCAGCAGCTGCGCAAGCAGGCCGCCAAGCTCAACAATCTCGGCGTCAACTCGGGCAGCGATCTGCTGACGGTCAAGACGAAGCAGTTGAAGGCGAGGGCCGAGAGGCTGGAGGACAGCGCGAGACCGGGCTACCGCGAACGCTCCTCCGGCTCGATCAAGCTCGCTAATCGCGGCATCCAGGCCAAGGTGCTTCTGACGCTGGAAGATGCTGCCGTGACGACGCCTGACGGCACGCTTCTCTTCAAGACGGGCCAGCAGTGGATTTGCCAGGGCGATCGCATCGTGCTGCTCGGGCAGAATGGCGCGGGCAAGACGCGGTTCGTCGAGATGATCCGCAGGGCGATTGCTGATCCGTCTGTCGGCGGCGCAATCAAGCCGACGCCGTCTCTGGTGCTCGGCTACAGCGATCAGGCACTCTCCAATCTCGGTCAGAAGGACACGCCGCTCGGCATGATCACGCGTCTGTTCGAGCTCGGTGAGCAGCGCGCCCGTACTCTGCTGGTCGGTGTCGGTATCGGCATCGACATGCATGGACGGGAGATCGGCCGCCTGTCCGGCGGGCAGAAGGCGCGGCTTGCCATGCTGGCGTTGCGGCTCACCAATCCCAACTTCTACCTCCTGGACGAGCCGACCAACCATCTGGATATCGATGGCCAGGAGGCACTGGAGGGCGAGCTGACGGCAAGTGAGGCAAGCTGCCTTCTCGTTTCGCACGATCGCAGCTTCGTGCGATCGGTCGGCAATCGCTTCTGGCTGATCGACCGGAAACGGCTGGTCGAGGTTGATGGGCCGGAAGACTTCTTCGAAGCGGCGGGAATGGGGTGAAGGGGAGCCGGCCCTGGCGGACGAGATGCTCCAAGCCCAAGGGCTGGCTTCGTATGGTAGGGAATTATCTCGCCTCTGGTGAGTGAACGGGATGGAGCGACCTTCAAACCTTAAGGCTGTAGCCCAATCCTCAAAGTCAAAGCACACGCTTAACTGACACTACGTTCATGGTCCGAACTTGTTCAACCGCTAGCTAAGGTATGCCCAAATAGCGCAGGCAAAACGTACGCCGGCGAAGGTCACGCCTATAAGGGGTATGGTACTAAGAAGGGCAACCTCCTTGGAACGAACAAAATTCGTGTTTGGCGTGCGTGATGGTAGAATGGCCATGGTGTACGCGGTACTGCACAAGGCAATCACTGCAAAGACCGCCGCTGTTCTCAAATGGGCCACAGTGAACATTTCGAGCTTCTCTGGCGTGAGAGCGACAAATGCGCCAACACCAGCAACGATGATCGAAGCAGTCGTGAGAGCACCATTGAGCTGTGCAAGAATGACCGTCGCACCAAGATTTCGCTCATCCTCATTGTCTTTTTCGCCAGGCGGCGTATAGCCGCTCCATGCAGCAAGAACGCTTCTGAACCAAAGGATGCCCAGTATAGCGTCGAGAACGGGCCACTTTGCGAGAAACAAAGCTATGTTGGCGAGAGACTCTGGCATCTACTTGCTACCGGTCAGGCTTTGGGCGTCGAAGACACTCTTATAATATTGGTCTGGTTGCGTCGGAAGGTCCCCACCAGATGCAGCGTAGGCGACCGTCCCCAATTTTTCTATGCGATCGGGAAGGTCTTTCGCTGATGGCCCTACCGCTTTGAGTATAGCTTCCCTGACAGTTGCATTGTAGAAAGCAGCCTCTTGGAAAGGCCACGATTTTTCGACTAATGGCGGTTTATTAGTTGGCCAGATGCATTGGATCGATAGAGCGGCAAGAAAGTCCACGTCATTTGGTTCCTTTCGATCGTGACTGTTTGCGACTGTGATTGCCACTTGGTTGACGGCTGCTAAAAAGCCGAGGTATCGCCCAGCATCATTCGGTTCTGCCTTATTCCAATCGATATCCAGACGCTTGGCGATGGGAAACTCCAAGGCAAGCTTTTGAAGCTGTTCCGGAATGATTATCGGGCCATTCTCTTGAGCCGTCGCGGCTCCCGGAATGAAAGATGCTACGAAAATGATTGCGCTGACGAACTGATTTCTCATTAGGTCCCTACCTTCCTCTCAATATTTTGCCATGCGTGATGACACTGCAACGATTTGATCGCTTGTCATGAGAATAGCGTCCTATGCAGGGCGAAAAGCATTGACGGTTTTGTACTCAAAAAATGATACGGGCGGCGACGCTCAAAGAGTCAATTGCGAAGATTTATCCTTGATGCTTGCCGTAGCTTGCCTATGGTTTAACATATTCTATATATTCCGAGTATAATTAACTGTAGAGCGGTTTTGGATTTCACTCAGATATATCAGTCGTCGCATCAATGGTTATTCGTATAATTTGCTAGATTAGCTTGTTATGGCGCCGGTTCGGGTATTGAGTGGCTAATATTGGTTGTAAGTTTGACAGCGCGCAGCTTCAAGAACCTCACTCCTCGTATCTCCCTTAGAAAACTTTCCTTCCATCTTCCGCTTGCGCATCGCGGCATCTCACGCTAACAATTCCCGCCATGAACATGTCCTTGAACAACATTGCAGTTTGGTGGTGGGCTCGCTGAGGCGGCCTCGACCAATCGTGTTCAAAGACCACGAGTGAGCCGCCCGAGATTTCGAGGCGGCTTTTTTGTTATAAAGGCCGCCTGTCATCCGGGCCCGATAACGGAGTGAGGAACAATGGTAACGATCCTTCGGGATGATGGTGCGGAAATCTATGAGACGAAGGGCGGCATCACCGTCACCCGGCAGCGTCGGTCGACGCCCTATGCGGATGCGGTTTCGTCCTATATCGACAAGCTCGACGAGCGCCGCGGCGCCGTCTTCTCCTCCAATTACGAATATCCCGGCCGCTATACGCGTTGGGACACCGCTGTCGTCGATCCGCCGCTCGGCCTGTCCTGCAACGGGCGCGATGTCTGGATCGAAGCCTATAACGAGCGTGGCGAAGTCATTCTTGGCTTCATCACGGAGAAGCTGAAGACGGTTTCCGAACTGATGCTCGGCGCTTTCACGGACCGCCGGCTCGAGCTCACTGTAAAGACGCCGGATCGCGTCTTTACCGAGGAGGAGCGCTCGAAGATGCCGACGGTCTTCACGGTGCTGCGCGCCGTGACCGATCTATTCTATTCGCAGGCCGATGCCAGCATCGGCTTCTATGGCGCTTTCGGCTACGATCTGGCGTTCCAGTTCGACGCGATCGATCTGAAGCTCAAGCGCCCGGACGACCAGCGTGACATGGTGCTTTACCTGCCGGACGAAATCCTGGTGGTGGATAACTATTCCGCCAAGGCCTGGATCGATCGTTACGATTTCGCCAAGGGCGGCATCTCCACCGAAGGCAAGTCCGGCGAAATAGCATCCGAGCCGTTCCGCCACACCGACGCCATTCCGCCGAAGAGCGATCATCGCCCTGGCGAATATGCCGAACTGGTGGTCAAGGCGAAGGAGAGCTTCCGCAAGGGTGATCTCTTCGAAGTCGTGCCCGGTCAGAAGTTCATGGAGCGCTGCGAGAGCAAGCCGTCCGATATTTCCAAGCGGCTGAAGGCGATCAACCCTTCGCCCTATTCCTTCTTCATCAATCTCGGCAATCAGGAATATCTCGTCGGCGCATCGCCCGAAATGTTCGTGCGCGTTTCCGGCCGCCGCATCGAGACCTGCCCGATCTCGGGCACGATCAAGCGCGGCGACGATCCGATCGCCGACAGCGAGCAGATCCTGAAGCTCCTGAATTCCAAGAAGGACGAGTCCGAGCTGACCATGTGCTCCGATGTCGACCGCAACGACAAGAGCCGCGTCTGCGAGCCGGGTTCGGTCAAGGTCATCGGTCGCCGGCAGATCGAGATGTATTCGCGCCTTATCCACACGGTCGACCATATCGAGGGACGCCTGCGCGACGACATGGATGCTTTCGACGGCTTCCTCAGCCACGCCTGGGCCGTCACCGTCACCGGCGCGCCGAAGCTTTGGGCGATGCGCTTCATCGAGAGCCACGAGAAGAGCCCGCGCGCCTGGTATGGCGGCGCGATCGGCATGGTCGGCTTCAATGGCGATATGAACACCGGTCTGACGCTGCGCACCGTTCGCATCAAGGACGGCATTGCCGAGGTGCGCGCCGGCGCGACGCTGCTCAACGACTCGATCCCCGAGGAAGAAGAAGCCGAAACCGAACTGAAGGCCTCCGCCATGCTTTCCGCCATCCGTGATGCCAAGACCGGCAATTCCGGCAAACAGCAACGTGACGTCGCCTCCGTCGGCAAGGGGGTGAAGATCCTGCTCGTCGACCACGAGGACAGCTTCGTCCATACGCTCGCCAATTATTTCCGCCAGACGGGCGCGACGGTTTCGACCGTGCGCACGCCGGTGCCGGAAGAGGTCTTCGACCGGCTGGACCCGGATCTGGTCGTGCTGTCGCCGGGTCCCGGCAATCCGAAGGACTTCGATTGCAAGGCGACCATCAAGAAGGCGCGGGCGCGCAACCTGCCGATCTTCGGCGTCTGCCTGGGCCTGCAGGCGCTTGCCGAAGCCTATGGCGGCGAGTTGCGCCATCTGGCGATCCCGATGCACGGCAAGCCCTCGCGCATCCGCGTGCTGGAGCCAGGCCTGGTCTTCTCCGGTCTCGGCCGCGAAGTGACGGTCGGCCGCTATCACTCGATCTTTGCCGATCCGTCGAGCCTGCCGCGTGATTTCACGATCACGGCCGAAAGCGAGGACGGCACGATCATGGGCATCGAGCATGTGAAGGAGCCGATCGCGGCCGTGCAGTTCCACCCGGAATCGATCATGACGCTCGGCGGCGATGCCGGCATGCGGATGATCGAGAATGTGGTGGCGCATCTGGCGCGGCGGTGAAGACGAAGGCCGCCTGAGGCGAGAGCCTGTAGTCCCGGAATTTGGATACCCCATGCACTCGGAAAAAGTGCGTGGGGTATTTTTCTGCCTTGAAAGAGCCACCAAACCGCAGAAGAGATTTGCGGTCGGTGGGGGCTGTCAGTCGGTGATTTCAAGAATATTCAAGGGCGTTTTCTTCGCCGTGCTTATCGTCGTGACGCTCGCTGGTCTCGGCATCCTCGTGCCGCGGCCGCTCTGGCACGACGAGGCGGCTGCACGCACCGGGCGCGCCCAGCAAATCCTCATGCTCAGCAACCCCATCCATACGGATATCGCCATCCCCGTCGATGGTGATCTCCTGAGCCGATTCGCATTCCTGCGGACCGCCGGGCTTGATCTCAACAATCCGAACCTGCGCTATCTCGTCTTCGGCTGGGGCGGCCGGAGTTTCTATACGGAGACGCGGACATGGGCTGAGTTGAAGGCCGGCCCTGTGTTGAAGAGCTTCGCGCTGGACCGTTCCGTCATTCATGCGGAACTGGCGGGCGATATTCCGCTGGATGCTTCGGCTGTCACCGTCATCAACATCGATGCCGAAGGGCTGGAACGGCTCAAAAGGTTCATTCTTGCCAGTTTCGAACAGTCAGATGGCGGGCCGGTGGCGCTACCTGGCAGCAATTACGGACCGAATGATGCGTTCTTCGAAGCGCGGGGATATTTCAATGCGCTCATGGGATGCAATACCTGGACGGCTGCTGCATTGAGACAGGCGGGTCTGACCTCGGGCTTTTGGACGGCGTTGCCTGTAATGCTGCGCTTGTCTCTACGCCTGCATAATGAGGATGGGCGATTTGCTGCAAGCCATGCTCTGCCGTGACGTGGTTTGACTTGCCGTAGGTTGCAGCCTAGTCTTTGCTTCGTTCCTGTGGGGCACATCGGCATTGGGGCCGAAAGGGCTAAGCCTGCCCGCTGATTGTCCTCAGCAGGAGTCTGCCCATGCCAACCCTCGATACTTACCGTAAACAAGCCAAGCTCTTGATGCGCTGGCACCGTGATCGTGATTATTCCATTGGCGGGAGAGTTCGAACGCTCGATCGTTTCCGCGCGCTGACGGATCGCGAGATCCTGGCAATGAAATTCCCCCTGACGCTGGCGCAGGAGATCGTTGCGGTCGAAGCGGGCCACGGGAGCTGGGCCGAATTGAAGGCCGTGGCCGTGGATGCGCCGAAGATGCCGGCCCAATCAACGAAACCGCCGGTTTTCAAGAGTGTGGTGCCGATCCTTTTCGTGCGGGACGTGACCGCAAGCGCGGCCTTCTTCAGGGAGAAGCTCGGTTTCGCGGAGGAGTTCTTGCATGGGGCGCCGCCGTTCTATGGCGCGGTGTCGCGTGACGGCATCTGTATCCACTTGCGGCTTGTCTACGAGCCTTATTTTGCCGCTGCTGCGGCGAAGGAGGGGTCGCTCATCCTCGCTTCGATCGAGGTTTCGAATGTCCAGGGACTATTCGAGGAGTTCAAGAAGAAAGGCGTCGAGTTCGCGCAGCCGCTCACCAAGCAGGCATGGGGCGGCACCGATTTCCATGTGCGCGACCCGGATGGCAACGTGATCTCGTTCGTCGCATTCAGATCGTGACGGTTGGATTCGCCGAGGGCTGCCGGAAAGCGGCGGCCCTTACATGTCGTCGCAGTCCTGCCAGCCTTCCTCGAAGACCAGCTTGTCGAGCGGCAGGCGCTCGCGCCATCCCTTCACGGCGAGCTCCGGCATGTCGTAGAGCTCGTCGACATAGCCGACGCAGAGCCATGCGACGATCTTGACGTGCTCGGGTATGCCGAGGATCGCCTTGATGGCGTCCTCGTGGAAGATGCTGACCCAGCCGACGCCGATGCCCTCGGCTCGTGCGGCCAGCCATAGGTTCTGCACGGCGCAGACAGTCGAATAGACATCGGTGTCCGGATTATGCGTACGGCCAAGCACGACGGGGCCGCCGCGCTTGGTATCGCAGGTAATGCAGATGCTGAGCGGCGCTTTGCGGATGCCCTCGAGCTTCAGCCGTTGATATTGCGCGCGGCGATCGCCCTCGAACATCGCGCAGGCTTCCTCGTTGGCCTGGTGGAACGCCTGCCAGACGCGCTCGCGCGTCTCCGGCTGACGGATCAGGATGAAGTTCCATGGCTGCATGAATCCGACCGACGGCGCCGAGTGGGCTGCCTCGAGCAAGCGCCTGACGAGATCGTCGGGCAGGAGATCCGAGCGGAACTGGTCGCGCACGTCACGGCGGGTTTCGATGGCACGATAGACGGCGCTGCGCTCTTCTTCAGAGAATGCACCCGCCACGACCAGGTGCTCTGACGGGCTGGCGTGGGTGTCAGCAGTCAGAGGCGCAGCATCGGCAGCATTTTCAAGATCAGACATATTCAACCATGGTTTCGTAAGAGCGACGGTTCCTCGGCCGAGGCTGCCGACCCTTGCACATCGGGCTGATGCCCAGCTTAGTGCGCAATCACGAGCGAAATTACCAGCATGATTTTCCACAGGCGAGTGCGTAATCGGCTTCCAATTGTCGCGGAACGGCGGTTTGCGCCAAATCTTGCTCATGCTTCGGCCCGAACCCCAAGGCTGCGCTTCGTTCAATCCGCGTATCAAGGATGAATTGCCATGCGGAAAAAGACACTTCCTTTGACAAATGCGGCGCTGTGCATCATATGAACGTCAACAAACCGCCTGCGCGAAACTCGCGCGGGCGGTTTTGCATTTCAATGGCGCTTTTCTTGCAATTCATTCGCATGAGCAGGCGTGGAAGACACTGGAGAAGGGCATGAACAGTCAGGGAAACGATACGATCAGGCGGCTTGCCCTGTGGGGTATTCCCCTGTCGCTCGGTGTCATGGGGCTGAAGATACTGGCCTGGTGGCTGACGGGCTCGGTGGCGCTTCTGTCCGACGGGCTTGAATCGCTCGTCAATGTCGTTGCGGCCTTCATCGCCTTCTTCGTCATCCGCTACGCGCAGAAGCCGGCTGATCACGACCATCCCTTCGGCCACCACAAGGCGGAATATCTGTCCGCGGTCACCGAAGGCGTGATGATCGTCGTTGCGGCGGTGATGATCGTGCAGGAAGCGGTCGGGCACCTCGGCAACCCGCAGCCGATGCAGGCGCCGGTGCTCGGTCTGGCAATCAACTTCGTCGCAGGCGTGATCAACGGCATCTGGGCCCTGACGCTGATCCGCGCGGGTAAGGCGCACCGCTCGCCGGCACTGACGGCGGACGGTCAGCACATCATGTCCGACGTCTATACCTCGATCGGCGTTCTCATCGGCCTGTTGCTGGCGCTCGGCACCGGCCAGCCGATCTTCGACCCTGTGCTTGCCATTCTCGTTGCCATCAACATTCTCTACCAGGGCTGGAGGGTCATCTCCAGTTCGATCGACGGGTTGATGGATAAGGCCGTGCTGCCGGAGGAGGAGGAGACCATCAAGGATGCGATCGCCAGGAACGCGGAGGGGTCGCTTGGCGTTCATGATCTGAAGACGCGCAGGGCGGGGGCTGTCACTTTCGTCGATTTTCACATGGTCGTGCCGGCTGCCATGCCGGTCCGCGATGCGCATCGCATCTGCGACCGCCTTGAAGATGCCATACGGGCGATCCATGCGGGGGCAGAAATAACCATTCACGTGGAGCCGGAGGGCGAGAAGGCCCATGGCATCCGCGTCAAAGTGATCAAGGAGACATAGATGCCAAAGACCGATGTGTCCGGCCTGTCGATGCTCGGCAACCAGACGGAAACCGCCAGAAATCCCGAAGAAGCGGTTCTGGAGAAGGTGCCGTCCGGCCACGCCGGTACCGATTATGTCGTGCGCTTCACCGCGCCCGAATTCACTTCGCTCTGCCCGATAACGGGACAGCCCGATTTTGCCCATATCGTCATCGACTACATTCCGAACGAGTGGCTGGTGGAATCGAAGTCGCTGAAGCTTTTCCTACATTCCTTCCGCAATCACGGCGCATTCCACGAGGATTGCTCGATCTATATCGCAAAGCGGCTGGTGGATCTGCTGCAGCCGAAGTGGCTCCGCATCGGCGCCTACTGGTATCCGCGCGGCGGCATTCCGATCGATGTTTTCTGGCAGACCGGCAAGCCGCCGGAAGGCGTCTGGCTGCCGGATCAGGGTGTGCAGCCCTATCGCGGCCGAGGCTGAATTGAAAAAGCCGCCATCCGGGGATGGCGGCTTTTTCATCGGCTCGACGATTGGCTTCAAGCAAACGAGCTGTCGTCGCCGCTGTTGTCGAACGAATCGTCATTGGCGTCGTCCTGAGCGTCCTGGGCAGCGTCCTGGGCGTAATCGGCCGCGCTCTGATCATTCTGATCGCTATTGTCGTCATTGCCGAAATAGTTGTTGTTGATGATTGTTTCCTGAACGGGCTGTTCGGCTGGGTTGGCTGCCGCCGTGCCGCCGAAGAGGCCGCCGAGACCACTGCTTGCCGCCGTGCCGCCGAGATGCGGGCTGAAGAGGCTGGAGAGCGATTCCGCCAGCATCACGCCGCCGGCGACGCCGGCTGCCGTGCCAAGCGCACCGCGCAGGAAGCTACCGCCGGCCGAAGGGGCCGCTGCCTGCTGGCTCCATGGGCCTGACGGCTGCGGCTGCGGCTGGCTTGCCCAGGGGCCGGGCTGAGGCTGAGGCGCGTTGCGGGCATAATCGTCATAAAGGCGGCCCTGCTGTTGCGGATTGCCGCCCTGCGGAGCGGCGGTGCGCTGTTGCTGGCCGCCGCCGAAGAGCGAGCCTATCCCGCCCAGGAAGCCACCGCTCTGGCCCTGCGGATGATTGTCGGCGCCTTGCTGCTCGAGCTCGTGCACGCGCGCCTCAAGCTGCTGGATGCGATCGGCGGCCGCCTTCATGCCCTGTTCCTGCATGATGACGGCCTGCGCCAGGAAATAGGGCGCATAGGGCTGGTCGCGGACCGTCTGGTTGATAAAGGCCTCAGCATCGGCGTCGCGCTGGGTATTGGATGCCGTGCGGACGCGATCGAAGAGAGAGGTGAGCAATTGACGTTCTTCAGGCGACATGATGGCCTCCTTGGCTATCTGTTGCTGTAAATTCGGGGCGCGATCCTCGACCGCGCTGACCTGACGTAATATCCAATCTCGGCTTTTCAAAGCCATTCAAGTTACATTTCGGTAATCCGCAACCATAAGACCATGTTCCCCAGCGCTATTCCCGCCTTGTCTTTTTCCAGCATTGTTTTACGCATTGAGTCGCACTATGTGCGGTGAACGACGCATCATGCTGGAGAGTTGAATGAACGACGAAGACGAACAGGAAGACAAGAAGACCGAGCTGCCTTTGGGCAAGGACGCGGAGGCGAATCTTTTCAAGTCGCGTTCGATCTTCATCTATGGCGGCATCACGCAGGAACTGGCGCTGAAGGTCTGCTCGCAGCTCGTAGCACTTGCCGCCGCCAGCGACGAAGACATCCGCATCTATGTGAACTCGCCCGGCGGCCACGTCGAGTCAGGCGATTCCATTCATGACATGATCAAGTTCATCAAGCCGAAGGTCTGGATGATCGGCACGGGTTGGGTCGCTTCCGCCGGTGCGCTGATCTATGTCTCTGCTCCGAAGGAGCGCCGCATTTGCCTGCCGAACACGCGCTTCCTGCTGCATCAACCGTCCGGCGGCACGCGCGGCATGGCCTCCGACATCGAAATCCAGGCACGCGAGATCATCAAGATGAACGAGCGCCTGAACAAAATCTTCTCGGAAGCCACCGGCCAGCCGATCGAAAAGATCGCCAAGGACACTGACCGCGACTACTGGCTCTCCGCCGAGGAAGCCAAGGCCTACGGCCTGGTCTCGCGCATCGTGATCTCCCAGGCGGATATCTGATCTAGCGGTTTGTCTGTTGAAATTCAGCGCCCTCGCTTGCCGGAAGGCAGGCGAGGGCTTCTTTTTGAGATGACGGGATTGCATTCGCTTCGACGGGAGAAAAAGAGCTGGCGGCGAGAGAACCCGCCGCCAGCCTTTGCCACCAGGAGATTGCAACGTTTCGGGGGCGGCGAATTGGAAGGCTTTAAGCTGCGAACCGTGCGGAGTTTGCCGACCGCCGCCTACGAAGTGATCTCGACCAGTGTTCCGTCCGGCATCGTGATGACGGCCTCGTAGAAGCCGTCGCCTGTCGTGCGGGGCGCGGATTTCAGGCAGCCATCCGCCCGGCATCGCTCGGCCAGTGCATCGACGGATGCCCGATCCCCGAGCGACACGGCGATATGATCCCAGCCGATGCGCTCATCCTGCCTGTCGGCAGCAAGCCAGGGACCCGTCATCAGCTCGATCCGATCGGCACCCTCGGCCAGATGAACGAAACGGGAGACGAAGCCCGGGCGGCGCAGGCTTTGATATGGTTCGCCGACGGTCGCGCCGAAATAGGTCCTCCAGAAATCGGCCGCCGCATCGAGGTCACGCGTCCATAGAGCGGTATGAGCGATGCGCATCTGCCTCTCCCTGATCTTGATGGCGGGTCACAATGCCAGCGCAGAGAGGTGCGACGCAGAGGAGTGCGGCGAGCATCCAGAAGGCACCGGGCAGGCCAATATGATCCGCCGCGAAGCCGACGCCGGCGGGGCCGACCAGCACGCCGGCATATCCCGTCATGGTGATCGCCGCGACGGCAAGGCCCGCCGGCATGACCTTTTGCGCGCCGCCCTTGCGGAAGAGCACGGGCACGATGTTGGCGGCGCCGAGCCCGATCAGCAGGAAACCGCTCATGGCGAGGATCGTGATCGGGCTGAGGAGGAGGATGGCAAAGCCCGCCACCGCGACGATGCCGCCCCATAGCATGACCGCCCTGTCTCCGACCCTTGCGGTGATGGCGTCGCCACTCAGGCGGCCCACCGTCATCGCAATCGCAAACAGCATGTAGCCAAGGCCGCCATGGCTCGTATCGACCTGGCCCTGCGTGGTGAGAAGCAGAGCGCTCCAATCGAGGATCGCGCCTTCGACGAGGAAGGTGATCGCTGCCAGCGCGGCGAGCAGCAGCACGAAGCCGCGTGGCATGACGAAAAGCGGCGCGTCCTCAGATGGGACGGTCCGCAGCAACCGTGGCCATGCGACGATCATGGCGACGACCATCACGGCCGAGCCTAGAAGCGTGGCGGCGAGGGGGCCGGCCTTGATCGACAGCAGCAGCGTGACGAGCAGGGAGCCGATGAAGCCGCCGATGCTGAACAGCGCATGGAAGCCGGACATCAGCGGCCGGTCCGCGCCCTTCTCGACCTCGACGGCGTGGATGTTCATGGCAACGTCGAGCGATCCGAGGCAGGCGCCGAAGGCCGCCAGCGCCACGCCAAGGGTGAACGGCGTGCCTGCCACGGCCAGTGTCGGCAAAGTGAGCGCGAGGCCGAGGCCGCTGGCGATGATGATCGGCTTGCTGCCATATCGCGCGCTCAGCATGCCGGTCGCCAGCATCGCCGCCACCGAACCCAGGCCGAGGCAAAGCAGCAGCATGCCCAGCACGCCGTCATCGACCCCGAGACGTTCCTTGGCGAATGGGACAAGGGGAGCCCAGCAGGCGAGGGCAAAACCCCCAACCAGAAAGGCAAGTCGTGTTGCCAGCCGGGTTTCCGGCCGATCGGTGGATTGCATGGTCATTCCTTGTCTTTCGAGATCAGGAGGATGAGGTGACGTCGCTCGCCTTCACGAGCGAGAAGCCGGCCTCGACAGCCACCCTTTCGTCTTCGGCGGGCAGATCATCCTCGACAACAAGCCAATCGATATCGCCAGCGCCGCCGATGCGATGCGGTGCGCGCTCGTGAAACTTCTCCGAGGTAATCAATGCGATGCGCGATGCGCTTCTCTTGAGCAGCATCCGTTTGAAGATCGCGTCCGCATGTTCGTACACGCTGATGCCGTTTCTTGCCGAAACGGCGCAAACACCCAGGAAGCAGCGGTCGATGTTCATGGCTTCGATGGCCGCGACCGCTGACGCGTCGACGCTGCCGCCGACGACGGGATCGACCGCGCCGCCGATCAGGACGAGCGGAATATCGCCGCGTTTCATGATGGCACTTGCTATGTCGATGGAATTCGTCGCGATCGTCGCTTCCAGGTTTTTCGGCAGCAGATCCACCATTGTGAGATTCGTGCTGCCGCTGTCGAAAAACAGGAATTCGCCCGGCTCGATCATCGCGACGGCGGCCTTGGCCAAGGCTCTCTTACGACCGGATTCCTGTCCGACCCGTACGGCCATGGGCTGCGACGGCGTCAGGAGAGGGAGAGCGCCGCCATAGACGCGGCGGCATTTACCCTCCGCGGCAAGCGCCCGCAGATCGCGGCGCACGGCATCTTCGGATACGTTGAACTCGGTTGCGAGTGATGCGGCGATGATCTGCCGCCCCTCTGCAAGCCGCGCTTCGATGACATCCCGGCGGGACAATGGGAGTGAATCGCTCATAATCGTGCAGTAACGTGTATAAACAAGAGAGTCAATCTCCGCATTTATACACGATTTGAATCGCGCTTGATATATGCGACCTCGGTTCGGCTTGCCGCTGTCACTTCGTCCGGAAACTGCACTTGCACGTCCGATGCTTGTGATGCTCCATGCGAGTTCAATCGATCATCGCCCTCGAGTCTCCGCCGCCATGCTCAAAGATTTTTCCATCCAAAGCCTGTTCATGGGATGCCTCACGGCCTTTGTCGGCTTTGCCAGCTCCTTCGCCGTCGTCTTCCATGGCCTGCAGGTCGTAGGCGCCACGGACGCTCAGGCGGCATCCGGGCTGACGGCGCTTTCGGTCGCGATGGGCGTTTGCGCGATCGTGCTCAGCGCGGTGACAAAGCTCCCGATCAGCATTGCCTGGTCGACGCCGGGCGCGGCGCTGCTCGCAAGTGCAGGGGCGATCGAGGGCGGCTTTCCGGCGGCTGTCGGGGCGTTTTTCATTTGCGGCCTGTTGATCGTCATTGCCGGGCTGTTCCGGCCTTTCGGCCGAGCGGTGGCCTCCATCCCAGCGCCGCTTGCCAACGCCATGCTGGCGGGTGTCCTGCTCGGTCTCTGTTTTGCGCCCGTCAAGGCGATTGCCTTCAATCCCGCCTTCGGTCTGCCGATCATCCTGGCCTGGATCGTCGTCGGCGCGTTTAAGCGGCTATGGGCCGTGCCGGCGGCGCTTGCCGCCTTTGCGCTGGTGCTGGCCTTCGGCGTGAAGATACCGGACGGCGCGTTCGCCTCGCTCGGACATTCGCTGCTGCCGACGGTCGAATTCGTGAAACCGGTCTTCACGCTCGCCGGCGTCGTTTCCGTTGCGCTGCCGCTATTCATCGTGACGATGGCATCGCAGAACATCCCCGGCATCGCCGTGCTGAAGGTGCATGACTACGATCCCAAGCCCGGTCCGCTGTTTGCCGTGACCGGCGTGTTTTCGCTCCTTGCCGCTTCTTTCGGCGGCCATGCCGTCAATCTTGCTGCCATTACCGCCGCCATGTGCGCCGGACAGGATGCCCATGCCGACCCCAAGCGGCGCTATTGGGCGGCGATCGTCGCCGGATCCGGCTATATCGTCTTCGGATTGCTGGCGAGCGCGGTTACGGCTTTCGTGGCGCTCGCGCCGCCGATCCTCATCGAGGCGGTGGCCGGCCTGGCGCTTGTCGGCGCGCTCTCCAATTCCGCCTTGAATGCCTTCCAGCAGCCGGAATCGCGCGAGGCGGCCGCGATTACTTTTCTCGTGACGGCATCGGGCGTTTCCTTCGGCGGCATCTCCGGCGCCTTCTGGGGCCTGATCGCCGGCGGATTGATGTTGGCGCTGTCGCGTGGCGTGCAAATGCTGAAGAAGTGAGCAAGGGGTTGCTTCTTTTCGATCCGGCGGCTATAAGCGCGGCCATGAAGTTGACTGGCGCAAAGATTTCCGAACAGATTGCACGTGGGCGCGTTGCCCTGCGTGACAATACGCGCGCCCTTACCTCGCTTCTCCTCCTCGGTCTTACGCGCGGTTGCCGGGTCCTTTGAGGAGCGCCCGGCGGCCGAAAAGCCCGCTGGCCATCGCTCCTCGCGACTTACCCTAAAATCGACAGCATACCCGCAAAGGGTCCGCATTTGTCATCGCCAAGCCGCCTCCTATCGGCTAAGACGCGGGACGAAATGACGGGAAAGGAAGAGACGAGACCATGGACGCGAACAGCCATTCCCCCAAAGGCATGCCCGAAGCGACGGTGAAATACCGCGCCTATCCGCAGATCAACATTCCCGACCGGACCTGGCCGTCCAAGACCATCACCAAGGCGCCGATCTGGTGTTCGGTCGACCTGCGCGATGGCAATCAGGCGCTCGTCGATCCGATGGGCCATGATCGCAAGGCGCGCATGTTCCAGCTGCTGCTGGACATGGGCTTCAAGGAAATCGAGATCGGTTTTCCCTCGGCTTCCCAGACCGACTTTGACTTTGCCCGCTGGTGCATCGAGCACGGCAACGTGCCTGCCGACGTATCACTGCAGGTTCTCGTCCAGTGCCGTCCGGAACTGATCACGCGCACCTTCGAGGCACTGGAAGGTGCCAACAAGCCGATCGTGCATTTCTATAATTCCACCAGCGAATTGCAGCGCCGCGTCGTGTTTGCCAAGGACGTGCGGGGCATCAAGCAGATCGCCGTCGACGCAGCCAAGATGATCACCGACATGGCGGCCAAAGCCGGCGGCGGCTATCGCTTCGAATATTCGCCCGAGAGCTTCACCGGCACCGAGCTCGACGTGGCTTTGGAGATCTGCAACGCGGTCATCGACGTCATGAAGCCGACGCCGGACAACAAGCTGATCATCAACCTGCCGTCCACCGTGGAAATGGCGACGCCGAACATCTACGCCGACCAGATCGAATGGATGTGCCGCAACCTCGACAATCGCGAAAACCTGATCATCTCGTTGCATCCGCACAATGACCGCGGCACGGGCATCGCCGCCGCCGAATTGGCGCTAATGGCCGGTGCCGACCGCGTCGAGGGCACCTTGTTCGGCAATGGCGAGCGCACCGGCAATGTCGATGTCGTCACCATGGCGCTGAACATGTTCACGCAGGGCGTCGATCCGGAACTCGATTGCTCGAACATCGAGCGCATGAAGGAAGTCTTCGAATATTCCAACCAGATGGTGATCGGCGAGCGTCATCCTTACGTCGGCGAACTGGTCTATACGGCCTTCTCCGGCTCGCATCAGGATGCGATCAACAAGGGCATGAAGGCCGCCAAGGTCGCCAACGATCCGGTCTGGGAAGTGCCCTATCTGCCGATCGACCCGCAAGACGTCGGCCGCAGCTATGAGGCGATCATCCGCATCAACTCGCAGTCTGGCAAGGGCGGCATCGCCTATATCATGCAGCAGGACTATGGGCTGAACCTGCCGCGCAATCTCCAGGTGGAATATCGCGAGGAGATCCAGCGCATCACCGACGAGGAAGGCAAGGAATTGCCCTCCAAGCGCATCTACGAACACTTCATCGAGCGCTATGTGACGCAGCCCGACGCGCGGCTCCGCTTCGTCGACCATCACACCTTCGCCGATCCCGAGCACAAAGGGCAGCGCATCGTTGCGGCCGAAATCACCGACAATGGCGAGGTGAAGCGCATCGAGGGTAGGGGCAACGGCCCGATCGACGGCTTCATCAATGCGCTCTCGATCTTTTTGGGCATTCCGATGTCGGTCGAGGATTATTCCGAGCACTCGCTGCAGCATGGGTCCAACGCCTCGGCGATCTCCTACGTCGAGATCTCCCATCCGGGCGGCAAGCTCTTCGGCGCCGGCATCAACACCAACATCGTCGCTGCGTCCCTCGAGGCGATCGTCTCGGCGGCGAACCGCGTGCTCGCCATCAAGGCAGAGTAAGCGCTAAAGTTTTAGCTGCAGTTCTGATTTGAAAAGCGCCCCCTCGATGTTCGAGGGGGCTTTTTGTCGCGCGTCAGTCTGCAGTCGGCTCGTCGCCTTCGATGAAGCCGCCGGATTGGTGCGACCACAGCGTTGCGTAGATGCCGTTTTGAGCGATCAACTCCGAATGCGTGCCATCCTCGACGATGCGGCCTTGGTCCAGCACGACGATACGGTCCATGCGCGCAATGGTCGACAGGCGATGCGCGATGGCGATGACCGTCTTGTTTTCCATGATGCCGTAAAGCGTGTCCTGGATTTCGGCTTCCACTTCCGAATCGAGGGCGGATGTTGCCTCGTCGAGTACCAGGATCGGGGCATCCTTGAGGATGGCGCGCGCGATTGCCACGCGTTGCCTTTGACCGCCGGAGAGCTGAACGCCGCGTTCGCCGGCATGAGCGTCGAAGCCGGTTCGTCCCTCCTGATCCCGCAGCTTTGCGATGAAATCGCTCGCGGCTGCCTTCTCGGCCGCGGCGACAATCGCATCCTCCGAAAAGCAAGGATTGCCATGCGCGATGTTATCGCGAATGGAGCGGTGAAGGAGCGACGCCTCCTGGCTGACCACAGCAATCTGCTGGCGCAGGCTATCCTGCGTCACCTGTCGAATATCCTGGCCATCGATCTCGATGGACCCTGCCTCCGGATCGAAGAAGCGCAGCAGCAGGTTGACCAGGGTCGATTTGCCGGTGCCGGAGCGGCCGACAAGGCCGACCTTCTGGCCCGCCGCAATTCGCAGGGAAACGCCATCCAGCCCGCCGTCTCCCTTGCCGTAGTGGTGCGTGACCTGCCGGAAGACGATCTCGCCCCTTGTAACGGCAAGCGACTGAGCCTCCGGCGCATCCGTAATGGCGAGCGGTTGCGAGACGGTCAACAGGGATTGCCGCATGGCGCCGAGATAGGAAAAAAGTGAGGAGACCGCATCCAGCATCCATTCGGCCATGCCGGTTATGCGGAAGCTCAAGGCTAGGGATGCCGCAATGAGCCCGAGCGGCGCGCCACCGGACTGCCAAAGAACGACTGCATAGCCGACAAGCGCGACGATAAGGAAACTGCCGAGAAACAGCATGCTCGAATTAACAAGCACTTCGAGCCTCTGCACGCGAATGAATGTTTTGCGGGTTAGTGCGAAACGATGCCGGGCCTCTTGGTCTTCCGCCTTTGCATTGGCGAAAAGCTTGATGAGGTCGATATTGGCGTAGGTATCGACCAGCATACCCGTCAATGCGGCATAGGTTCCTTGAAATTCCTCCGAGGCTTTTCGCAGGCGAGGGATGACATAGACCATCAGGCCGAGATAGCAGAGGAGCCAGACGGCCAGAGGCCAGATCAGGCGCGGGTCGATCGAGGCCATCAGCCAGAGCGAGCCGGCCACATAGATCGTGACAAAGAACAGCGTGTGCAGGACCGCATAGGCGGCACCCGTTGCGGCGGTGCCGATGTCGCGAACCTGACTCGCGATGCGACCGGAAAAATCCTGGCGAAACCAGCCGACCGATTGCCGAAGGACGTGACGATGGGCTCGCCAACGAAACAAGGTCTCGGCATTGGGCCGGAATGCGATGTCATCGAGACTTTCGCGGAGATAACCGGCAAGAGGCCGTCCGATCAGCACCAAGGCGGCCGCACACAGCAAGCCGGTCCCTTCGGATGTCCAGAAATCCTCCCGGTGGGCGACGGCGAGATTATCCACCAGCCGGCTGGAATAGCCGATGAGCCAGATCTCGATGACGGCGCCGATCACGGTCAAGCTGAGGCTGATCGTCATGACTGTGCGAAACGGGCGAAGGTTGGTTAGAAGATAGTGCCAGGTCGTGGACGATGGTTGCTGCTCGCCATGATCCTGGAACGGATCGACAAGCTCTTCAAAGCGACGAAACATGAGTGCCCTCCGCGGGCGAAAGATAGCAATCTGATGATCGGGCCGATAAAGCAGCCCTTCACGGCACTGCTTTTCAGCGGTGAGTTCCCGTGCCGTGATTTTTCATCCGAGTGCTCTCCCCATGGGTCGCTGCAACCTCTATAGCGTGTATCGGCGCCGATGTCAGCGGAAATTGTACCATCATCGTTCGACATTACGGCGTCGCCCGACGTCCGTGGCGAAACATGTGCTTCGGTGGTGTATTTGCTCAGGGTTTGCCCTTGGCAAGCTCGTCGCGTTGCTTCGTCAGGCGCTCGAGCTCTTCTTCCTGCTCAGCGATCCGTTCCGAGGTCCGTTCTTCGTCGGCTGCGCCGGAAAAGGCGGCGGCCTGCTCGATCAGTTCGCGAAGATTTTCCCTTATGATCGCAATGCGCCTGTCGATTTCCGGAATGGTCATCAGAATGTCGGACATGTCGAAACTCCAGCAAGAATATCGGACTCTTGTGATTGCCGCGGGATCATTATCCACCGACCGGCGTTCGGCCGCAAGCTGCAAGGCAGGTGGCCCCGTCAGATCTCCGACGATACCCTGTTGGCGATCTGGTCGAGCATCGCATCCGACGAGGGGCCGACGACGGCGTAGGTCGTGCCATCGCGATGCCAGGAGACGATGCTGATATCGTCCTTGATGGTCTCGTTGAAATCGCTGTCGTTGGCGACGCCGTCGGTTTTGGTGAAACAGACGGCGACGACGTCTCCATCGAGGTTCTTGTAGATCAGCTGTCCGACGGGCTTGCCGCCGGCGATAAACATCCGCGCCCCCTGGAAGACGAGGCCGTCGGCGGCCAGATCCGGGAAATTGAACTTCACGCCGACCGTGCTTGCCAGCCACTTGCCGATCTCGTCCAGTTCGCTTGCCTGCAGTTCGACCATATGGTGCGGCTGGCGCGAGTAGATGCGATGATAGGCGGCTATGTCATCCAGCCAGTTTCGCATCGCGACCTGGGCAGGGGTGACGGGTGCCGCCTCCGGCGCGTTGGCAGGTTGCGTGCCGAAAAGATAACCTATGCCGCCGCCGAGTGCGAAGAGGATCAGGGCTGCAGCCAGCGACTGCCGGCCGTTCGGCGCCAATTTCAGAGATGGCCGGGCGAGACGGGGGGAAGGGTCGCGAGTCTTCGGAGGCTGGGCGCTCTTGATGGAACGAACAAGCGCAAGCGGCACCGGCTCTTTCAAAACCTCGTCGAAAGCCTTGCGGCCGACATCGGACCCGTGCTTCAGCTCATTGAATATGCGCTGCGCATTCGGATCGGAAGCGATGAGCTTCTCCAGCTCTTCCTTTTCTTCACGGCTCGTTTCGCCATCCATGAAGGCGGACAAGCGGACTTCCAGCGGCGTTTTTTTCATGTCTTGCAATGCTTAAAACCTTCGAGGCGAGCGACTGTGACCCTGAGAGGCAAGGTAAAGACGTGCGCTGGAGAGCCGCGACATCACGGCCGATAGCGGAATGCCGAGGATATCGGCCGCCTGCTTGTAACTGTGTCTTTCGACATCGACCAGCAGGAAGACACTGGCAAGTCCTTCGGGCAAAGATGTGACGAGGCGATGCGCTTCTCCGTCTTCCACCGGATTTAAATGTGTCCCGGATGCGAGGTCGCCCTGTTCCAGGGCATTGCCCTTGGCGGCGGGGCGCAGCTTGTGGCGCCGCGCTTCGTCGATCCATTGATGCCGAGCCATGGTGTAGAGCCAGCTTTCCAGCTTGCCGCCGCTGTTCCACAGATGGAACTTGGCGATGCCGCGCTGACAGACGCTCTGGACGAGCTCGTCCGCCTCGGCCAGATCGCCGGTCAGCGTCACCGCGAAGCGGCGAAGCTTCGGAAGAAGGCCGACCAGATCGCGTCTGATATCGATGGCTGCTACCGGCGTTGGCATGGTCTTTCCAAAGAGGCGTTGGAGGTTGTCACATGGGCGACCTGCTTCCGCAAATAGTGACCTTTCCCTTGGAAAGGGTGATGCGAGCAGAATGATCGTCCTGTGTTGGTATGAACCATTTCCGTGCCGTTTCGCAAGCCTTCAAAACACTCGCACTTAACTGTCTTTCTCCGGGCGGCGATCTGCGTATGCGCTGACCCACGCTGCCTCAATAGGTGACCTGGCCCTTGAGCGATTGCAGCAGCGAGCGGTAAGCCCAGGTATTTTCGCCGCCGCGGTCGCGAATCTCGACCAGCTGGACGCGCGCGCCCTGAACGTCACCCCGCTCGAGAAGGGCCTGTCCCATATAGGAGCGCGCAAGGATATAATTCTCATCGCGCTGCAGCGCCTTGCGATAGTAGCTCATGCCGAGCTCCATGCGGCCGGCCTTGCGATTGGCGTAACCAAGATAGTTGAGGATGCGGGGGTCGTTCTGGTTCCTTGCGAGCTTCAGGACAGTGATGGCGTTGTCATACTGGCCCGCATAGGCGAATTCGCGCGCTGCCTTAAACAGCTGATCGTCATTGAAGCCGCTTTGCTTCGGCTTCACGCATTCCTTCTTGTCCTTGTCCCAAACCTTGCCGTCAGTGCATTTGGTCGTGGTCTCGCTCTTGGGCGGCGGGGCCGTTTCGTCGCTTTCGGAGCCGGCGGCGATGGCTTGCAGGCTGGCGGCAAACAAGAATCCGACAGCAAGCGCCACAGTCGAGGAGCTTTTCATCGTGGCCTTAAAATCCATCCTATCCTCCCGGGATTCCGATGGCTCGATTGTAGCTCCGTATCTTGGGAAACGCCACCGAAACGATGCGGTGCGACATCCTAAAACGGCGATCATATCGCTAGGATATCGAGGCCTTCCGGATCGACGCCACTGCCCTTGTCGTTGAGGCTGTAGCGCTCAGCCTTCAACTCCCAGGCGCCGGGACGACCGGCGATGGTAAAGAGGTTATAGGCGGCGCGCGGCTTCAGGCCGCCAACCCCTTGCGAGGCGGAAGCGATCCCGACGATCGGCACCGGACCCATCTGGCCGCGCAGCCAATGCAAGGTGTTGAGATGCGTGTGCCCATGCAGGACCAGCTCCGCGCCGCCCGTCGATAGGACGGCTGCAAAGCGGCGAATGCCAATCATGCGCTTGTAGAAGCTGGTCGCGCCGCGAATCGGCGGGTGATGGATCATGACGACGCGAAAGAGCCCGGCATCTTCGGCCGCGCGCAGAATGTTCACCGTCTCGCGCGCCTGGCGGGCGGAGTAGAAGCCGCTGGCGGCAAAGGGCGGCGTGGCGACGGCGGTCGAGCAGCCGATCAGCGCGACCTGGCCCCGAATACGCAGATAGGGAAAAATGCGCTGGTTTTCCGGCCATTCGGCGGGAGCGCCGTCGCCCCTGACATAGGGATACCAGGCGCGCATGGCCTTTTCGTATGCGCCGGGCACATAGGCATCGTGATTGCCGGGAACGACGGAAGTGTTGAGGGGATCGCCGACCGTCTTCAGCCATGCTGCTGCAGTCTGGATCTCCATGCCGCTTGCAAGATTGACGAGATCGCCGGTTACGGCGAGATGATCGGCCTGCTTCGCCTTGATGTCGTCAAGAAGGAGATCGAGCGTACCGCCAAAAAGATGCTTGCGCCGGTTCCGGTGCCAGTTCACAAATCCGGTAATGCGTTTGGAGGCGAGTTCTCTGATCGAAAGGCGTGGCAGCGGACCAAGGTGAACATCGGAAATATGCGCGAGCTTGAACATGGGATGAGACATAGCCCACTCTATTGTCAAAACAAATACATCCCCAACCTCATTGCAGATCGGGGCACCGGGTTTCACGCATGAGCGACGAGATTTCGAGGGACGAAAAGCAGGGGTTGGCGGTGCGCTTGTTCGGTCGGGCGCTGCATGTCTATTTCGGCCTGACCCGCAGCATGACGCTTGGCGTGCGCGCGGCCTGCTTCGATCGGGAGGGGAGAGTTTTCCTGGTGCGGCACTCCTATATCGCCGGCTGGCACATGCCCGGCGGCGGGGTCGAGCGCCATGAGACGGTGGAGCAGGCGTTGACCAAGGAGCTGCGGGAGGAGGGCAATCTGGTGATCACGGGCCGGCCGCAGCTCTTCCACGTCTATTTCAACAATCGCACCAGCAAACGAGACCACGTCGTTTTCTACCGTGTCGAGGTCACGCAGACCGCGCCGCGCAAGCCGGATCGCGAGATCGTCGAAAGCGGTTTCTTTGCGATCGACGCGCTGCCGCCCGGAACGACAAAGGCAACCTATCGCAGGCTGAAGGAATTGGAAGCAGCGGAGGCTCCTTCCAATCACTGGTAGCTGCCGGCATTCAAGTCAGGCGGCTTTTGCCAATTGCTCGCGGCCATGCGGACGATCGAAGTCGAGATCGGGGCCGATCGGCACGACACCTGTGGGATTGATCGTCTTGTGGCTGCGATAATAGTGGTTCTTGATATGCGCGAGGTTCACCGTCTCGGCAACGCCGGCAATCTGATAGAGATCCCGCAGATAGGCCGAGAGATTGGCATAATCGGCGATGCGGCGGATGTTGCATTTGAAATGGCCAACATAGACGGCGTCGAAGCGGACGAGCGTCGTGAACAGTCGCCAGTCGGCTTCCGTCACGCGATCGCCGAAGAGGTAGCGTTTCGCCGCCAGCCGCTGGTCCAGCATATCGAGGGTTTCGAAGAGGCGTCGGGCATTTTCCTCGTAGGCTTCCTGAGCCGTCGCAAAGCCGGCCTTGTAGACGCCATTGTTGACCGTGTCGTAGACGCGCTCGTTCAGGGCATCGATATCGGCGCTGAGATCGGCGGGATAGAAATCCGCCTTGGAGCCGGTCAGGCTATCGAAGGCAGTGTTGAACATGCGGATGATTTCAGCTGATTCGTTGTTGACGATCGTGCCGGTCTGCTTGTCCCAGAGCACGGGAACAGTCACCCGGCCGGAATAATGCGGATCGGCCTTGAGATAAACTTCCCAGAGCTTATCGGCGCCAAAGAGATGGTCGACGGTTCCACCGTCTTTCCCTTTGAACTCCCAGCCGCTTTCCAGCATCAGCGGATCGACGATCGAAACGGAGATCAGCTCCTCGAGTTTCTTCAGCTTGCGGAAAATCAGGGTTCGATGTGCCCAGGGGCAGGCGAGCGACACGTAGAGATGGTAGCGTCCGGCTTCAGCCTTGAAGCCGCCGGTGCCTGTCGGCCCAGCGCTGCCATCCGCGGTGATCCAGTTTCGGAACTGCGACGCGGCGCGCTTGAAATGGCCATTCGTCTCTTTGGTATCGTACCAGACGTCTTGCCAGACGCCGTCCACCAACATGCCCATTGCTCGATCCTTTCGGGGAAACTGCTAAGAACTTATAGCGAAAATACGGCATATCAGCCGGATTTCGAGGCGGCAAATGATGAACACTGCGTCGCATGCACGGCCGGGAGGGGCCGGGCACCGGCGTTACGCCCGGGAAGCGAGGATGCCGACACGATCCCGCATCAATAAACGGCATCATGCATTTTGCATTGGACGCGCGGAATATTTCCTGCTATCCGGCTTTCACACTTTAAGGACCCCTTGTCATGAAAGTAACCAGAAGCCTGCGACGACGCCGATGATCTTGAACGCTCGATGAGCGCCTTCGAGAACAATATCGTCCGTCTATCTGGTTTCCTTGGTCTAATGTACAAGCACGATCTGGTCTACCTCACTGAGGATGCGTCGCACGACGCTGTCATCGAAATCATCAACGAAGAAGCGTTCGGCCCCGGCCGGTTTACGCGCGCTGCGGCTCGCATTCGCGAACAGGGGCCGCATGACCGGTCGCTGTCCTTCATCTGCGCCGACGATGGCGAGACGATCGCCTCCGTGCGGATGACGCCGGTGCTGGCCGGATCGGTCAAGGGTCATCTGCTCGGGCCTCTTGCCGTGCGCCCCTCGCACAAGAACAAGGGCATCGGCCGCGAGCTCGTGCGCATCGCTGTCGAGGCCGCCAAGCGCAAGGGCTCGGAAGCCGTCATCCTCGTCGGCGACCCGCCTTATTATAGCCCGCTCGGCTTCGAGAAGGTTGCCTATAACGCGCTGACTTTCCCCGGTCCCGTCGATCCCAATCGGGTGCTGGTCGTGCCTGTCGCCGCCGACGTGCATGCGCGGCTGCACGGCTCGATCGCATGGCGCGATGATTCGGTATCGGCCGTTGCGACGGAAGAAGAGGACGGGGACGACGACATGCTATTGACTGCGATTGCCGTCTAGAGCGGTTCAGCTTTTCACGGAATCGCTGAACCGCTCTATCTCTTTGTTTTCACGCAATTCCGGACGGAAAACCGCTACGCACTTTTCCTGGAATTGCTCTAAAGCCTTGTTCTGAAAGTGAAATCTATTGTCCCGCCGCTTTTCAGCGGGGCGATAGTTTCTTCTGCAGGAAGAAGCGGCTGCGGCCTGCCGGGAAATCGGGTAGCTCGCCGAAGATGGCATAGCCCTGCCTTTGGTAGGCCCGCAGCGCCTGCGGATTGAACGTATCGATCCAGGCTCCAAAGCAGCCGCGCGCGCTTGCCTCCGCTTCCGCCGCGTCCAGCAGCTTTCCCGCCATGCCCTGGCCGCGCAGGGTTTCCGGCACGAAGAGCCATGCGGTGAACAGCCATCCCCAGGCGGTGTAGCCGGAAATCCCGCCAATGGTCTTGCCGGTCTCGTCGCGGATCAGAACAGCAAGCGGGCGGCGCTCGGAGGGGCCGACATCGGCGGCATTGAAGGCCGTCAGTCCCTCGCTGATGGCCGCGAGTTGGCTTTCGCTGGGGGCATCGGTCACATCAAATTTCATCACGGTCACCGTCCTTCGCGCCACCATGTGGCGGAGAAGGCAAAGAGGAGGGCGGCAAGGCCGGCAAAGCCCGCAAACAGGGGCAGGGTATTGATACCCTTCAGCACGGTTTCGTCGGTCATGCGGATGGTCAGGCGCTGGTCGTCGGCGACGCGAACGGCGCCGCGCACCGGCAGGACCTGCGGCACAGTTACGCCGCCATTGGCGCCGGCGACCCGGGTAACGAGACCCTTGGTCTTCTGCGCCAGCGGCTTCAGCGTCTCGGTCGTCGAGATCATCGCCTTGAATTCCGGAGCATCGATGGCGCCGATGTGAACGAGCGTCGACAGGTTGCCGTTGGCGATCTGATAAAGCCCGATCTCATCCATATGTTTTTCGGCCTGGTAGAGACCAGGCTGCGTCTGCTTCAGCGGCAAGGTCTGTGTCCTGCCGGATGGCGATTTGATCGTGGCCGGGCCGGGCTCTTCGCCGATGGTCTGGCGCGTCACCTGCAGCGTCCGGCCGGCGGCGTTTGCCGTCAGCGCTTCTTCTTCCAGCGCCGGCTCCTTCAAGAGCCAGTGGGCGATGCGGCGATAGAGCGATACGTGCGGGCCGCCGCCTTCGAAGCCGCGCGCCCAGAGCCAGCCTTCGTCGGAGAGCAGCATGGCGACACGTCCCTGGCGGACGCGGTTCAGCACCAGCAAGGGACTGTTATTCGCGCCGACCATCACGGTCTGGCCCTGCGGCTTCTCGACATCGACGCTGCGGAACCAGCGGCCCCAATGCGGAGGTTCGGTATCGGATCCGTCCAGGCCGCGTGTCACTGGATGTTTGCGGCCCTGATCCGACAGACGCGGATAGAAGGCCTTCTCGATCATCTGGCCCGTCGGCTCGGCCGGCAGCACGGAGGCAAGCGGCGTCAGCGCGATCGAACTGCCGCCGGCATGCTCGGGACCGGCCGCCACGAGCAGGGCGCCCCCGTTTTCGACATATTGCGCCATGTAATCATAATAGATCGTCGGCAGGACGTTCTGACGGTCCTGATAGCGATCGAAAATGATCAGGTCGAAAGAGGTGATCTTGTCGACGAAAAGCTCGCGCGTCGGGAAGGCGATCAGCGACAATTCGTTGATCGGCGTGCCGTCCTGCTTGTCCGGCGGACGCAGGATGGTGAAGTGCACGAGATCGACCGAGGCGTCCGATTTCAGGAGATTGCGCCAGGCGCGCTCGCCGGCATGCGGCTCACCCGAGACGAGCAGGACGCGCATGTTCTGGCGGATGCCTTCGATCAGCTGGACAGTGCGGTTGTTGATCGCGGTGACCTCGCCGGGCACCTCGGCGACGGCGAATTCGAGGACATTGTTGCCGGCGCGGGGGACTTTGAAACTGAAGGGCGTGTCCTGTCCGGGCGTTGCCTGCAGCGTGGCGATTTCGTCGCCGTTCATCTTGACCGTCACCGCTGCCGTGACGCCCGGGCTCTTGCCATCGTCGACGACGCGAAAGACAAGCTGCTGTTCGTCGTTGACGATGCCGAAGCGAGGCGCGCGCACGATTTCGATGCGGCGATCGAATTCGTCCAGCTTGCCCGTTATCAGCCCGTGGATGGGCGCGTCGAAGCCGAGCTGCTGGTTGACGCCGGGAATATCGTGGATCTGGCCGTCGGTCAGGAAGATGGCGCCGCCGATGCGGGCGGGCGGAACGTCCGCGATCGATGAAGAGAGGGCGGAGAAAAGCCGCGTCGACGGCGATTCTGCTTCCGCCGGATCGCGCACCTCGACGATGCGTGGCTCCATGCGTGGGAATTGCGCCAGCCGATCCTTGAGCATCGCCAGCGCGTCATCGGTCATCTTGGAGCGTTCCGGTGTCTCCTGGCTGAGACTGCGGTCGACCACGATGGGGACGATGGTCGTCAGCTGCTCGCGGTCTTCCTGCATCAGTACGGGATTTGCGAGCGCGGCCAAGAGGGCGATGCCTGCCAGAGCACGGATCCAACCGCCGCGCAGGCGCCTGTAGATCGCAAGCGCCGCAATGGCGAGCGTCAGCACCGCCAGGGCGGCCAGGATAGGCCAGGGGAGGAATGGGGCGAAACCGATATTCATATTATTGCCCCAAGCGCTGCAGGATGTCCGGAACGTGGACCTGATCGGATTTATAGTTTCCGGTCAGCATGTACATCATGATGTTGACGCCGGTGCGGTAGGCATATTCGCGCTGGGACTCGTCCGGCGGCACGGTCGGCAGCAGCGGCGAACCGTTTTCATCCACGGCCCAGGCACCGGCAAGATCATTGCCCGTTATGATGATCGGCGTCACGCCGTCTGAGGTTGCGACCGCATTCGCGTCGCGGCGCATATCCTGGCGCGCTTCCACCCAGAGCGGGCTATCGGCATAGCGGCCGGGGAAGCTCGACAGAAGATAGAAGGATTTGGTCAGCACATGTCCCGCCGGCACCGGCTCCAAGGGCGGAATATCGAGATTGGCGAGGATCTGCTGCAGCCGCTGGCCGTTCGGGCTCGGTGTCGAGGTATCGCCCATCGTGTCGATGGCGTCACGGGTATCGAACAGCACGGTGCCGCCATTGCGCATATAGGCATCGATGCGGTTGATGGCGTCGTTGGAGGGCATCGGTGCTGTCGCTGAAACCGGCCAGTAGATAAGCGGGTAAAAGGCCAATTCGTCCTTGGTCAGGTCCAGCCCGACCGGAGGACCGGGCTCGAGCGTCGTGCGATAGGTGAGATAGTCGGAGAGGCCGGCAAGCCCGCGCTCGGAGATGTGATCGACTTCCGACTCGCCCGTCACGACATAGGCAAGATGCGTCTTGTCCAACCGCGAAAAGATGGTGTCGTCGCCGGGTTTTGAATCGTCGGCGAGAGCGCTTGCCGGATGCAGGAAGATGGAAAGCGAGGCCGCCAGCAGCAGCATCGCCGCGCCTCCGGCGATTGTCTTTGCCGATCTGCCCAGGCGCGGAAAGGCGCCATTCATGAACAATACGACCAGGCTGTCGGCCAGCAGGATCAGGAAGGCGAGGGTGAAAAGGATCGGCTTTGCCGACCAGGCTTCGCCGCCGATAAGGCCTTCGCGTGCGACCGAGCCGAGCGCCGAGGCATCCAGTGGTTTCAGTTCCGTGCCGCTCGGCAGGGTATTGAGCGCGGTAAAGCCCTCTTCGGAGCCGTAGAGGCCGGGTGGGTTGTCGAAACTCGCGACAGCGGCTCCCTTATTGTTCGGCTCCAGCGGGCGGGCGCTGCCGATTTCGCTGGTCAATACGCCCTTGGCCGTCAGAAGCCGGTAAGGCGGCATTGCCTCGCTTCCCTTGGCTGCGGCCCCTTCCGCCGGGGTGACACCACCGGCGTGGGACAGCTGCACGATCCGGCGCAGCATTTCGACGAAATCGCCTGATATCGGCAGGTCGGACCATTGCGGTTCGGCGCTGACGTGGAAGAGAACGATGCGGCCGGCCTGCATCTGCTTTTCGGTCACCAGCGGCGTGCCGTCGGCAAGGCTTGCCCAGGTACGTTCGGCCAGATCCGGCGTCGGCTCGGCCAGAACCTGCCGCTTGATCAGGACATCCTTGGGCTTCGGCATGCCGGCGAAGGGGCCGAAGGACGGGAAATCGGCGAGCGGCTGCGGCTCGGCCCAGGAAAGCGCGCCGCCGAAGGTGCGCTCGCCCTGCCGCAGCGTCACCGGAACGAGGGGATCGTCGGCGGGTGCCGCGGCAAGACGCGGGCCGGCGAAGCGGACGAGGGTGCCGCCATTCTGGATCCACTTCTGCAGCGGCGCATAGGTTTCCTGCGGCAGGCGACCGACATCGGCCATGATGATGACCGAGGGATTGCCGGCGAGCAATTCCGGGATCGATTTGGCGAGATCGGCGCTGTTCGGCTGGGTCAGGTCGGCATAGGGCTGGAGGGCGCGCTGGATATAGTAGAGCGGCGACAGGATCGGCTGGAATTCGTCGGCCGCCTGACCGGAGAGAAGTGCCACGCGCCGGCGCCGGAAACCATCGTCGAGCAGATAGACGCTGCCTGCGCTCGCCTGCCGGTCGAGGCTTATGCGGGCGAAATCATTGCGCATCTCGAAAGGAGCGGCAATGGAGCCGGTGGCGATTGTCTGGCCGTCGGCAAAATCAAGCGAACCGGCGGCGATCGGTCGTCCCTGGTTGTCCTGCGCGGTCAGCCCAAGGCGCATCGGGGCGGTGCCATTCAGGCGCGTTGCGGTGACGGTCATGTTGTTGGCGGTATTGGTCGCGCCGGTGAGTGCAATGATGTTTTGACCATCGCCTTCGATCATCCGCAGCTCGCTTGGCTGCAGCGCGGCGAGCCGGCTGACGATGTCGTCCTTGCCCTTGCTCTTGACGCCATCGGAGATGAAGGCGATCGTGCCGGGCCTGCTGCCGTTGAGCGCGGCCTTCACGGCATCGGCGGCACGCCCGCGATCCGGCACCAGCGGCCGCGGGTTCATGGCATGCAGCTTGTCACGGGCCGATGTCGCGGCACCCGGCGTCGCATCATTGTTCTGCTCGGCGGTGAAGGCGATTGAGACGGGAATCTCTTTCGCATCGGCATCGTCGATCAGCGCGTCGGCCGTTCGGACACGGCGCTCCCAATCCGAGACGCTGGCCCAGCTATTGTCGATCACCAATACCAGCGGGCCGCCGCTCGACAGCGTATTGGTACGCGGATTGAACATCGGATTGGCGATGGCGAGAATGACGAGGGCGGCCAGCAGCATGCGCAGCAGCGTCAGCCACCACGGGCTGCGCGCCGGCGTTTCCTCGCGCTTGAGGATGGCGGCCAGAATGCGCAGCGGCGGAAAGACTTCTGCCCGTGGCTGTGGCGGCGTGAGACGCAGCAGCCACCAGATCGCGGGCAGCAGGATCAAAGCGCCGAGGATGGCGGGCGAGGCGAATGCGAAGGAGAGACCACTCATGGCTGCCCTCCGGGAGCTACCCTGGCGGGCATGCCGGAAAGATACATATGCACGGCGACCAGCGCTTCGGAGGCCAGCCGGTCCGTGCGGTGGCTGATGAAGGTCCAGCCGAGATGGCGCAGCGACTGGCCGAGGTTTTCGCGGCGGCCGAGATAGGCGCGTCGATAGTCGTCGCGCAGGTTTTCCGCGCGGCCGGCAATGAGCTTCGAACCTGTTTCGGGATCGCTGAATTCGGTTCGTCCGCTATAGGGAAAGAGTTCTTCGGCCGGATCGGCCACCTCGATCACATGACCGCGCAAGCCCCGGCGCGCCAAAGGCCCGATGCTGCCCATGACGCGGTCGGTGTCATCGAGAAAATCGCCGATCAGCACAATGTCGCTCCAGCCGCGGATCATCGCCGTCTGCGGCAGGCCGCCTTCGAGAGGCGTGTGCATCAGGGCTGCCGCCAGCCGTTCGGCGGCATTGCGGGTCGAGACCGGCTCCATGATGCCGGGGCAGCCGATGCGTTCGCCGGAGCGGGAGAGAATTTCCGCCAGCGCCAGCATCAGGACGAGCGCACGGCTCTCCTTGGAGGCGTGGCCATAGGTCGATTTGTACATCATGGACGGCGACAGATCGGCCCAGAGCCAGATCGTGTGCGCCGCTTCCCATTCATGATCGCGGATATAGGTGTGATCGTCGCGGGCCGAGCGCCGCCAGTCGATGCGCGAAAGGCTTTCGCCTTCGGTATAGGGGCGGAATTGCCAGAAATTCTCGCCGATGCCGCGTTTACGCCGGCCGTGCCAGCCGGCGATGACGGTGTTGGCGATGCGCTTGGCTTCGACAAGGCAATCCGGCACGAGGGCGGCGCGACTACGGGCTCGGGAGAGGGCATCGTTGCCTGAGGTCGGTCTGACGATCTGTCCGATGGATGCCACGCGCTATACTCTCCTCGACATCCGGCTCATGGTCTCGGCTGTTTTAACAGCCCTGCGATGACATCGCGCACCGACATGCCTTCGGCGCGAGCCGCAAAGGTCAGCGCCATGCGGTGCTCGAGAATGGGTTCTGCCAGCGCATGCACGTCGTCGATCGACGGTGCAAGCCGGCCTTCATAAAGTGCGCGGGCACGGGCGCAAAGCATCATGGCCTGGCCGGCGCGCGGGCCGGGACCCCAGGCGACATGCTTGTCGGTCGAGGCATTGCCCTGGCCCGGGCGGGCGGAACGCACCAGAGACAGGATCGCATCGACCACGCCGTCACCAACCGGCATCTGCCGGATCAGCTGCTGGATTTCCAGCAGGCGCTCTGCATCGATGACCGCCTGCGGCGTCGCTTCGCTGAGACCGGTGGTCTCAAGCAGGATGCGGCGCTCGTCGGCAAGCTCGGGATAATCGACATCAACCTGCAGCAGGAAACGGTCGAGCTGGGCTTCCGGCAGCGGATAGGTGCCTTCCTGCTCGAGCGGGTTCTGCGTTGCGAGAACGTGGAAAGGAGCGGGCAGGTCATAACGCTGGCCGGCGATGGTGACGTGGTATTCCTGCATGGACTGAAGCAGGGCCGACTGCGTGCGCGGCGAGGCGCGGTTGATCTCGTCGGCCATCAGCAATTGCGCGAAGACCGGTCCCTTGACGAAGCGGAAGGAGCGGCGGCCGCTCTCGTCCTGATCCATCACTTCGGAGCCGAGAATATCCGAGGGCATGAGGTCGGGGGTGAACTGCACGCGGTTGGAGGCAAGGCCGAGGACTGCGCCGAGCGTGGTCACGAGCTTGGTTTTTGCAAGGCCGGGCACGCCGACGAGCAGGGCGTGACCGCCGGCGAGCACGGCCAGAAGCGTGTTCTCCACAACGCTTTCCTGGCCGAAAATGACCTTCGACACCTCCTCGCGAACGGCGGCAATATCGCTCAACGCCTTTTCGGCGGATGCGATGATGGCCTGCTCGTCGAGGCTCGTTTCGGTCGATTTGATCATGCCCATTTGCGTCTCCAATGGCAGAAAAACGGTGCGCGTGATTCGCAGACGTTACACATTTGCCTCATAATCAATACAACTTATCGCCACCAAGATAGCTGACAAGCACGTTTCAAATGACTATCTCGTGAGAACTGTCATATTCGTGACTAACGACCAACCGGGACAGAAGAATGGCAACCGAGGAAATCAAGGCAACGGGCGACGCTGCGAGCCTCGCGGCGCTGATTTCGCGCGCAGCCGGTGACAGCGGCGGCCGCAAGAAGGGTCTGCCGCCCGTCGATAGCTGGAATCCGCCGTTCTGCGGCGATATCGACATGGAAATCAGGGCCGACGGCACCTGGTTCTATCTGGGCACGCCGATCGGCCGCGCGCCGCTGGTGCGACTGTTTTCCACCGTCCTGCGCAAGGATGCCGATGAGAAGACCTATCTCGTCACGCCTGTGGAAAAAGTCGGTATTCGCGTCGTCGACGCGCCTTTCGTGGCTGTCGAGATGAGCGTGACGGAGCGCGATGGCAAGCGCGTGCTGACATTCCGCACGAATGTCGGCGATGTCGTCGAAGCGGGCAGGGACCATCCGATCCGCTTCGTCATCCGCGGCGAGAATGACGAATTGAAGCCCTACCTGCATGTGCGGGGGCGCCTGGAGGCGCTGGTGACGCGCGCGGTCATGTACGATCTCGTCGAACTCGGCGAACCCGTTGAAATCGCCGGGCGCGAGATGTTCTGCGTGCGCTCCGGCGGGACGATCTTCCCCGTCATGCCGGTTGCGGAACTGGATGCGCTGACTCGATGAGTGAATTCCCTCTTTATTCCGCAGATGAATTCCGCCGTCGCGCCCTCAATCAGAGCGGCGGCCCGATCGATCTCGCCTGGCGCGATCATGGCGATCATCTGCTTAATCCGGAGACCATATCGCAGGTCGCGGACCTGAAGCTGAAGGATGCTGCCGTACTCATACCGGTCGTCGACAGCGGCGAGGATGCCAAGGTCATCTTCACGCTGAGGACATCCACCCTGCGCAAGCATTCCGGTCAGATCGCCTTTCCGGGCGGCGCCATCGATCCGGAGGATGCCTCGCCGGAAATGGCGGCCATGCGCGAGGCGGGCGAGGAGATTGGGCTTGCCGATATCTTCATCGAGCCTGTCGGGCGGCTGCCGCATTATCTGGCTGCCACCGGTTTTCGCATTACGCCCATTCTCGCGGTCGTGAAGCCCGGCTTCGATCTGGCTCTCAATCCGACAGAAGTGGAGGATGCCTTCGAGGTGCCGCTCTCTTTTCTGATGAATCCCAGCCACCATGTCACCGACACGATGCTCTGGCAGGGGAGCGAACGGCATTTCTACCGCATGCCTTACGGTCAGCGCATGATATGGGGCATTACCGCGGGCATCGTCCGCACGCTTTATGAAAGGCTTTACACATGATGTCCGTTGCTGGTGAGGCCTGGTTTCGCGATAAGGCGTTGCAGCGGGTGCTGTCGTTGCTCGATGCCGATGGCGGCGAAGGGCGCGTCGTCGGCGGGGCGGTGCGCAACAGCCTGATGGGATTGCCGGTCGCCGATATCGACATAGCAACCACTCTCTTGCCGGAAGCCGTCGTCGAAAGAGCGGAGACGGCCGGGATCAAGGCGGTGCCGACGGGCATCGCGCACGGCACCGTGACCCTGGTAATTGACGGAAAACCGTTCGAAATCACCACCCTGCGGCACGATGTTGAAACGGACGGGCGCCGCGCCCGCGTCGCCTTCAGCCAGGATTGGCAGGCGGATGCCGAGCGGCGCGACCTGACGATCAACGCGCTCTACGCTTCGGCCGATGGCGAGGTCGTGGATCTCGTCGGCGGGCTCGCCGATCTCGAGCGGCGCAACATTCGCTTCATCGGCGATGCGGCGACGCGGATCGCCGAGGATCACTTGCGCATCCTGCGGTTCTTCCGCTTCTTCGCCTATTACGGCAGCGGCCGGCCGGATGCGGATGGGTTGCGGGCCTGTGCCGCTGCAAGGGAGAAGATATCAACGCTCTCGGCCGAGCGCATCTGGTCGGAAATGAAGAAGCTGCTGGCGGCTCAGGATCCGGGCAGGGCGCTGCTCTGGATGCGCCAGGTCGGCATATTGACCGAAGTGCTGGCGGAGACCGAGAAATGGGGCATCGACGCCGTTCCGGGGCTTGTCGCCACCGAACAGGCGCTCGGCTGGCCGACGGAGCCATTGCTGCGGCTTGCCGCCATCGTGCCGCCGGATGCCGCGAGACTTGCGAAGCTTGCGGAGCGGCTGCGTCTTTCGAAAGCCGAAGGCGCCTATCTCCAGGCATGGGCTAATGCGCCAGTCGTCAGGGACGATATCTCGGAAGCTGCCTTCGACCGCCTGCTTTATCGCCATGATCCTTCCGGCGTTGCGGTTCGGCTGAAACTGGCGCTGATAACCGCGCGGAGCAAGGCGGAGAGCGATTTCGAGGAGATGGGGCGTGCTGCGCGGCTGGGCAAATTGCTGGAACGGGCGGCAAAATGGAAAAAGCCCGCATTTCCGCTCAGCGGCGCGGATGCGCTGGCCGCGGGTATCGCCGCCGGGCCACGCGTTGGCGAACTCCTTGGCAAGCTAGAGCAGGAATGGCTCGACGGAAATTTTGCAATGAACCGGGCGAGCCTTCTCGCCCGACTGAAGGAATTGGCCGCTGCGTGATATCGAGGCCTCTTGCCGGCACCAGAGCATTTCCGCTTTTCTTCGAATCGCGAAAATGCCTATCTTCCTGTTTTACCACGCATTCCGGACGGAAAACCGCTGCGCACTTTTCCTGGAAGTGCTCTAATCAGGCCGCGTTGGCCTCGTCGCGGATGCGTGCCTTGATATTGTCGACCATGTTTTCCCGGATAGTTGTTTCGCCATGCGCTTCGCGCATGTGCTCGACGGCGCGGCGAACCACTTCGGCATCGTCCTTGGCGCGAGTATGCCAGGAGCAGCCGGGCACGAGCGTACCACATTCGAACAGTCGCATATCTTCCTCCTCATCATTCACTAGTTTCCGGTCCCTCACGCCCGAAAGGCATAGGGGCCGAAGGACACGGGACTAAACGCGGTGGACGGAAAAAGGTTTCTGCCGCCCGGCAAGCCTCCCGCTTGCCGGCGGCGGTCTTCCGGATTTCAATCCGGCATTGCCCAGGATTTGAAGCAGTCCGATGACTGATACTTCGTAATCGGTGCCTGTCCTGCCGAACGATCGGCCGCGAAGCGGGCGATGTCGTTCGGCGATTTGCCCGCCAACTGCATTCTCATCTGTTCGATGAAGCAGGATAGCGGCAGGTCGGATCCGCTGCGGATCCGCATATCTTCGGCCAGCCGGATGATGAACTCCGGACTATCGACCGTGCGTGAAAGTTTCTGCTCTTTCGAAGCTTCGGTGACTTGTTTCTCTGCTGCCATTACAACCTCCTCCGATTGAAACGAGCATTAGATCACTTAGGCACTCCTCCCGCCGATTTCAGGGCATTGTCCGATCAATTCATGTCGGACACCAAAGCGTGTCGCGATCTTTCAGATTCGCTGGTTACGCTCAGCATCGCCCGCTTTCGCATGTCGTTATCGCAAAACGCCGCCACCCTTGCGCGACCTGCATCAGGGCCAACGCACTACCGGCGGCAAAGACGAAAGAATGGACTCCACGTTGCCGCCCGTCTTCAGTCCGAATATTGTACCCCTATCGTACAGCAAATTGAACTCCACATAACGTCCGCGGCGAATTAATTGCTCGTCGCGGTCCTCTTCCGTCCATGTTTCGTTGAAATTGGAGCGGACGATGCGCGGGTAGACCATCGTGAAGGCGCGGCCGACGTCGCGCGTGAAGGCAAAATCGGCATTCCAGCCGCCGGCTTCTTCCGTAGAATGCAGCCAGTCGAAGAAGATGCCGCCGATGCCGCGCGGCTCGTTGCGGTGCTTCAGGAAGAAATATTCGTCGCACCAGTTCTTGTAATGCTGGTAGTCCGCGACGGCATGGCGATCGCAGACGATCTGCATGGCACGGTGGAAGAGCGCGCTGTCGGCATCTTCCTGGGTGCGCCGGCGATCGAGCATCGGCGTCAGATCGGCCCCGCCACCGAACCACTGGCTCGTCGTGACGACCATGCGGGTATTCATGTGCACGGTCGGCACGTTCGGATTGATGGGATGCGCAATCAGCGACAATCCGGAAGCCCAGAAGCGAGGATCTTCTTCGGCGCCTGGAATCTGGCTGCGAAAATCGGGGGAAAATTCGCCATGGACCGTCGATGTATGGACGCCGACTTTTTCGAAGACGCGGCCTTCCATCATCGACATGCGGCCGCCGCCGCCCTGGCCCTTGTCTCTTTGCCAGTCTTTGGCGACGAAGCGGCCCGGTTCCTGGTCGGAAAGAGGGCCGGTCAGCTCTTTCTCCAGCTGCTCGAATTCCGCGCAGATCGTGTCGCGCAGGCCTTCGAACCAGTGTCGCGCTGCTTCTTTCTTTTCTTCAATATCCTCGGGTAATCCCTTGGGAAGATTGGGTCGTTCCATGCATGCTCTCCGACGGCGCGAGCGGCCGGCGGCCCGCGATTCGCACTCTATGTATCGTGATTTGGAATATCAGCAAGATTGCGGCGCAGCCAGTGCAGCAACGTCGCAGGAGAATCGACTCGCAAATTTCACAATGCGGTATTATGTTCCCTCTCTCAAAGGCGAGGTTTTATCATGAGGATACCTGGACCGCCGCCCCTAGACGGGTTGAGACGCAGAATATTCCGTTACCGGCAGGAACATCCCACCGGCGGAAAAAGCGAATTCGTTCGCGAGACCTTTTGTTTGAGCCGCCCCGAAGCGCGTGAAAAGGCGCGCGAATGGTTCGATGAATTTCCGAAAGCCGCTTATTGGACTGAAGTCGAAAGCTGGCGTCAGATCGACGGCGATCGCATCGAATTCACCATGCGGCGCCTGCCCTCCGCGGATTGACCTAATATTTTACCGCCTTCAGTGGGCGATAGGCTCCGAAGTGCGTTCCCGTTTTCTCCTGGCTGGCTTGCGATGTGTCGCCAGCTCAATGCGGCTTGGGTGATTGTGCATCATCCGACAGGCCGGATGCGGGCGGCTGAGCGCTTGGCATGGGGCCTGTAGAGAAAGCTTTCTTGACCTTCTCGATCGTGGCCGTGTTGCCGCCGCCCGGAGCCGGTGGTGAGGGAGACCTTGTCTCCGGCATTGCCGGCGGTTCGGCCACGGCACCGCGCTTTGCGGCTTGGCGTTCCCCCGCCTTTTGATCTTCAACGATGGGCGATGCCGCAAGAATTTCCATCAGCGTGATGGTCACCGGCAGGTGGCCGCTCAAATCGGTGTTCGTGTGATGCCATGCCTGCGAAATGCGCCGATCGGCGTGGATGTACCGTCGTGAGTTGATCTCGCCGAACCAGTCCCACTCGCCCATGACATCGACGACATCGGTGAATACCGAGGGCATGGCGATGCGCGCGCCGATCGTCACGATCTTCGTACATCGCGCCAGTTCGGCGACCCGCCCTTCATCCTGCTTTAAGAGGTTATGCAGGGCGGCAGAAAGGACGAGATTGCCTTTGGAGTGGCCCGCCAGCAGAGGGAAGGAGAGGCGGGGATCGGCAAGAAGCGCTTGTACCGTTCTGGTGTCCAGGCTGGTGCGGGCAGCAGTTCCGTCACGCTGCGCTCCAACATTGGGCCGGCCGGCAAGATCATCCAGGCTTTCAAGCAGAGGCCGCAGTCCCCTCAAATGACCGAAGAAAAGCGATCCGCCGAAGGCTTCGGTGATGACATCGGCTATGCCGTAGCCCGAGACGACGACCGCGACCGGCGCGTCGACCGCATCGGCCACATTGCGGGCGAAGGCGGCCGCTCCGAGCGCGGAACCGCCGATGCCGGCGACTGCGAGCGCCCGGGCATCGCCGCCGCCGCGCAAGACGAATTCATCGATGGTTTCGCAGAGGGTGAGCGCCCCAAGACCGCTCGGCGGAACGAGCAGGATCGCGCCCTCGGCGGCGAGCGAGTCACTGATGTAAAAGGCTTCCTCGGGTGTGATGACCGTGACGTCGTAGAACAGCGCATCCAGAGCCAGGTTCCGCTGGCGAAAGCCTTCAAGCGCGAGGTTGCGCAAAGGGGAGTGCTGGAGCCGTTCGGGGAGGCTCAATGTGCGTGCGAACTGCGTAAGGGAAAGCGTGAATGCCGTCTGGAACATGGGGTCACCTCGCCAAGGTTGCCTGAGTTAGAGCATTCCAGGGCGAAGCTTCTCACACTTTATCCGGCGTGCCAACGCCTATTCGGTGCGACATTCAAGCCTGGCGCGGCCCCGGTGCGGCAAGCGGCTGCTACCGCATGATTCCTTAAATCGGATCGATTTAAGGACAAAATTATGCGGCAGCTTTAAAGTGCTACAGCGACCTTTGCGCGTCACATGTGACGCGCGGCGCTGTAGTGCGTTTGCCGCAAGGCTTCCCCCGATATCATGGCTGCCGACATCGCGACATTGATGGAGCGTTGGCCCTCGACCATGGGGATCAGGATCCGGCCATCGGCCTTTTCGTGCACATGCTCCGGCACACCGGCGCTTTCGCGGCCGAAGAGGAGAATATCGTCGTCGCGGAAGGCAAAATCCGTGTAGCGTTGCGCCGCCTTCGTCGAGGCCAGCACCAGCCGTCGTCCGCTTTCCCGCCGCCATGCCTCGAAGCGTTCCCAGTTGACGTGCCTGGTGAGGGTAACTGCGGTCAGGTAATCCATGCCGGCGCGCTTCAGATTGCGATCCGATATGTCGAAGCCGGCCGGCTCGATGATGTCGACGCCGAGGCCGAGACAGGCGGCAAGCCGCAGGATCGTGCCGGTGTTGCCGGGGATGTCGGGTTGATAAAGGGCGATGCGGAGCTTGGTCATGCGCTGCAACTAGCGAAAACACCCGAATTTGTCTTCGATTTTCGTCGATCCCTCGATTTTTGTGATGTTTCCCATCAGCACAATTGAAGGTTTCAGCCCATTTTTCAGGCATATTTCGCTTTTCAAAAAGAGAAATGCGCGCTAAAAGACACTCGCTCTACAACCAGCGAAATAGGAGGCGCAGATGGATATCACCTTTGTAATGATGCGCCCCCGTGCCGTGAACACGGTTCTGATCAGGGCGCTTTAAGGCGCTCCTTCGCAGGTACCTCCTTTTTTGATTCATTTCGCGGCTAGTATGGCCTCGTTCTTTCATCGCCCGGCCACCATATCAATCTGCGACTTTTAGGCGCAGCAGGTGGTCAAAAGGTCGAGTCTCTGGAGCATTTCAATGTTTGGCTGGTTCGAACGCCGACTAAATCCATTCCCGAGCGAGGTGCCGGACACTCCGCCGCGCGGCCTCTTCGCCTTCTGCTGGCACTATTCCAAGCCGGCCTTGCCGTGGCTGATCGCCATGAGCATCCTTACCATGTCGATCGCGATCGGCGAGGTGGCTCTGTTCAAATTCCTCGGCGATATCGTCGACTGGCTGACGAAGGCGGACAGGGCGACCTTCCTGCAGACCGAATGGCACAAGCTGTTCTGGATGGGCGCGATGGTGCTCGTCGGCCTGCCGCTTGCGGCGATACTCGACAGCTTCATCATGCATCAGGTGCTGCTCGGCAACTATCCGATGATCGCGCGCTGGCAGATGCATCGTTTCCTGCTGCGCCACAGCATGACCTTTTTCGCCAACGAGTTCGCGGGCCGCGTCGCCACCAAGGTAATGCAGACCTCGCTGGCCGTGCGCGAAACGGTCATGAAGATTCTCGACGTCTTCGTCTATGTGGTGACGTATTTTCTGTCGATGATCCTCGTCATCGCGGCCGCTGATTGGCGACTGATGTTCCCGATCCTCCTTTGGCTCGGCATCTACGTGGCCATCGTTGCCTATTTCGTGCCGGTGTTGCGCAAGATCGCCGCGCAGCAGGCCGATGCACGCTCGACGATGACAGGCCGCGTGGTCGACAGCTACACCAACATTGCCACGGTGAAGCTCTTCTCACACGCGGGTCGTGAAGAGACCTATGCTAAGGCCGGCATGGAGGAATTCCTCAATACCGTCCATAAGCAGATGCGTAAGGTGACGCTGTTCCACGCCTCCGTCTATTTCAACAACTGCGCTGCGCTGTTCATCGTTTCGGCTCTGTCCATCTGGTTCTGGCTCAGCGGTTCGATCTCGGTCGGCTCCATCGCCATTGCCATTGGCCTTGCCATGCGCGTCAACGGCATGTCGCAGTGGGTGATGTGGGAAGTTTCGGCGCTCTTCGAAAACATCGGCACCGTCTATGACGGCATGGAGATGATGGCGAAGCCGCACGACATCGTCGACAAGCCGGCTGCTTCGCCGATCGCGGCCAAGCAGGGAGCGATCCGGTTCGACCAGATTCGCTTCCACTATGGCAAGGCGAAGGGTGTGATCGAGGATCTGAGCCTCGACATCCGCGCGGGCGAGAAGGTCGGCCTCGTCGGCCGGTCCGGTGCCGGCAAGACGACTCTGATGAACCTGCTGTTGCGCTTCTACGATCTGGAGAGCGGCCGCATCACCATCGACGGCCACGATATCGCCGGGGTGACGCAGGACAGCCTTCGCTCGATGATCGGCGTGGTGACGCAGGATACGTCGCTGCTGCATCGCTCGATCCGCGACAACATCGCCTATGGCCGTCCGGATGCGACCGACGAAGAGGTGATCCAGGCGGCCAAGCGTGCCAATGCCTGGGAATTCATCGAAGGGCTGGTCGACATGCAGGGGCGCACGGGACTGGATGCGCAGGTCGGCGAGCGTGGCGTCAAGCTTTCCGGCGGCCAGAGGCAGCGTGTCGCGATCGCCCGCGTCTTCCTGAAGGACGCGCCGATCCTGGTGCTCGACGAGGCAACCTCGGCGCTCGATTCCGAAGTGGAAGCGGCGATCCAGGAAAACCTCTTCGCCCTGATGCACGGCAAGACGGTGATCGCCATCGCCCACCGCCTGTCGACGCTGACCGAGATGGACCGCCTCGTCGTTCTCGACAAGGGCCGGATCATCGAGATGGGCTCGCATCAGGAGCTCGTCCAGAATGGCGGCATCTATGCCGAGCTTTGGAGCCGGCAGTCCGGTGGCTTCCTCGCCGATCACGAAGAGGTCGAGGCGGCAGCACAATAATGGACAGGGCAACTGGGGCGCTGAGGCGCCCCAGTTGTTGTTTCCAGGTCCCTTTCGGCCATACTGTCTTCGCAGCACAAGGGCCGAGCCGATCAGGAAGAGGCCAAGGCGGCTATCTCCCCAAAATCAAAACGCAACAACGACGTGGAAGACGGCAATGCGCGCTAACGGCTCGCAAGGGCAAGTTGTACTGCGAGCAATCCGAATGCGGTCGCGAAGCTTCGACGCATCCACGACTGAACAGTCGGATTTGAGACGATATGGCGGCGCAAATAGGCCGCGAACACACCATATCCCGCGAAAATGATGAAGGTGAGTGCCATGAATACCAGGCAAAGCTTCAGCATCAGCGTAATCGGACTTGTCTGGTCCGGCATCACGAATTGAGGCAGGAAGGCGAAGAAAAAGATCGATAATTTCGGATTGAGCAAATTAATCAGGATTGCCGAGCCAATCACTTGCCGCGTGCTTTTGTCGGTCGGCGCACCGTCGACGCGCAAAACACCCCGCTCTAAAAACATCGACCAGGCCATGTAAAGCAGATAGGCGACGCCGAGCCATTTCAGCGCTTGAAACGCCACGGCGCTGGTGTGCAGGAGTGCTGCAAGGCCACTTATCGCGGCAAGCAAATGCGGGATGATGCCAAGTGTGCACCCGAACGCCGCGACCATACTCGCCCTCGCGCCGCCCGATAATCCGGCAGCGAGCGTGTAGATTGCTCCGGTGCCGGGAGACGCCACGATGATAAGGGTCGTTATCAGAAACTCCATGCTCATGCGATTGCCCCCATGGACGAGCAGCATGTTGGCGACAAGGCTTGAGCCGACGTGCTTATTTCGGCTGCCGATCCGCGCAAGGCGTCCGGGTGGGCCGCAGGCGAAGCTTTCCCAACGATGAAAGCCGCAATCGCACTGCTTCGAGCGGCGGAACACCCGATTGGCCGGTTCGTCGCGGGCCAGGGGTGGATTGACGACGGATGCCGCGGATACACCGCATCGGCTTGAGGGAAAATAGAGGGCATGAATCTCACTCGATGATGGCTTCAGGCAATATCGGCGCGTCGTGTTCTCCGGTCTTGAATGAAATTGCGGGTCGGTCGCGATCTCGCGTCGCTTCATTACGCACAGATGGGGCATTCTAACGAAAATGTAACCTTCGCGATGACCTGTCTTTACTTTCCGGCTCTGCGGAAATTCCCTATATCGCTTCCATGTTCATCCGCACCGTGTTCCGTCTGTTCGAGACCTGGATTGATCCCTATTACCGCCGCGGCGATCTCCGGCCGCCGCGGCCGCTCGGCGCCTTCATCTGGTATTATGTCAGTCAGGCCAAGGGTCCCTTCGTGGCGATGGCCGCGCTTGGCGGGGCCGTCGCCATGCTCGAGGCGGCGCTGTTCTGGTTTGTCGGCCATCTGGTCGATATTCTCGACAAGGTGAAGCCGGGCGAGGGGTGGAGCGGGTTGCTCGCCGGTCACGGCGCTGCGCTGCTCGCCATGGTCTTCGTCGTGCTCGTCGTGCGCTTCGTGGTCGTGAGCCTCGGCGCACTGGTCGAGGAGCAGGTAGTTGTTCCCGGCTTTCTCAACCTCGTGCGCTGGCAGGCCTACCGGCATGTGGCGAGACAGTCGGTCGAGTTCTTCCAGAATGATTTTTCCGGCCGCGTCGTCACCAAGGTCTGGTCGGCGGGGCAAGCGACGGGCGATCTCGTCGTATCGCTGCTGCAGGTCGTCTGGTTCATCATCATCTATGCCGCCTCGACCATCGCGCTGGTCGGCGGACTGGATTGGCGGCTCGCAGCTGTCATTGCGGTCTGGATCGGCGTTTTCTCCATGCTTGCCCGCTATTTCGTGCCGCGCATTCGCCGGCATGCGCGCAATGCGGCGGAGGCGTCCTCGATGCTGAACGGGCGCATGGTCGATGCCTATGCCAATATTCAGACGCTGAAGCTCTTCGGCCGCGAAGAGCAGAACGACCACTATATCCGCAGCGGCTTCGACCGTTTCCAGGCGGCCGTCATGCCGTTTACGCGGCTTCTGACCGGCGTGCGTTCGTCGCTGGCGCTGCTTTCCGGCGTCATGATCACCACCATCGGCGCGCTGGCCGTCCATCTCTGGCTGGCAGGCGAGATTTCGACCGGAGGCGTCGCCTTCACGCTCAGCATGGTGCTGCGGCTGAACATGCTCTTCGGCCGCATGATGGCACAATTCAACGCCATCATGCGCAATCTCGGCACGATCCAGAATTCGGCCGAGATGATCTCCGAGCCGATCGGCCTTGTCGATCGGCCCGATGCCAAGGACCTGATCGTCACCGGTCCTGAAATCCGCTTCGACGATATCACTTTCCACTATGGGCGGGGCGGCGGCGTCATCGACAATTTCTCCCTTAACCTGGCTGCCGGCGAGAAGGTCGGCATCGTCGGCCGGTCGGGTGCGGGCAAGACGACGCTCGTCAATCTGCTGCTGCGCTTCTATGATCTCGAGGGCGGTCGTATCCTGATCGACGGCCAGGATATTGCCGGCGTGCGGCAGGAAACGTTGCGCGGCGCGATCGGCATGGTGACGCAGGATACGGCACTGCTCAATCGCTCCATTCGCGACAACATCCTCTTCGGCCGCCCCGATGCCAGCGACGAGCAGATGGTGGAGGCGGCGCGACAGGTAGAGGCGGATCGCTTCATTGCCGCTGTGGAGGATCAGAAGGGGCGCACGGCCTATGCGGCCCATGTCGGCGAGCGCGGCGTCAAGCTTTCGGGCGGCCAGCGCCAGCGCATCGCTATTGCACGCGTCATGCTGAAGGACGCGCCGATCCTGGTGCTCGACGAGGCGACATCGGCGCTGGATTCAGAGGCCGAGGCCGTGCTTCAAGCCAATCTGGATATGCTGATGAAGGGCAAGACCGTCCTGGCGATCGCCCACCGGCTGTCGACCATTGCCAAGCTCAACCGGCTGGTCGTCGTGGACAAGGGCAAGATCATCGAGGAGGGCACGCATGACCAGCTGATTGCCCACGGCGGCCTCTATTCGGAGCTCTGGGCCCGCCAGTCCGGCGGGTTCATCGCGGCGGATGCCGATTGATCGCATCAGATCTAATTGACTGCGGCGTCGTTTGAACCACCGGGGCGAGGGACACTGAACTCCGTCATCAAGCCGAAATGGTTCGAGCCCATCGCATCTCGGATCTGCCTGACGGATACCAACCGGAGCGGCGCGCGGGCAAAGACGTGATCGATGCTGATGCCGTAGGCGCCAGCCGCGATCGGCCAGGTCGCAGGCTCGGGGAAGGCATGGCGAAGGCCGGTCGTGGCCAGAAAATCGCACATGTCGGGTGTGATGACAGAGGCGTTGAAGTCTCCCGCCAGAATCAATGGCCCTTTCACGTCGTTGAGGGCAGGGGCGAGAAGACCGAGCTCGATCTGATGGAATGCATCGAAATAGGGCTTGCTCAAATGAGCAGAGGCGAAATTGACCGGCTGGCCATCCATGTCGATGGTGGCCAGAATGAAGCGATTGTCCCAAAGGCTGCCGAGGCTGCGCATGAGCTGGGTCTGGAACGGCCTTTTCGATAGCAGCAGGGAGTCGCAATCGGGAGTCATCACGCCGCAACCGATGCGGTAAGGATAGATCTTGGCGATGCGATCCATCTCGGAAAGGATTGGTCCCGCTTCGAAAATTTCGACGACGTCGGCTTTCGAGGTGACGATGAGATCGGCGATACGGGCGCCGTTTTCGAAATTGCTGTCCTCGATGTTGAAGGACAGGAGCCCGAAATGTCCGCCGCCCGCCTCCGCCGAAGCGACAAGCGAAGACGCTGCGTATTCCTGCAGCATGAGGACCGAATGGACCAGCAGCACGCTTCCCGCCGCGGTCAGGAGTAGCGCGTACCAGTGACGCTTGAAGACGAATGCGATCAAGGCAAGCAGGATCGCAAAGAGACTTACGTGGGCCTGCAGGCTTTCGAAGAAGCCCAATAACCAGGAATCGGCGACATAGCGTGCCGCAAGAATCCCCAGCGCCAGCGTGGAGAGAACGCATAGAACGCAATAAATCGTGTGTCTCATGGCAAGTTCTCGTGCTTCATGTTCCGATGTTTTGACGGCACAAGGCAACGGTGACAATCGTCCACAAATCGCAAGACAAATCCATTTGGTTTTAAGAGGTAAAGGCTCATGCCGACGATGGACCAAAGATGCGACGACCGTGGCAATTTTGCAATGCAGCATTGAAATTACTGCTTATTTTGCCGTGCGGCACGAAAAAATACTATGTGATTCCACTGTTTTTTCATGCGCTTAACCTCGAGCTGTCGCAACAAGGGAGCTTAAGCTTCGGGCCTGCGACGCAATAGCGCGTTTTTGCCGCGACATTGTGCCCTCTCCCCTTGCCAAGACTGGACATAATTTGCGATCAAGCTTAGAACGCAGCGGGTTACGGAGGAATCTATGGCGGAATTATGGTCGCGATGATTCACCGTTAGTGAGGGGGTGCCGCGGTTTCTGCCGTGGTTTTGCGGAAGAGGATGTGCAGCCTTGAGCGAGCAGAGTACGACAGTTGAGTCCATCGGCGAGCCGACTCGTCGCGATTTTCTTTATTTGACGACGGGTATGGCCAGTGCGGTGGGTGCAGTTGCCGTCGCATGGCCGTTTATCGACCAGATGCGGCCGGACGCATCGACACTCGCTCTTGCATCCATCGAAGTCGACGTGTCGAGCCTGGAGCCTGGCATGTCTCTGACGGTGAAATGGCGTGGCAAGCCTGTCTTCATCCGTAACCGCACGCAAAAGGAAATCGACGACGGCAAGGGCGCGCAGCTCGCGGACCTGAAAGATCCGGTCGCTCGCAATGCCAATCTTCCGGCTGACGCTCAGGCGACCGATCTTGCCCGTTCGGCCGGCGACGGCAAGGAGAACTGGCTCGTGATGATCGGCGTCTGCACCCATCTCGGTTGCATTCCGCTCGGTCAGGCAGGGGAATATGGCGGGTGGTTCTGTCCCTGCCACGGTTCGGTTTACGATACCGCCGGTCGCATCCGCCATGGGCCCGCGCCGCAGAACCTCTTCATACCGCAATATGCGTTCACGTCGGAAAAGAAGATCAAGGTCGGTTGAGGGGGAGCTGAATCATGAGTGGTCATTCGTCTTACGAGCCATCCACAGGGCTCGAAAAATGGGTCGACGCGCGGCTTCCGCTGCCGCGTATGGTCTATGATAGTTTCATCGCCTATCCGGTTCCGCGCAATCTGAACTATGCCTATACGTTCGGCGCCATGCTGGCCGTCATGCTGGTTCTGCAAATCCTGACCGGCGTCGTTCTTGCCATGCACTATGCAGCGGATACGACGATCGCCTTCAACTCGGTCGAAAAGATCGTTCGCGACGTCAATCATGGCTGGCTGCTGCGCTACATGCACGCCAACGGCGCGTCCTTCTTCTTCGTGGCGGTCTATCTCCACATCGCCCGCGGTCTCTACTACGGCTCCTACAAGGCGCCGCGTGAAATCCTCTGGATTCTCGGCGTGATCATCTACCTCTTGATGATGGCAACCGCCTTCATGGGCTATGTTCTGCCTTGGGGCCAGATGTCCTTCTGGGGCGCCACTGTTATCACCGGCTTCTTCTCGGCCTTCCCATTGGTCGGCGACTGGATCCAGACCTTCCTGCTCGGCGGCTTTGCCGTCGACGATCCGACGCTCAACCGCTTCTTCTCGCTGCATTATCTGCTGCCGTTCATGATTGCGGGTGTTGTCATCCTGCACATCTGGGCGCTGCATGTGACCGGCCAGACGAACCCCACCGGCGTCGAAGTCAAGCTGAAGACGGATACCGTGGCCTTCACGCCCTATGCGACGCTGAAGGATGCGCTCGGCATTTCCATCTTCCTGCTGGTGTTCGCCTATTTCGTCTTCTACCTGCCGAACTTCCTCGGCCATGCCGACAACTACATCGCGGCCAATCCGCTGAAGACGCCAGCCCACATCGTTCCGGAATGGTACTTCCTGCCGTTCTACGCGATGCTGCGCTCGATTACCTTCAACATCGGGCCGATCGATTCCAAGCTTGGCGGTGTCTTGACGATGTTCGGCGCGATCATCGTGCTGTTCTTCCTGCCGTGGCTCGATACGTCCAAGGTTCGTTCGGCCGTCTATCGCCCGTGGTACAAGCTGTTCTTCTGGCTGTTCGTCGCCGACGCCGTCCTGCTCGGCTGGCTCGGTTCGCAGCCGGCGGAGGGCATCTACACCACGGCCGCGCAGTTCGCGACACTGTTCTACTTCCTGTTCTTCCTCGTCATCATGCCGGTGCTTGGCATAGTCGAGACACCGAGGCGCATTCCGAATTCGATTACGGAGGCGGTTCTTGAAAAGCAGGGCGGCAATAAAAAAGACGCCGTCGCGATAAGCGCCTGAGCGGTTGGAAGGAAGAAAACGATGAAAAAGATTGTTGCCGGCCTTCTCTCGCTCGCCCTGATCGGCGGCTCCTTGACGGTAGCCGCCGTGGCGGCGGAGACGAAACCCGCCGCAGAGAACGAAACGCCGCATTATCCGCTGAAGGAGCCGCGCGAGCAGCATTGGACCTTCGCCGGCCCGTTCGGCTCCTACGACAAGGCCCAGCTGCAGCGCGGTCTGAAGGTCTATACGGAGGTCTGTTCCGCCTGCCATTCGATGAAGCTGGTGGCCTACCGCACGCTGGAAGATCTCGGCTATTCGGAAGCCCAGGTGAAAGCCTTTGCCGCCAATTATGAAGTGCAGGACGGACCGAACCCTCAGGGCGAGATGTTCACCCGCAAGGCGCTTCCGTCGGACCATTTCAATTCGCCGTTCCCGAACGACGAGGCTGCCGCAGCCTCCAACAACGGGGCGGTGCCGCCTGACATGTCGCTCCTTGCCAAGGCGCGTGAAGTCGAACGCGGCTTCCCGCAGTTCATCTTCGATATCTTCACGCAGTATCAGGAAGGCGGCCCGGACTATATCTACTCGCTGCTGACTGGCTATGAAGAGCCGCCGGCCGGTTTTAAGGTGCCGCAGAACTCGCATTACAATCCGTATTTCGATGCGGCTGCGACCTTTGCGATGCCGAAGCCGCTTTCGGACGGACAGGTGACCTATGATGATGGCGCGCCGCAGACGGTCGACCAGTATGCGCGCGATGTGTCTGCGTTCCTGATGTGGACATCCGAACCGCATCTGGAGGATCGCAAGCATCTCGGCTTCATGGTCATGGTGTTCCTGCTGATCTTCTCGGTATTGATCTATCTCACCAAGCGCTCCGTCTATGCCAAGGCCGGCGCTCACTGAGGATCGCGATATTTCGAGAAAGAGGCGGCCTTTCGAGGCCGCCTTTTTTGTTGGTATAGCGCTCCGCTCTTGATAGGGTGCCGCCGGCCCCATCACAGCCTGAGAGTACATATTTGATGAACACGACTGCTTCGGAGCTCGCCGCCAGCATCCGCTCCATTCCCGACTATCCCAAGCCCGGCATCATCTTTCGCGACATCACCACGATGCTTGGCGATGCCAGGGCATTCCGTCGCGCCGTGGATGCGCTGGTGCAACCCTATGCCGGCACCAAGATCGACAAGGTTGCCGGCATGGAAGCGCGCGGCTTCATTCTCGGCGGCGCGGTGGCGCATCAGCTGTCGTCCGGCTTCGTGCCGATCCGCAAGAAGGGCAAATTGCCGCACGATATCGTCCGCATCGCCTACAGCCTGGAATATGGCGTGGACGAGATGGAGATGCATCGCGATGCCGTCAATCCGGGCGAGAGGGTCATTCTCGTCGACGATCTCATCGCTACGGGCGGCACCGCAGTCGGCGCGACCAAGCTTCTGCGCCAGATCGGCGCCGAAGTCGTCGCTGCCTGCTTCGTGATCGATTTGCCTGATCTCGGCGGCCGCAAGAAGCTCGAAGAGCTTGACGTGCCGGTTCATACGCTGGTGGAATTCGCCGGACACTGAGTGTGTTCGGAAGGCTGGCGGGGCAGTCATGGACGACCCCGCTAGAGCATTTCCGCTTTTCTTCGAATCGCGAAAACGCTCCATCTTCTTGTTTTTGCGCATTCCGGATGGAAAACCGCTGCGCACTTTTCCTGGAATTGCTCCAGTCGCTATTCGAAGGCCAGCACGGTGCTTTCGAAGCGCAGGGCCGGGGCGCCATGCTGGTTTACGCCGTCACAGGCAAGTGTGTAGAGCGCCCAACCGGGGCGCGAGGCTAAAGGCCGGCTGCCGAGGATCGCGACACCATAGGTGATCGTGTCGCCGGCAAAGACAGGCCGCAGCCATTGTAGGTTCTTGAAGCCGGGCGAGGGGCCGAGATTGGGCGGTGCCTTGCCTTCGGCGATCAGCCGCGCGGTTTCGGACTTCCAGTAATCGACGAAAGTGCGCATCCACACGGAGCAACTATGCCAACCGGAGGCGCAGAGCCCGCCGAACAAGGATTGCTTGGCCGCTTCCGCATCCATATGGAAGATCTGCGGATCATAGCGCGATGCGAAGTGGACGATGCCTTCCGGCGTGAAGGTATGGCTGCCGATCTCGACACGTTCGCCGATGGCGTAGAGCTCGCTCATCTTCATGCCAATACCTCCGCGCCGGCACGCATGCGGATCATCGTTGCGTTCTCCCCGAGGCAGACGAGCTCGCCGCGCTGGTTCTCGACCTCGTGGCGGAACTTGACGATGCCGATGCCGGGGCGGGAGCGCATGGGGCGCGCCTCGACGACGATGGACCGGCCGGACAGGGTATCTCCGGCTAGAACCGGTTTCTTCCACTCCATGAAATCGATGCCAGGCGCACCCTGCGCATCGGTGGCGAGGAGATAGGAATCGCACATCATGCGCATGAACATCGAAGAGGTGTGCCAGCCGGAAGCGGCGAGGCCGCCGAGAATACTGGAGCGGCCCGCTTCCTCATCCAGATGCATCGGCTGCGGGTCGAATTCCCTAGCGAATTCAATAATCTCCGGCGCCGTCACATGTTTGGGGCCGAGCGGAAATTCCCGTCCCGGCTGAAAGTCTTCATAGACGAGTTTCGTCATATTCGTCACAGGCCTCCTCATTCCGTTCGTGCGCAATCGCATGCCGGGCGGGAAGGGCGCAAGTATTTTCGTAACGGCAGCGGACAACAAGGTGCGGTGAAGGCATACCGGTACCCGCAGCCCTTGATTGTGTCCCGGCAATATGGTGAGGCTGCACAACATCGTCACGAAGCAAGGACAGACATGAGCGATCTCAAGACCGCGCTGGAAGGCGCCGCCGGCGAGGGGATCATTTCCCCGGATCAGGCCATCCGGCTTTTGCCCTATCTGACCGAGAGAAATATCGGTGTCGGCGCATCGCCCATTCGGAGCGGTCTTTCGCAGCCGCGCGAGGATGATCTGGCAAATCCGCTCGAGGACAGCGAAGCGCCGCGCTTCATCCGTGGCTTTCATGATGTGCTGATCACCATCGGCATCATCGTATTGCTTGCCGGGCTATGGGGGTTTACGGGCTTCTTCGGGCCACTGCCGGCGATTATCATTCTTGCCGAAATCCTGGTGCGTCGCCAGCGGTTGGCGCTTCCGGCCGTTGCGCTGACCATCGCGCTGGCGCAATGGATCATCACCGTCTCGTTGGTCTATCTCGGTCCGGCCGACGATGGCCGATCTATCATGGTAGACTGGATGATGATGACGCTTCCGTTCCCGCCGCTCTTTGCCCTGTTCTATTGGCGCTACCGCGTGCCGTTGTCGCTGGCAATGCTGCTATTCTCGCTATTCGCCCTGTTGTTGGCCGCAGTCTTCTACATCATAGGGCTGGTGACAGCTGTGCCGAACGTGGTGCTTGCCTACCCGCTGCAGTCGATTTGCATCATGTTTGTGGCCGCGCTCGGGACATTCGCGGTCGCGATGTATTTCGATCTCAGCGATCCCAAGCGCATAACACGACGCTCGGATGTTGCCTTCTGGCTACATCTCGCGACCGCGCCGGCGCTGCTCTACACGTCGAACCTGCTCGCATTCATGCTTGAGTTCGGCAATGACAGCGCCATTTTAACCGACATTCAGAATGGTAGTTACGTGCGGGCGGCGACCATCGTCGTCATCGTGGCGGTCATGATGCTGATCGGCCTGATCATCGACAGGCGCGCCTTCGTAACGGCTGGTTTGCTTTCGCTCGGTGTGGCGATCGGCACCATTTTGCGGCAGAACAACGCCGCGCTCGACAAGGTGAGTTTCATCGTGCTGATGATCGTCGGGCTGGTCGTATTGGTGATCGGCGTCGGCTGGCCGCATCTGCGCCGCGCCACGGTCCGGCTGCTGCCGGCCTCCATACAGGGAAGATTGCCGGCGCTCAGGTGAGGGCCGGCAATCCCTTCATTCTTTAGGCGTTGAACAGGAAGTTGAGGACATCGCCGTCCTGGACGACATATTCCTTGCCTTCGGAGCGCATTTTGCCGGCTTCCTTGGCGCCGACTTCGCCGTTGTAGGCGACGTAGTCGTCATAGGCGATAGTGCTGGCGCGGATGAAGCCGCGCTCGAAATCCGAATGGATGACGCCGGCCGCCTGCGGAGCCTTCGTGCCCCGTTCGATCGTCCAGGCGCGCGTTTCCTTCGGCCCGACCGTGAAATAGGTGATGAGGTGCAGCAGCTTGTAGCCGGCGCGGATCAGCCGGTCGAGGCCGGCTTCGTCGAGACCGAGCGCGGAGAGGAATTCGATGGATTCATCTTCGGGCAGCTGCGCTACTTCCGCTTCGATGGCGGCGGAGATGATCACCACTTCGGAATTCTGCTCCTTCGCCATGACTTCGACCGCAGCCGTATGCTCGTTGCCGGTAACGGCATCGGCCTCGGCGACATTGCAGACGTAGAGAACCGGATGCGAGGTCAGAAGGTTCAGGCTCTTGAGAATGCGCAGCTCTTCGGCATCGAGCTTCGACAGCAGCGTGCGAACCGGCTTGCCTTCGTTCAAAAGGCTGAGCGAGGCTTCCATGATCGGCAGCATCGCCATGGACTCCTTGTCCTTGCCGGTGGCGCGCTTGCGCATCTGTTCGGTGCGGCGCTCAAGGCTCTCGAGATCGGAGAGCATCAGCTCGGTCTCGATCGTCTCGGCGTCGGCGACCGGATTGATGCGGCCTTCGACATGGGTGATGTCGCTGTCTTCGAAACAGCGCAGCACGTGCACGATGGCATCGACTTCGCGGATATTGGCGAGGAACTGGTTGCCGAGGCCTTCGCCCTTCGATGCGCCGCGCACGAGGCCGGCAATATCGACGAAGGAGATGCGCGTCGGGATCAGCTCCTTCGACTTGGCGACGTCGGCAAGCTTGCGCATGCGTGGATCGGGAACCGCGACTTCACCCGTGTTCGGCTCGATCGTGCAGAACGGATAGTTTGCCGCCTGCGCCGCCGCCGTCTTGGTCAGCGCGTTGAACAGAGTGGACTTGCCGACATTCGGCAGCCCGACGATACCGCATTTGAAACCCATGGCACCTTGTCCATATCTTGAAAATCTTTGCTGTGCCTATGGGGGAAGGGCGGTTGCGGGTCAAGTCTTGTGCGGGCAGGGAGGCTCTTTTCTGCCGAAAGAGAGGCGGAAGCCGTTCGAATGCTGCTCTGCATATTGTCTCAGGGACGCCATCGTCCTTGAACCGTGTAGTGCGCTGCACTATAATTCCGTTATTAGCCCAAAGCCCCTTTCCCCTGTCGTCAACGGTGATGCCGATGAGTGACAATGATGTTGTCCTGAAACCAAAGACCAAAACCAAGCCGAAGGTCGAGAGGCCGAAGCTCTACAAGATCATTCTCGTGAACGACGATTATACGCCGCGGGAATTCGTCATCATGGTGCTGAAGGCCGTCTTCCGCATGAGCGAGGAGACCGGCTACCGCGTGATGATGACGGCGCACAAGCTCGGCACCTGTGTGGTGATGGTCTGCGCGCGGGATATTGCCGAGACGAAGGCCCAGGAGGCGGTCGATCTTGCCAAAAGCGCCGGCTTCCCGCTGATGTTCACGACGGAGCCGGAAGAGTAGGGATCGGCCGCCCTCGCTACGCGGGACGGCGGACCTGGAAGCCGGTCTTGTCCTGCGTAAATCCGCAATTGGCATAGAAGCGCAGTGTTGCCGGATTTTTCGAGCCGGTCAGCAGCATGACCTTGTAACAGTTCTTCTTCCAGGCGCTCGCTATTGCCTTGCGGATGACGGTGCCGCCAAGGCCGCGCTGACGATAATCGGCGTGGGTCACCACATTTTCGATCAAAGCATAGGACGCGCCGCCGCGCGTGAGGTTGGGAATGACCACCAGCGTGACGGAGGAGACGGCTTTGTCGCCGTCAAAGCCGGCGAAGATCGTCATGCCGTGATGGGCGAGGATTTCCGCAAGGCGGCTCTCCGCCAGCTGCGGCTCCAATATCGGATCTTCCGCGTTCAGGTGCTGGTAGAGCGCAAGAAGCGTCGGCAGGTCCGCAGCCACGACCGGCCGGATGACGATATCCGCGGCGTTTTCGGCTGATGCATCCGGCATCTCAATTATCCTTCTTGCCGAACATCCTCTTCAGCATTTCCGCCATGGGGCCGGTTTCCGGTATCTTTGGCTGGTTGTGATTGCGCGCCTGATGAATATGGGATTTGGCCGGCGTCTTCTTCTCCGGCTTTGGCGCGTCTTCTTCCGCCTTGCCGCCCAGGGCGAGCGCGATCTTGTTCATCAGCTGCGAATCTTCGCCGCGCACCAGCATGTCGGCATTGTCGGCAAGTGCGTCGAACAGCGGTTCCAGCCAGCTTTGATCCACCTTGGCGAAATCGCCGAGAACGTGATTGTGCACGAGCTCCTTGACGCCGGGATGACCGATGCCGAGGCGCAGGCGCCGATATTCGCGGCCGCAATGCGCATCGATCGACTTGATGCCGTTGTGACCGCCATGGCCGCCGCCGGTCTTCAGCCGCGCCTTGCCGGCCACCAGATCGAGCTCGTCATAGATCACCACGAGGTCGGAGGGCTGGAGCTTGTAGAAGCGCATGGCTTCGCCGACGGCTTCGCCCGAGAGATTCATGAAGGTCTGCGGCTTGATGAGCAACGCCTTCTGGCCGCCCAGCTCGCCTTCCGAAATCTCCGCCTTGAACTTCTTCGACCACGGCGAAAAGCTGTGGCGGCGGTGGATCGCATCCACGGCCATGAAGCCGATATTATGGCGATTGCCCTGATATTTGGCGCCCGGATTGCCGAGGCCCGCGATGAGAAGCATGCGCTTCACCCCTTGGAAAATACCGATGCCCTTCACCACAGGGATTTGGCGGCAAAGTCAAGACGGGATACGGTCAGTCACCAAGTTGCAAGCCGTACTTCAGGAAAATCCGCTTTTGCGTTCCGTCAGCGATAAGTGCGTTCAGCGCCGCCTGCATCCTGTTCAGAAGGTCGGCTGGGAAATCCTTCTGGCAGGCAATCCCCATGGGTTGCTGAGAAAGGATGGTCACCTTCTCCACGGCATTGCCCTCCGCTTTCAGCTTGTCGAAATAGAATTCCGAGATCGGCATCAGGTCGATGCGATCGCTCATCAGTTTCTTGAGCGTGGCCGTGAAATCGCTGCCGATGTCGATGCGCGGGAAATTGTTCCGGCGCAGTATCGTCTCCGTATAGTCCGCCCGCCAGGTGCCGACGAGATATTTCCTGGCTTCGTCGATGGTGGCGGCGGCAATCTTCGAGCCGCTGTGCTTGATCAGGATGTTGCGATCGATCAGCAATGGCTGCACCCATTTGAAGAGCGGATCGCGTTCTTCGTTGTGGGCGGTCACGAAGACGCAGGTCATGGGTTCCGCCAGCGCTTGATTATAGGCCCGCACCCAGGGCATGATGGCGATGGTATAGTCGACGCCGATATCGGCCATCACCTTCCGCACCTGTTCGGTGGTTGCTCCGACAGGCGTCTTGCCGTCGCGATAGTTGAAGGGCGGATATTCCTCCGTGGTGAAATGAACGGTTTCGGCGCGGGCCGGAGAGAAAAGGGATAGCGAAAATAGGCTGGTTGCAAGCATGAGCAGCGGTTTTCGCATGCGGTTCCTCATCGCTATGACGCTTGTGCTATGGGGGGGGAATGATCCTGCTGCTGGCTGACGAGTGTCTTTGCCAGAGTGTCTGGATGCAGCGGTCGATAGAACAGATAGCCCTGGCCGTAGTCGATGCCCATGGTGCGCAGGGTCGCGCATTCCTCTTCGGTCTCCACGCCTTCGGCAATGACTGTGCAGTTCATCTTATGCGACAGCGTGGTGATGCTTTCGACCAGCATGCGGCTCCTAGCGCTGACATCGGACGCGGTATCGTTGATTGCGCGGATGAAGGACTGATCGATCTTGATGATGTCGACGGGGAAGCGATTGATATAGCTCAGCGACGAATAGCCGGTGCCGAAATCGTCGAGCGCGATGCGGCAGCCGTAGCGGCAGATCTCGTTGATGACCATGCGCGTCTCCGGATTGTCGTCCATGAGCACGGCTTCGGTGATTTCGACGACGATGCGCCAAGCGGGAACGTCATAGCGCGAAAGCAGGGTGGCAATGCGCAGCGGCAGCTCGGGCTCGAATTGCAGAGGCGAGAAGTTGATGGCGAGGTAGGTGTCCTGCATGCCGTCGAGCCGCGACAGGCGCACGAAATTGGCGATTGCCTTTTCCATGATGCGGTTGCCGATACGAATGATCGAGCCAGTCTCTTCGGCGACCTCGATGATGCGGGCAGGGGGCAGGATACCCTTCTGCGGGTGGTGCAGGCGCATCAGTGCCTCGAAGCCGGCGATCGAACGGTCGTCGATATTTACCACTGGCTGCAGATGGGCCTCGAACCAGTCCTCGCTGAGGCCGGCCTCGATATAGCTCTCCAGTTCGGCGCGGTGGCGCGAGTCGTCGAGCATGCCATTGTCGAAGATCTGTGCGCCGTTCTTGCCGTCGCGCTTCTTGGCATACATGGCGATATCGGACTTCAGCAGCAGTTCGGCGGCATTGGCCGCCTGACGCGGATAGACGGCGATGCCGATGCTGGCGCTGAGGCGCGCATCGCCATCGAAGGGCGCTTCGAAGATTTCGGCGATGCGGGCAGCCATGTCGATCGCTCTCGCTTCGGCATCTTCCGCCAGCAGCAGGATCGCGAATTCGTCGCCGCCCAGGCGGGCGGCGATGTCACCCGACTTCAGGCATGTCTGCAGGCGGGATACGAGCTCGCGCAGGGCCGCATCGCCGGCGGCATGGCCCATATTGTCGTTGATCCACTTGAACCGATCGAGATCGATAAAGAGGCAGGCAAGTTCGCGTTTGCGCAGATCGGCCTCGTTGATCTTGGCGTCCAACGCGGTCTCGAAGCCTTGACGGTTGAGGAGGCCGGTCAGGTGATCGGTGATTGCCTGCCGGAGGTTCTTGTCCTCGGACTGCTTGAGCTCGGTGACGTCGGTCATGACGGAAAGCGACAGACCGTCCTGGATCGCGGTGGTCTCCAGAATGAGGACATCCATCACCCGCCCGTTCCGGCACGGGAACTTGACAGTGACGGCAAGACGGGCGGCGGTATCGGGATTGCTGTTCTTGCGCTCTACATATCGCGCGCGCGATTCCGGCAGGATCAGGCTTGCAAACTCACGGCCGATCACCTCGGCGCGGCCGTAGCCCGTGGCTGCGAGCCAGTAGTCGCTGACGGCGGCGATGCAATCGTCCTTGTCGAGGGAGAAAAGCATGGCGGGCGTCAGATTATAGGTATCGGTGGCGCGGCGATGGGCAAGCTTCAGCTCGGTTTCCTCGCGCTGCAACTTGCTCTGCATATCGTTGAAGCTGCTGGCGAGCCGCCCCATTTCGTCGTTCGACTGCCAGTCGACATGATGGCGAGAGCCGAGCCGCCGCGTGGCCTCGATGGCGTGCGTCAGGCGCATCAGCGGCTGGATGACGAAAATGCGGTTGCCGATCAGCGCCGCGCCGAAGACCGTCAGCACCGCGAAGATGAAGATGGAAATGAAGACGATCTCCTCGTTCTTCAAACCATCGAAGAGGCCGAGCTGGGGATAGAAGACCGTAATGGTGCCGAGCCTCTTGGTGCCATCCACGCCGTTGTAGACAATCGGCCGCGAGATAGACTCCAGATCGCCCTTGTAGGATTTCGGAATGGTGGATTGCGTGACGTCGAGCTGACCGGAAAGATCGCGCACGTTGACCCGAACGATCGCATCTTCGGCGACCGTCGTCGCGCTGATCTGGGTGACGCTATCCTCATCCAGATCCCACAGCGGTTTGGCAAGCGCCTGGGCATTGGCGACGAGGAGGACGGTTATATGATCCTTGATTTCCTTCTCGGCGCGTTCGGACGACAGGAAAAGGAAAAGAATGAAGAGCGGCGCCACGAAAACCAGCAGCGCACCGCAGACGATCGCGAAAAACCTGTTTTCGACCGAATGGCTCATTGTTCCGTTTGCTCCCCAGCCATAGACCAGCGGATCTTTGGGGCGCCGCTTTCTACAACTCTTTCGCGTAGATTTTCATGAATCTGTTAAATGTTGCTGAAATTCTGGGGTTAATGGAAATCAATGATAGTATAGATTCCCAGACGTTTGTATTTTTACTTTCTCTAATATTTATTCCCAAGCATAAGAAAACCCGCCTCCCCCGAAAGGGGAGGCGGGCCTTGATACTTTAAGTTGAAGATGCCGATCAGGCGCTGGCTTCTTCGCCGCCTTCTGCTTCTTCTTCAGCGAGACCGGCTGCCGGGGCAACGATCGTCGCGATCGTGAAGTCGCGGTCGGCGATGACAGGCGTGACGTTCTTCGGCAGCTTCACGCTCGAGATGTGGATGCTGTCGCCGCTCTTCAGGCCGCTGAGGTCAACGGCGAAGAATTCCGGGATCGCATCGGCCGGGCAATGGACTTCGACTTCGTGGCGAACGATGTTCAGCACGCCGCCAGCCTTGAGGCCCGGGGACTTCTCGTGGTTTTCGAAGTGAACCGGGATTTCGACGGTGACCGTGGTGTTGCCGGAAACGCGCAGGAAATCGACGTGAACCGTGAAGTCACGGACCGGATCGAGCTGGTAGTCCTTCGGCAGAACCTTGATCTTCTTGCCGTCGACGTCGATCGTTGCGATCGTCGTCAGGAAACCGCCGGCGTGGATGCGCTTCGTCACCTCATTGGTGTTGAGAGCGATAGAAATGGGGGCCTGCTTGTCACCATAGATGACAGCGGGAATCAAACCATTGCGGCGAAGTTCACGGGCGGACCCCTTACCAACCCGTTCGCGCGCCTCGGCCTTGAGCTCGTAGCTTTCGTGGCTCATAGCTATTCCTTTCGAGGTTATTTGGAGAGTTCACCCGGTCGACCGCAGTCGCATCGGCTGAACTGGAGGAGGGCATGCCCTGCCTCATCCGCGTTGCCTCCAAGGGTGTCTACGCGGACGCGTGGCGTATAATACAAAGCGGCCAAAGGTGCAAGCACCCCCGGAATGCGAAGCTTTGTGGTGGCATTGCAACGGCCGAGACAAGCCTGCGATACCATGTCTATCAATGACTTGACATATACCCCCGGCCCCATCAACAGTCGAATCCAATTGATCAGGGTCAGAAAGTGAGGTCGGGCATGCGCTCCAGGGTTATTGCCGCCGCCGTTTTTTCCATGGGTCTTGCCGGCGCGCCGCAGGCTGCCGAGATCAATGAGCAGGGCGCCAAGGAACTTCGCAATATCCTCACCTATTCGCTTTCGCAGGATCTCGCCCGCAGCGATTTCGTGACCGTCAAGCCGGCTGGCGACCAATACGAGATCGTCTACGATCTCGCGAAATTCTTCGACAAGATCAATTCCAGTGCATTTTCTGTCATGGGCTTCAAACCGCTCTCCTTCTTTGCGCAGCCGGTCGAGCAGGAGAGATGGCACCTGACGGGTGACAACAGCCTCGATATCGCCCTGCATTCACCGACGTCCGACGTCGCCTATTCCATCGCGTCCAACTCCTTCGACGGCATTTTCGATCCGACCATCGAAATGATGCGGTCAATGGGCATCAAGAGCAGCGGCGTGAAATTTTCCAGCGTCGGCACCGGTCCCAGGAGCGGGCGCAAGCTCAACGCGACCATCGACAGCGCGTCTTTCGCTCACACGGTCACCGACAGCAGCGAGGCCGGCAAGGTCGATCTGCAATTGCAGGGAACGCTGCAGCGCCTGAGCGAGCAGTTCACCGTGCGGCCGGATGGTTCGCCCATCACCTTCAGTGCGGATAGCGCAGATACGAACCTCACAGCCACCAGCCTGCCGGCGAAGGATCTGCGCGCGCTCATTCGCTTCTTCGTTCAGCACGTCAAGACCAAGCAGCTTTCCGAAAGCGGCAGCGAGAAGTTCGAGCAGCTGGTGCACCGCGCCCTGCCGGTTTTCGGATCGCTCAACAAGACCGTCGTCCTGAACAATGCGTTGGTGGCGACGGACAAGGGCAAGGTCGGCGTCAAGCGCATCGACTACAGCTTCAAGATGGACGGCCTCACCAAGGCCTCCAACGTCAATCTGGAACTGCGGGCCGAGCAATTCACGCCGGACGCGGATCTCATTCCGGTGGCTTATTCCGCATTCCTGCCGTCAACGCTCGACGTGCAGCTCGGCGTGCCGAACATCAACTTCGCGGGCCTTGTCGATACAGGTCTCGACGCGATTGCCACGCGTGCTACGCCGGTTTCCGGTGAGGCGTTGAAGCGGACGATGTTCCCGAGTGGCTATGGAACGCTGGAGTTTCCGAAGATCAGCGCCACTTCGGGCGTCTATGATGTCGAGATTTCCGGCGCGCTGAAGGGCTCGACCAAGCCGCATGCCGGCTTTTCACTGCAGGGGACGATCCTGGCGCGCGATTTCGACAAGACGGTTACCGCCTTCCAGGATGCCGCCAAGGCAGAACCGCGGCTGAACAAAGTTTCTTTTGGCTTGCTTGCCGCCAAGGGTTTTGCCAAGACCGATCCCGACGGTCGCCTGCGCTGGGACATCACGATGGATGAAGACCGAACGGTGACGGTCAATGGTCAGGTGATGAAGAAGCCTTAACGTTTTGGGAGCAAGCCCATGTAGTGGGGCGACAATAAAGTTTCATTCAAAAGGCCGATCGGTCCTTTTCGGATTTTCACATTTCTTTTCCATCATATTTGGGGGTGAATTATGCGTTTTAAAGCGGTTGCTGCAGCGGCTGTCGTCGCTGCCGGCGTTATGGGCAGTGCACAGGCGGCTGACGTCAGCGAACAGGGTGCGAAGGATCTCTACGGCAACCTGACCTATTTCCTGCCTGACGATATCGCCAAGAGCGGTGCAATTTCGGTCAAGCCGGTCGGCGCGAACTATGAGGTCACCTATGACCTGCAGAAACTGCTCGACAAGCTGAATGTCAGCGAGGTCGATATCAGCGGCCTCAAGCCATTGCGGATGCTGGCGACGCCGCTCGACAGCGGCCTTTGGAATATCGAAGGCAACAATGCCATGGACGTGACGGCGCGTTCCAAGCCTGGCAAGGGCCTCGACAGCGAATTTCGCTATGCATTGGCCTCATCCACGGTCAAGGGCGTTTTCGATCCCGCGCTCCATTATCTGCGTTCGATGGATATGAAGGGGCAAGGCATTACCTTTACCACCAAGACGACTGACGAAAACAACGGCGTCCAGAAGAATGATGCCACCGCCGACAGCATCGTTTATACGCTATCGTCGGCCGATAGCGGCGAGCCGGGCAAGCTCGATATCAAGATGGACGGCAGTCTGCAGTCGCTCTACAACAAGATCTCGTCGGACGACACGACGCTCGGCGAAATCAAGATCGCGGCGATCGATTTCAACATGGGCGCGACGAAGCTCCCCCTGAAAGCGGTGAATTCTCTGCTGCAGTTCGTCTCCGCGCACAAGGATGAGAAGACGCTTTCGGATAAGGACAGCGAGGCGCTCAAGGCCTTGGTAATGAATGCCATGCCGATCGTCGGCTCCTTTGACGAATCCGTTGCCATAAAGGACATCGCGGTTACGACTCCATTCGGCAATGGCGGGTTGCGGAAGATGGGTTATTTCTTCAAGGCTGCCGGGCCTGCCAACGCGATGAGCGCCGACTTCGGATTGAATGCCGAGAAACTGACGCTGGCTACAAGCTTGCTGCCCGAAGACTATATCGCCTTCATTCCCGATACGGCCGATATCCAGGTGCAGGTGCCGAACCTCAACTTCACCGCCATGATGAATGTTCTGAAGGACACCGATTTCAAGAAGCCGAACAGCGACACCGCCATGGACGAGAAGCTGCAAAAGGCCATGTTCCCCGATGGGACGATGACCATCAACTTCCCGAAAATCAGCGCGGTTTCCGGCCTTTATGATATCGAGGCTTCCGGCAGCATGCGCGGCTGGCTGGCCGAGAAGGACCGCGTCGCCATGAAGATGACGGTTCTTGCCCGCGATTTCGACAAGACGATCGCAGCCATCCAGGAGGCCGCAAAGACCAAGACCGATCTTTCCCAGGTCTCTTTCGGTCTGATGATGGCCAAGGGTTTTGCCAAGACGGATACCGACGGACGCTCGCGCTGGGATATCGATCTTTCCGACGACGGCCATGTGTCGGTCAACGGTCAGGTCGTGAAGTAAGTCACTCCGAAATCAGAATGCGATCATGTTTGTCCTGAAGCCGCTGAGCCAGCGCTCGATCTCTCTATTATGGGCCGGTCAGGTGCTGGCGGCGACAGGCTCCGAATTCTATATGGTCGCGGTCGTCTGGATCGCGGCCGATTTTATCGGCAGCAATGCGGGATATGTGTCCGCGCTGCAATCCGGCGCGCTGTTGCTCGGCAGTCTTTTCGGCGGAATCGTCACGGACCGCTGGCGTCACAGCACCACGATGATCGCGACCGATCTCGTCCGGGCAGCTCTACTGCTGCTGCTGTCGCTTGCCGGGCTTCTGCATCTGATGAGCCTGCCGTTGCTGGTGGTGCTTGCCGGATGCATCGCTTTGCTCACATCCGCATTCGATCCGTCGCTGCAGGCAACGCTGCCGACGATTGCGGTCGATCCTGATGTCCGGCACGCGACCAATGGCCTGTTCGATGCCACCCGCCGCATGGCGCGCATTCTCGGTCCGAGCCTGATCGCTTTGGTGAACGGGTTTCTGCCGAAATCGCAATTCTTCACTGTCACGGCAGCGACTTTCCTGCTTTCGGCACTTGCCGTCTGGCTGGCGGTGGCAAGGCTGCCGGCGGCACCGCGCCGACGTGAATTTTCCGGAATGGCTGCCGTCGTGGACGGTGTTCTCGGCGGATGGCGCGCGGCGCGCGGCCATGCGGCAATCCTCTATGGCCTGTTCACCAACCTGATGGGAAATATTGCCTGGGCCATGGGGATCCTGCTCGGCATGATCCTGCACTTGCGCGAAACCAGCGCCGATCCGCTGACCGATTACAGCCTGATGATGACCGCTTACGGTGTCGGTAACGTCACGGCAAATCTTATTCTCAGCAGCATCAAGCCACGTCGGCCGGTGGTCTGGATCATCGCGGCGAAGCTCATTTTCGGATTGGGCGTTTTCCTGCTGCCGCTGATGCATGACCGGATATGGCTGATGATCGTCGCCTGCTTTGCGGCGATCAACGGTCCTTTCGAGAACCTCGCCATGCTGCATTTGATGCAGACGCGCAGCGAGCCGCATCGGATGGCGCAGGTCTATCGTCTGTTGATGTGCGCGATCTTCACCGGCCTGCTTGCGGCCTACCTCATGTCGCCGAGCCTGTTTGCCTGGTTCGGTATCGGACCTTCGATCATGGGATCGGGGGCTGCCGTTTTCATCTCCGGCCTGATCGGAATTGGCCTGCTGGCATGGAGGCAGACGCATCTCGCAAAGGCCGAGGCCATCTGAAATGCCGCTCGGCCTCAATCAAACAGGCTGGAAACCGATTCTTCCTGGCTGGTGCGGTTGATGGCTTCGCCGATAAGGCTTGCCGTCGTGATGACGCGGATATTGGGCGCCGATTGCACGGCGGTCGTCGGCTGGATGGAATCGGTGATCACCAGTTCCTTCAGCTTCGAGTTTGCCACGCGGGTCACTGCGCCGCCGGAAAGAACGCCGTGGGTGATATAGGCGGTGACGCTTGCCGCGCCGCGTGCGAGCAGGGCATCGGCCGCGTTGCAGAGCGTGCCACCGGAATCGACGATATCGTCGATCAGGATGCAATCCTTGCCGGCCACTTCGCCGATGATGTTCATCACTTCGGACTCACCCGGTCGATCACGGCGCTTGTCCACGATCGCCAGCAGACAGTCGAGGCGTTTGGCGAGCGCACGGGCGCGCACGACGCCGCCGACATCAGGCGAGACGACCATGACGTTGCCGATATCATAGTTCGCCTTGATATCGCGCGTCAGGATCGGCAGTGCGTAGAGATTGTCCGTCGGTATATCGAAGAAGCCCTGGATCTGGCCGGCGTGAAGATCGAGCGTAAGAACGCGGTCGGCGCCAGCCTCGGTGATCAGATTGGCCACCAGCTTGGCAGAGATCGGCGTGCGCCCGGAGGCGCGGCGATCCTGGCGGGCATAGCCGAAATAGGGAAGGACCGCCGTGATGCGCCGCGCCGAAGAGCGCCGCATGGCGTCGATCATGATCAACAGTTCCATGAGATGGTCGTTGGCCGGGAATGCGGTCGGCTGGACGACGAATACGTCCTCACCGCGCACGTTCTCCTGGATTTCGACGAAGATTTCCTGGTCCGCGAAGCGCCTGACGCTGGCTTTGCCCAAGGGAACGTTGAGATAATTGCAGATCGCTTCGGCAAGATGCCGGTTCGAATTGCCTGCGAAAACCTTCATTGTGGCCCGCCTGTTACCAACCTGATAGCCGCGCTTTTAACCGCCTTGCTCTCGAATGCAAGAGGGAGACGCGCGTTAGCTTTCATATTTCTGAAAAGCTTGTGGCTATCCACCGCTGGAATCGTGCCAGGAATTGAAATCCGACATGGTTTTGGTGGCAATCTTCTGCATGACGGACGGCGGAACGGCCGACCATGGGTCGCCGCGCTTCAGCGGCGCGCTTTCCGAACCCTGTATGCGGTGCACGCGGTTGCCGTTGCTATCAAGTACGTCCCAGACATAGGTCACGGAAATCTGCGGACCGTCCTCGAAGGCGGAAAGATAGCCCTTCAGAATATAGGCGGCGCTGGAATCGGCTGAGCTCTTGATCGTCAGGCCGAGCGAACGGGCGTCGGCGCCGAGCTGGCGCGACAGCGGCGTGACGGCTTCCACCGGAGCGCCGATGATCGGCAGGAAGCGGATGCTGTTGCCTCCGGCCGCGGCTGCGGGCGGCAAGGATGCTTGCCGTTGTTCCGGCTGCTGGTCATCCGCAGTCTGTTCTTGCTGTTGCTGTTGCTGTGGTTGTGGTTGCGGATCCTCCGATAGGCGCCGCTCGGCCTCGCGCTGCTCGTCCGCTTCCGAAAACTGATTGTTGGCCGGAGCGATGGACGCCGTGCCGGAACCGTTGAGCGGGCGGGAGGCGTAAGGATTGGTGCCGTTCGATCTCAGCGCCGATGCCTGTTGGTCGAGCGTGCCGCTGCCGCCGCCATTTTGCGGCTGATACGCCTGCTGCGAGGTCTGCTGTTGATAGCCGTAGCTGTCCTGCGAGCTTTGATAGCTCTGGCGACGCTGGGGTACCACGGCCATGCGCTCGACATCGCGCTGTGTGACCGGGCTCGAGCCTGCATCGCCGATGGCCTCGGGCGGCGTCAGGGCGTCCGTGGTATTGCAGGCGGAGAGCGCGAGGCAAAAGCCGGCGACAGTCAACGTTATCCTGACCGGTCCCATTGACGCGATCCTTTCTCTCGACGGTCTGACCGTCCAGGACCGCTATCTTACGCCCCTAACGGTTAAGAAATTCGAGAGGGTGGCGGGAAAGAGCTTTCGGCGCTTGTGAGGTCGTCAGATAGGTCTGGCCGAGGGTCATCGCCGTGCCGCTGTCGGAATCCATGATGATCATGTGCACGAAAAGCGACATGTTCTCCTGGATCTCCTGTGGATTGCCCATATGGAACATTTCATGCTCCATCCAGGAGGGCGAGAAGCGCGCGCCGAGCGAATAGCCGCAGGCGTTCAGCCGGTGCCGGGCGAGGCCGCGCTCGTCCATGATCTTGGCATGCATGTCGAAGACGTCGCCGAAGGTGTGCCCCGGCATCAGGATCGTCTCGATAGCCTGCAGGGTTTCAAGGCAAGCGCTGTAGAGTTCGCGGTGGCGATGGCTTGGATTGCCGATGACGACTGTGCGCATCATGGCGGCATGATAGTGGGCGTCGACGCCGGCCCATTCGAGCGTCAGCTGGTCGTCGGTGTCGAGCTTGCGGCGGCCGGCCTTATAACGGCAGAGCAGGGCTTCCGCACCCGAGCCGATGATGAATTCATTGGCGGGATAGTCGCCGCCGCCGGAAAAGACGGCGCCTTGCATGGCCGCGAGGATATCGGCTTCGTCCGCGCCGGCTTTGACCAGAGACAGAGCGGCGTCCAAGGCATCGTCGGCCAGCGCGGCGGCGCGTTCGACATGGGCGATTTCCGCGGAGCTCTTGGTCAGGCGCAGGCGGCTTATGAGGTAGGAGGCATCGACGATCTGGCCGAAACTGGCAAGCTGATGATCGAGCAGACGGGCAACGCGGCCGGTCATGCCATGGGTATCGTATTCGATGCCGATGCGGGTGCCGAGGAGATCGAGATCAGACAAAAGGTCCTTGAGATCGAGCGTCGGATCGGCATTGACGCGATCGACCCAGATGCGAATGTCCGTGATAACAGATGTGAGCTGTGCCTGGCGAAGGTCGGCCGAGCGCGTCAGAAGCGTCAGCGAGCCGTCCGCCTTGACGACCAATGTCTGGAAGAAGCAGTAGCCAAAGGTATCGTAGCCGGTCAGCCAATACATGCTCTCCTGGGCAAAGAGCAGCATGGCATCGAGCTTTTCTTCCTGCATCCTCGCCAGCATCCGCGCCAGTCGAGCATCGTATTCGCTGCGTTCGAAATGCAAGGCCATGTCAAGCTGCCTCCCCGATGGCGATGGCGGAAATCTGTCGTCCGTAATCCGGCTCTTTCGCGTGCGTCGTGCGCCTGTAGGAGAAGAAACGCTCCGGGTCCGGATAGGTGCAGAGGTTCATGCTTTCGGCCGCGACGCCAGCCTTGCGCAGGCGATCGACGGTTAGGGACGGCAGATCGAACATGGCGTGGCCATCTCGCTCCGAAGGGGCGAAGTATTTCGCATAGCCGGGATCGTGGGTGAGAAAACGCTCGACGAATTCGGGCCCGACCTCATAGCTCGACCGGCTGATCGAGGGGCCGAGGCAGGCAATGATTGCCTCGCGTCTCGCGCCAAGCGCGACCATCGCATCGATGGTGTTTTCCAGGACGCCGGTCAGCGCTCCCTTCCAGCCGGCGTGGGCGGCGCCGATGACCCGATTTTCCGGATCGGCGAAGAGGATGGGGCCGCAATCGGCGGCGAGCACGCCAAGCGCGATGCCCGGCGTCGCCGTTACCATCGCGTCGGCCTGCGGGCGGCTGCCGTCGTACTGCGCGCCGATCGTCACGACATCGGGGGAGTGGACCTGATGCACGGTGGCAAGCTGATCGAGTGGAAGGCCGAACCAGCCGGCGACGCGGCGGCGGTTTTCCTGAACGCGATCGCGATCGTCATGCGAACCGAGGCCAACGTTCAATCCGCGATAGAGGCCTTCCGAAACGCCGCCGGCGCGGGTGAAATAGCCATGGCGAATGCCGGCAGTCTCGGCGGCGCTCAGCAGCGGGCTAGCAAGTGGTGTCGGCAACTAAAACGTCCCTTGATATCTGGTTTTGCCTGTCGTGCTTGACATAACGCAGTCGCGGCGAAGCAGTTCGATCTCGCCGGGGATGTTGGCCCAGCCCGACGCGCGCTGTCAATCCGCGGGATCGATGGTCAAGCTTCAGCCGACGGGGCGAAAGGGCAGGAGGTCGAGCGCCGGGCTGGAAACGGCCAGCACTTTGAAAAGCTCTCCCATCTTGCCTTCGCCGGCGCCTGCGAGCCTCTCCACGGCGATGCGGATGTTCTCTTGCGTTGCCGCATCCTGGTCCCGGCCGAGGGCGGCCGCGCGCTCCAGCAGACCGAGCCCGATCAGGAAATCGCCCTGATGACAGCAGCCGTTGATGTGGATACCGGAGGCGAGTGCGGTTTGCGCCAGGTGCTGGAAATCGACATGGCTGGTGAGATCCGCCTCGCCGGGATGTTCCAGCGGCGGGTCGTATTCATGCATGCGCACGGCCTGCAGCGTGTCGCCGAAGCTTGTCGCCATATGACCGTAATCGATGGCGAGCGCCGAGCCGCCGTGGGCCGCCAGCCGGTCGCAGATCGTCGTCATGACGGCCTGGCGGGCTGGGGCGATTTCGAACGCCGTGCCGATCGGCGGAAGTCCACCTTCCGGAAGAAGCGCGGGGTCGAGCGTGGCGATGCCTGTCGTGAAGGTCAGTTCGTCGTTGACGTCTAGGCCGACCGCGCGCTCGCGGAAGCCATTGGCGGTGCGAACGAACTGGCGGATCGGAATGGCATCGAAGAGCTCGTTGGCGGCAAGCAAAGTGAAGCCGTCGGGCACTTCGCCGAAGTCGGTATGCCAAGAGACCTTTGCGCCGTAGGCTTCGAGGCTCTGCTGCTGGAAGCCCTGCAGGCGCTCGCTGGTTTCGACCAGATGCACCGTCATGGCTTCATAAAGCGGCGGCGCGAGCTTGCCGATGACGCGCAGCATGTCAGACATCATCGTGCCGCGGCCTGGGCCGATCTCGACGAGGCGCACGTTGGCCGGCGTTCCATGCCGTTGCCAGGCGTGCACCATGAAGACGCCGATCATCTCGCCGAAAAGCTGGCTGATCTCGGGCGCGGTGACGAAGTCGCCGGACTGGCCGAAGGGTTCACGTGTCTTGTAATAGCCATGCACCGGATCGGCGAGGCACAGCGAAAAATAATCCGTGATGCTCAATGGCCCGTTGGTGCGGATGATGGCTTTGATTTTTTCCCCGAGCGCCGTCATTCTTTGCTTTCGCTAATGCGTGGCCCTGACAGGCTGGTCGCCTCTTTTGAAAAGACCACGCGATTTTGAACCCCACCTCATGCCATCTGCCTGGTTGCCGCCTGACGGGCGCGGATAACGGCCCAAACGCCGATGGCGACCATCGGAAGCGACAGCACCATGCCCATCGTCAGCCAGTTCGTGCCGAGCAGATAGCCGAGTTGCTCATCAGGCTGACGGAAGAATTCGACAAAAATACGCGAGAAAGCGTAGCCGATGACAAAAATACCGCTGACCGTGCCCGGTTTCTTCAACGCCAGCGCCCAGCGCGTGAGGGCAAAGAGGACAAGGAAGAGAATGATGCCTTCGATGCCGGCTTCATAAAGCTGGCTCGGGTGGCGCGGATCCGGGCCGGCGGGGCAGACGCCGTTATGGGCGGCGATCACATGCGGGCTGCAGAAAACCATCGCCCATGGGACGTCCGTGACGCGGCCCCAGAGCTCGCCGTTGATGAAGTTGGCGATGCGGCCGAAGAAGAGGCCGACCGGCGCGGCGGCCGCGACGATATCGAACAAGCTCCAGACGGGAATCTTGTTGCGTTTGGCGAACAAAAACATGGCTATGGTCGTGCCGATTAAACCGCCATGGAAGGACATGCCGCCCTTCCAGATCTGGACCGCGCGGATCGGATTGGCAATTACCTGATCGAGATCATAGAAGAGAATATAGCCGATACGGCCACCCAGGACGATGCCGAAGGCGACCCAGAGGATGAAGTCATCCAGGTGTTGGCGCGTCATCGGCGCGGTGTCGTTCAGCCAGAGCTTGCCGCTGTCGACCAGCCACCTTGCATAGAGCCATCCGAGCAGGATGCCCGCCACATAGGCGAGCCCGTACCAGTGGACCGGGACAGGGCCGAGGTTGATAGCAATCGGATCGATATCCGGAAAAGGCAAGATGGCGGCGAGATTGGCGGATGTCAGCAAGATCGTCAGGCCCGTTGCAGCATGTTCCCGAAAGCATCGTGCCATTTCGGAACGGGATCATGCTAAGTATTCAAATGTGCGCGGAACATGGCGTTCGCCACCGAAACGGTCAAGTCGTTTGTTGCCGCGTCCGTTATCCGGAGCTGCGTTGTCCCGTCCTATCTCAATTTGCTTGCATCAATCCCTTGGAAATCCTACCTCAGCACTATCTGGCCCGTATCGATGCCTGACCGTTGAGGGCCGACGGCCGCAAGGAGATTGCCATGAGCACTGGACCGAACCGAATCCTGGACGAATTCGCCAAGCTGATGACCGATGCCGCCGGTGCTGCCCAGGGCGTGCGCCGCGAGATAGAGACGGCCTTCAATGCCCAAGCGGAGCGTTGGCTGAACAGCATGGATATCGTCAAGCGCGAGGAATTCGAAGCCGTTCGCGAAATGGCGATCAAGGCGCGCGATGAGAACGAGGCGCTGCTCGCGAGAATCGACGCGCTGGAAGCCAAGCTCGCTTCCAAGGACAAATAAGCTCGATCTTCTGCCTGCGGGCCGGTGCGGCCCCGCTTGCCGCACCTTTTTCCTCTGAAAATTTCCGCCTGTTTTTCCACTTGTGGACATAGGCAAAAAAGCCAATCGCCAGAGTCGGTTATGACTCCCTTCTGAATAGGCGTCGGAAGAGCTTTCCACAGTGCCGTTTCCAAAATCGATGTTCAGGGGCTGGCATGCCGGGCATGCCGCTATACACTGATTTTAAATGATGATTCGAAACGGACTTGGTAAGCCCCGGGCATGGTGGAAGCGTTAGCCTGGCAGCCGTTCAACATCATCCCGAATGTGTTTCCGGAGTAAAACTGTTTGCGTTCTTTCAGTGTTGGGTCACGGGAAAACTGCAATCGTTCCGGTCAAGAAGGTGCTGCATGAGCCTTATGGAAATGGAAGTCGAACGACAATCGAATCCGGTCGATATGATCGAGTTCGTTGCTGCCAATAACGACTGGTCGTTTGAGCGGTCGGGCGAGGATGAAATCGCCATGACGGTCGAAGGGCGATGGACCGATTATCACGTCTCTTTCTCCTGGATGGAGGAGTTCGAGGCGCTGCACATTGCCTGCGCGTTCGATGTCAAGGTTCCGGACCCGCGCGTCAACGAGGTGATCAAGCTCCTGTCCTGCATCAACGGGCAGGTGCTGATGGGCCATTTCGATCTGTGGCGACAGGAAGATATCGTCATCTTCCGGCAGTCGCTGCTGCTGTCCGGCGGGGCCGAACCCACCAACCGGCAAGTGGAAGTGCTGCTTTCCAACGGGCTTGACACCTGCGAGGCATACTATCAGGCTTTCCAATTCGTGGTATGGTCCGGGCTTGACGCGAACCGCGCCATGGAAGCCGTGCTCTTTGAAACGGTGGGCGAAGCGTGACATGACAGGTCAACAATCCGCCAATGCATTCGTATCTTCCGGGCCGATCATGCTGATCGGCGCGGGGAATATGGGTGGCGCCCTGCTGACGGGATGGCTGAAGAACGGTGTGCCGGGATCGTCGGTCATCGTCGTCGATCCCAATCCGGCCGAAGCGATGCGGAAAATGATCGCGGATGCGGGTGCCAGCCATGTCACCGAAGCTCCCGCCGGCGTGACGGCCGGTGTTCTTTTCATCGCCGTCAAACCTCAGCTCATGGATGCGGTTCTGCCGCCGCTCAAATCCCTGATGGGCGAGGAGACCGTCGTCGTCTCCATTGCCGCCGGCAAGATGCTCTCCTCGCTTGAAAAGCACCTGGGAGAGGCGGCGATGGTGCGAGCCATGCCGAATACGCCCGCGATGGTCGGGCGCGGCGTGACGGGGGCTTTCGCGAATGCTGGAGTGAGCGATCGCCAGCGGCAATTGGTTCACAACCTGTTGAAAGTGTCCGGCCCGGTCGAATGGGTGCCTGGTGAGGCCGATATCGACTCGGTGACCGCGGTTTCGGGTAGCGGGCCGGCCTATGTTTTCTATCTCGTCGAATGCATGGCGGAGGCGGGCCGGAAGCTCGGCCTGCAGGCGGACCTCGCCATGCGGCTTGCACGGGAAACTGTCGCGGGGGCTGGTGAATTGTTGCACCAGTCTCCCGACGACGCTTCGCGCCTGCGCCAGAATGTGACATCTCCCGGCGGGACGACCGCTGCGGCGCTCGGCGTGCTGATGGCGGAAGATGGCATGCAGCCACTGTTCGATGCGGCGCTGGAAGCGGCACGCAAGCGGGCGCAGGAACTGGCCGGCTAGCAATTTCAGGAAAAATGTACGGCGGTTTTCCGTCCGGAATTGCGTGAGAGCAAAGAGATGGAACGGTTCAGCGGTTCCACGAAACGTTGAACCGTTCTAGGTTTTCGATAAAGGGCAAGGCATGGCGGAAGAGATCACCTATGGCGATTTCGAACGGGTGGATATCCGTGTCGGAACGATCATCGAAGCGGAGACCTTTCCGGAAGCGCGCAAGCCCGCCTACAAGCTACAAATCGATTTCGGGCCGGAGATCGGCATCAAGCGTTCCTCCGCGCAGATCACCGTGCATTATACGCCGGAAACCCTTGTCGGGCGGCAGGTGCTGGCCGTCGTCAATTTTCCGCCGCGCCAGATCGGGCCGGTGCGTTCCGAAGTGCTGACCCTTGGTTTCGAGGATGAGACGGGCGCGATCGTTCTTGCCGCGGTGACCCAGCCGGTGCCGAACGGCAAGAGGATGATGTGAGCGATCGCCCCTTTCGTGATCGCGGAGAAACAGGCTCAGTGAATATCCCTGGATAGGGGATCGGTCAGGCTGAAATCGAGAAATTCCGCCTCGAAGCCTTCCCGCTGCGGCGAACAGAAGGCCGGACCGACAGATATGTCCTCCAGCGTAGGATCGAACCAGGCGAGTCTTGCCATGCGCCATTCGCTCATCCGGTCGGTGCGATACTGGATGAAGAGGGCGTCTCCGTTGCGTGTGACCCGCACGGAGATGGCGCCGAAATCATGATCCAGCCGGAAAGCAGACCAGTCGGAATTGCCGTTGGTGACGACGACGCTGAAATGCTTGGCGCCGTCGGTATATTCGATCCCGCATTTCATCCAATGCCTGGCGTCGTGGCGGACCATCAGGCCCACCTGGTCGTAAAGCTCGCGATAGTGCCCGATGAAGGTTGCTTCGGCGGTGAAATCGCCGCGGCGAGGCATCCCGAGAAAATGGCCGTCGTCGCGATGGAAGCCGTAATAGGTTTCCTGCCAGAAATCGGTCTTGTTGCCGGAGCGGACGAACAATCGGCCCTGGTTCATTTCCCATGCCGGCGGCGCGTTCAGCCAGTGCATGCCATCAATATCGATCGACATGGGATGTCTCCCTCACGCAGGAATACGGATCGTGGCACGCAGGCCGCCGAGCGGGCTATCGCCGAGCGTGACGTTGCCACCATGGCTGCGGGCTATGTCCCGAGCGATGGCAAGGCCGAGGCCTGTGCCTGATTTGTCGAGGTTGCGCGCGGTATCCAGCCGGAAGAACGGCTTGAAGACATCGTCTCGCGCCTCGACAGGGATGCCGGGTCCGTCGTCATCGAAGACGATCGTCAGCCATTTGGCGCTGTGCCGGGCCTCGACGCGGAGGCTGTCGGCATAGCGGCGGGCGTTTGTGGCGAGATTGGCCACCAGCCGCGTAAAGGCATTGGGCCGGACAGAGATCTCATCGTCGCCATCGATCGAGAAGCTCATGGATTTACCATGCAGCGCGAAGTCCTGCCGGATCTTTTCAAGGATGTCGCTGAGCTTGAACTGGCCGACATCTTCCTCGGCTTCTCCACGTGCGAAGGCCATGTAACCCTCGAGCATGCTCTGCATGTCCTCGACATCCTCGCCGAGGCCGACAAGATCGGGATTGTCGCCGACAAGAGCGAGTTGCAGCTTGAAACGGGTGAGAACGGTGCGCAGGTCGTGGCTGACGCCGGAGAGCATCGCCGTGCGCTGCTCGATTTGCCGTTCGATGCGCTCGCGCATCAGGATGAAGGCAAGCCCGGCGCGGCGTATCTCGTCGGCGCCGCGGGGGGAATAGTTTTCCAGCCGCTGTCCCTTGCCGAAGCTTTCCGCGGCCTGAGCCAGCGCTAGGATCGGGCGGATCTGGCCACGCAGGAAAAGCACGGCGATGCCGATCAGCACCAGCGAGGTGCCGACCATCCAGAGAATGAAGATATGAGTATTGGAGGCATAGGTCTGGCTGCGCTTGGCGAAGACGCGCAGCACCTTGTCGGGCAGTTTGATGCGGATCTCGACCAGGCTGGAATTGCCGACGGTGTCGATCCAGAAGGGCAGGTTGATCTGATCGCGGATCTCATCGCTCAGAATGCCGTCGAGGATCGAAAAGAAGGGCTTCTCGCCGGGCCGCGGCAGCTCGCCGCCGGGCTCGATCGAAATGGCAAGGTCGAGCTTCTGACGCGCCATCTGGGTAACGGCCGAATAATCGGCATCCTGCGGATAGGTCTGGATTATGGTGATGATGGCGGCGATGTCGCGCGTGGTCGCCATCGACAGCCGTTGCGTCACCATCTGCCAGTGACGTTCCATGAAGACGACGGTCACGACAGCCTGCAGGATGATCATCGGCAGGATGAAGATCAGCAGCGAGCGGGCATAAAGGCCGGTCGGCAGAACATACCGGCGCAGCCAGCGTGTCAGCCACCGGAGCCCGTTAGAGGGGGTGTGGTCCTGGTCGCGCCTGATCGAATCGAAAGTCACCATCACCTGATCCCGCGGGCCGATCTCAGTCTATGCTAAGGCGGTAGCCTATGCCACGCACCGTCTGCAGCCAGATAGGGTTGGCCGGGTCGTCTTCAATCTTGCGACGCAGCCTGTTGATCTGCACGTCGATGGTCCGTTCGCCCACTTCGGCATCGCCGCCGATCAACTCGTGACGCGGGATCGTCTCGCCGGCGCGCTTCGCGAAGAGCAGCATGATTTCCTGTTCGCGGTCGGTCAGACGGATGAGCTCCGCCGCCTTCTTGAGTTCCTTGCGGGTCAGCGAAAACGTATAGGGCCCGAACATGACGAGCTCGATCTTCGGGGAGTCGGCGGGGGTATTGCGCCGAAGTATGTTGTTGATGCGCAGCACCAGTTCGCGCGGATCGAAGGGCTTCGGCAGATAGTCGTCCGCGCCGGCTTCGAGGCCCGCTATGCGGGAGTCGGCTTCGGCAAGCGCCGTCAGCATGATGATCGGAATGTTCTTGATGGCACGCAGGCTCGATGTCAGCGTGATCCCGGATTCGCCGGGCATCATCACATCCATGATGATGAGATCGAAATCGAGCCCTTCCAGTTTGCGGCGGGCCTCGGCACCGTCGGCGGCAGCCGTTACCCGGAATCCCTTCTCCATCAGGTAGCGGTTGAGGAGGGCGCGGATACGCGTATCGTCGTCCACGACCAGAAGATGTGCGGCATCATCCGAGATTGCTGTTTTTGTCGTCATTCGATCCGTCTCGATCCTGTCCTACCCATAGATTGAGATGACGCATTCCGCACCGGCCCCCTCGGTCTGAATTGCCATCACTTCTCGGTCTGCATTCCCCGCAGGAAATGTTTTACACTTTCGCGCGTCGCTTCCGATGCGCCTTCGAATGCCCGTTCAATGCGGCGCGATTGCGGCTCGGCCAGTGCCAGAGCCAGATCGCGGCCGGCCCGCGTGGGGTAAAGCTTGCGCTGCCGCCGATCCTCCGGACCGGCGACCTGCCGAATATAACCCGAATCGATCAATTGTTTGAGAACCCGCGCCAAACTCTGTTTGGTGATCTGCAATGTTTCCAGAAGGTCTGCAACGGTCATGCCGGGTTCGCGGTTAACGAAATGAACGACGCGATGATGAGCGCGCCCGAAGCCGCTCTTGACGAGAATCTGGTCTGGATCCGAAACGAAATCGCGGTAGGCGAAGAAAAGCAGCTCGATCACTTCGAAATCGATGCTTCCCGCATTCTGCAGCGGTGTTTCCAGCAACTCCGTCTTTGCCGCGTTCTGGCTCATCTGTCGTGGCACCCTGGCAGTTCCTTTCCAATTTTGGACCATCCGGGAAACTTACGTAAAAATATGTCAGCTTCGTTGACACATTTTTACGCCATCGACTGTTTTCATACAATTGCTGCACGGCTCAAACGGCGTTGCCGCATCCGAAAATTACGCGCGACCCCGTAAAACTCCAATATATCTCGTATTTTCCCCTTCCGCATCTCGTGGATAGAGCGCGGCGGAAACGATAATCAACCCCTGGTGTGACAGCGAAGGCAATCTTGGCAGGCCATGGCAGGAAGAGAGGCCGCATAAAAGATGTAATCGAATGACGCGGCATTCGATCCGGATCCGGCAAGCGCCAGCTGCGCCGATCTGTCCCGCGTCGTCCATCCCTAGATGCGGATGGGCGGTGGCCGGTGCCGGGCGACCCTGCGCTTGGATCCGCACAAGCCGGGCGGGTCACTCCGCCGGCCTGTGCGATTTGATGAATTTACGACTTGCGGCCGAGAACCGCGCCAACAATGGCGGAAAGCACGCCGCCGGCGACCAGTGAGGAAATGCCTTGCGCGACGAGGCCGGTAAGGGCTTCGCTGCCGATCAGATTAAGGATCAGACCGCCGCCAAGGCCACCAATGGCGCCGGCGATCGTTCTTGCGACAAGGTTTATCCCTTCCTGCTTCAAAACGGCGCTCGCGGCGTTGCCACCGATCGCACCGGCTATCAATTGCGTGATGATAGGCCCTAAACTTTCCATGACTACCCTTCTCCCATTGCTCCGGAAGACACTTCCGGATCCCCTCTCGTCGCATCCCGGATTGCTGCGGGGAGCGGCGATATCCTCAGTGGATATTAGGATTACATCAAGCAAGGATCGCTGCAAATAGAAGGGCAACCCAAACGGGAGAATTCCGCAATAATTTCAGGGGAAATCCGCGTTGTGGGCTTGCGGCCGATCGGCCGCATGCCAATTTCGCCATCTTGTTCGGCTCCGCAGACAAATTAGCGGTAGACGTAGACGATGCGGCGCGTACCCGGATCGACCAAGACCGGCTGGTTGTTCAGTTCGACGTAGCTATACTGATAATCCGGAATGCGGTGCACCTCCACGCTCTGCGGAACGGTGGCGCCGACGACCAGGTCGCCATTCAACTGGACCGTATCGATCGGATTGCCGTCGATGTAGGTTCGGACTTCCTCAGGCGGCGTGATCGCGACCACATTGCCGCCGCCCTGATCGACGGGGCCGAGCAACTGGTCGGTCGGACCAGGCTGCGCGGTCCGGACACTGCCGGTCTTGACGTGATCGCTCTGCTCGTAGGTGATGGTGGGAATGCCGAGATCATCGCGATGGTCCTGGACGACCACCGACGCGCCGTTCTGTTCGACGCTGAGATACTGGGCGTAGACCCAGCCTCGCATGCCGTTGACATCGACACGGCACCAGCGGCTGCCTTCGATGCAGCCATCCAGCGTCGCCTCGGATCCGCGCGTTGCGACGCCGACGGTCGGGAATTCGGCGCCTGGGCCGGAGCGAACTTCGATGTCGGTGGCCGTGGTTGCGGACATTTCAGCCTGGGCCAGGCCCGCGCTGCCGACAAGGATGACACCGGCCAGCAGCAAATTTCTCTTCAAGGACATTGGTTCTCTCCTTCTGGCCTCCAAAGACCTATCCTCAACGTTTCGGGTGCTTCAGTGTTCCGGCCGGCCTGCTTCGATCATGCTGTCGTTGAATGAGAGAGTGCGTTTAAGCCACGGAATTCATTATATTTATTCGCGAATTATCGAGGTGCCGGCTGGCTTTCGCGCCGCTTTGAAGCCGGCGGGGGCTGTTTTGCCCGAGGTTTGCGGCTATATCCCGCAACAGGACGATCAGACAGACGAGGCACTCCATGGGCATGCTCCAGGCCGGCATCATTCCGGTGACCCCTTTTGAACAGAATTGCACCATCCTGTTCGATCCGGAGACGAAGGAGGGTGTCGTGGTCGATCCGGGCGGCGATGTCGGCGTCATTCTGCAGACCGTGCGCGAGAACGGCATCGCGTTGAAGGCGATCTGGCTGACGCACGGCCATATCGATCACGCCGGCGGCGCCGACGAACTGCGCGAAGCGCTTGGGATCGAGGTGATCGGCCCGCATGAGGACGATCGCTTCCTGCTGGAGGATATCGAAGCCAAGGGCAAGATGTTCAACATCGGCGGCGTGCGCAATGTCGTGCCGGACCGTTTCCTGAAAGAGGGCGACAAGCTCTCTTTCGGCGAGCATGAATTCGAGGTTTTCCACTGCCCTGGCCATGCACCCGGCCATGTCATCTATTTCAACCGCAAGCAGGGCTTTGCCCATCTCGGCGACGTGCTGTTCAATGGCTCGATCGGGCGGACGGATTTGCCTGGCGGCAATCACCAGCAACTGCTGGAATCGATCCGCGACAAGGTATTTCCGCTTGGCGATGAGGTCGGCTTCATCTGCGGTCACGGGCCAGGCAGCCGGATCGGCGATGAGCGCCGCACCAATCCTTTCCTGCGCGGATTGTAAAAAAACGCCGCTTGGAAGCGGCGTTTTGGTTCCTCGTCATATGATGTTGTAGCCGCTCCGTAGAGCGGCTCAGCTTTAACCGCTCTATCTCTTTGTTTTCTCTCAATTCCGGACGGAAAACCGCTGCGCACTTTTCCTGGAATTGCTCCAATCAGTCGGCGGTGCAGAAGTGGCGCATGCCGTCATAGCCGACATAGGTGCCGGAGCGGCCGTCAAAGCTTCTGTAACGGTCGTAGCAATAGCGCATCCAGGTGGAAGACCACGGGCGCAGACCAGATGCCGGCTGCGCATAGTAGCTCACATCCCGCTCGACATAAACGCGGCGCGGCGGCGGACGATCATAGTAGGACGGGGGAGGCGCGTCGTAATCTGGGTCGACATAGGTCGGCGCCGGCTCGACATAGCGCGGCTGGCTGGCGATGGCGGAACCGACGATCAGGCCGGTAGCCAGCCCGGCGGCGCCGATCGCCCATCCATCGCGGTTGTGATGGCGCCAGTATTCATCAGCGGACGCGGCGCTCATGGAAGTTACCGTCAGTGCCGCGGCTACGGCGGACATGACGAGCGTTTTGCTGAGTATGGTCATTGGCCTATCCTCTAAAGGAAGCGGGATAACTGGTATTCCCGCTCTTTCATGGGAGGCAAACTATACGCGGCAAACTGAATGCAGACTGAATGACAAAACCCGGCATCGCTGCCGGGCCTCAACTCGAATTGATAGTCGTCAAGGCGTCTCAGCCGTCAATCTGCAGATTAACAGCCTTCGGTCCCTTGCCGCGACGATCCGGTTCCGTGTCGAAGCTTACCTTCTGGTTTTCCGACAATCCCGCCAGACCAGAAGCCTGAACTGCAGAAATATGTACAAAGATGTCCGCGCCACCCTTGTCCGGTTTGATGAAACCGAAGCCCTTATCGGTATTGAAAAACTTTACAGTGCCAGTCTCGGCCATGCCTCAGGTCCTTTTCTCCCTGCCCACCATCCACACGGGCAGCATTACGTCCTTACCCTCGCGGGCGCTTGCAGGCAGTTCTCGAATTTTGAAGGAAAAGGTCCCCGTAACTCGGCATGATCTCGATGCGATGTTTGCCACCCCGCTTCTCGATCAGGCAGACCGGAATATTAGCGTTTCCGGCGCGCAATTCTATTAGGACTTCCCATGCTCTAAAAATGCCCGAACACCGTTGAGAGTGCTGTGTTTATGGGAAATTGGCAAGCAAAAGTTTTCTAACGTGTCCGAGGAGGCACAATAGCGTAATGCGACTGTGTTATTGCGATTCGCGAATTTTCTCACTTTGAAACAAGTTTCTAAGGTTTTTCCATCGCTCGCGATATAGTTTTGGTGAAATTTTCCCAAATCAGCCGGTGTGAACGTCTATTTTCGATTGTTCGGAAAATTTTCGGCAAAGCTTGTCGAGCGCCGCCAAAAGCGCCCATTTCAGGGCTTTTTTTACGCTGCGGCGTGGCGACGGCGGGTCAACTCCGGTACGAGTTCGACCGCAAGCATCGCGGTAAACATCAGGGCACAACCGACATAGCCGAGCGGACCCATGGTTTCGCCCAGCAGCAAAGCACCGAGCGAAGCCCCGAACAATGCTTCCGAAGACAGGAAGATCGCAGCCTGGGGGGCGGTTGTGTAACGCTGGCCGATGATCTGCAGCGCGAAAGCCAGACCGGACGAAAAGATGCCCACATACAGGATTTCGCCAAGCGCTGCGCGGATAGCGGCGATGCTGATCGGCTCGATGGCGACTGCAACGGCCAGGGCGAGAACGGCGGTGACGGCAAATTGAGTTGCGGAAATACCAAGCGGCCGGCTGGTTTCATTGACGGCCGAGCCGGCAAGGGTAATTTGCGCCGCCCAGAAGAGCGCGCAGATGACCGTTAGGAAATCGCCTGATGTTAGGCGTGAGAGTGAGCCGCCCGACAGAAGATAGATGCCGCAAAGCGCCATCAGCGCTGCCGGCCAGATGATCCAATGCGGCGAGCGACGCAGGAAGATAACGGCAATCACCGGCACGAAGACCACGTATAGGCCGGTTATGAAGCTCGAATTCGTCACCGTCGTCGTCAAAAGCCCGATCTGTTGGGTCGCGGCGCCCCCGAAGAGGGCGATGCCGATCAGCAGAAAGACGAGCCAGTTGCTGCGCGTCAGCGGCTTTGCGGCCTTCTTGTTCTCCATCCAGACGAAAGGCAGGACGACCAGGGTGGCCACGGCAAATCGCAGGCCGATGAACCAGAAGGGTCCGATCGCCTTCATGGCTGTCGATTGCGCAACGAAACCGCCGCCCCAGATCGCGGCGGCAACCAACAACAACAAATTCGCCTGTATGCGAGACATCTGCATCCTGCGGAAGGGGAGGAAAGAGCGAGGCGACCGTTAGCAGCTGCTTTTGCGCCGGGCAAGGGCGAAGGGCATCAGAAGCGGAGCGCTTGGTACTAGCTTTTAGCCCGCGAAACCCTCAGGAGCGCGCCATCCTCTTCATCGGTCGTGATCAGCAGCGCGCCATCGGGTGCGACCGTGATATCGCGCAAGCGGCCGAACTTATCGTCGAACATGCGTTCCCGCTCGGTGATCTTGCTCTTGCCGTCCAGGCTCAGCCGCGACAGCAGCTCGAATTTCAGGGCCGTGACGAGGATATCGCCGTTCCATTCGGGAAACATCTTGCCGCGATAGACGGAGATGGCGCCGGGCGCGATCGAAGGGTCCCAATAGAAACGGGGTTGCTCCATGCCGGCCTTTGCGGTGCCGACGCCGATTTTCGTGCCTGAATAATTGACTCCATAGGAGATGACGGGCCAGCCGTAGTTCTTGCCGGCTTCGGGCGTGTTGATCTCATCGCCGCCTTTGGCGCCGTGTTCCGCCGTATAGAGCTTGTTCGTCTCGCTGTCGAAGGTGATGCCTTGCGGATTGCGATGACCTTTCGACCAGATTTCCGGCAGCGCACGCTTGCCGTCCTTGAACGGATTATCGGCTGGGATGCTTCCATCGGCCTCGATATGGATGATGGAGCCTGCATCGTCGTGAAAATCCTGGGCGCGATCCTGCTGGCCGCGGTCGCCGAGGCTGACGAAAAGACTTCTGTCGCGAGCGATCGCGATGCGCGAGCCGTATTGGAGATCTCCGCGCGACAGCTTGTTCATCAGGAAGATACGCTTCACGTCGGTCAGCTGTTTTTCGTCCTGCGACAATCGGGCACGAAAGACGGCGGTGCCGCTTCCGCCGTCGCCCGCCACCGCGGCGGTGAAATAGAGGGTGCGGTTGCTGGAGAATTTCGGATCGAGCGCCACGTCAAGGAGGCCGCCCTGACCGTGAGCATAGACTTCGGGGACGCCCGAGATCGGAGCGGAGATCTTGCCATCGCGGACAAGCCGAATACGGCCCGGGCGTTCGGTAATGAGATAAGCGCCATCGGGCAGCACTTCGACCGCCCAGGGATGTTCGAGCCCTGCCGCTATCGTTTCGACCTTGACGGTTATCTCTTGCGTCTTGATGGTTTGTGCCGGTTCGGCAAGCGCTGATGTTGCCGAGAGCAGGGCGCAGGCCATCAAAGCGATCGAAACTCCCGCTCTGTCAAATCTCGTTCTGTCAGGGCGCATCCGTCCCAACTCCCCGATATCCTCGTTTTCGCAAGGTGGGGCCGTTCAGCCGGCATTCAAGGCGGCCGCTGAACCGATAACGTCTTTGTGTTCTTGCTCTCGGGATGACAGGCCCTTCAGCTTTCTCGATCCGGCCGGCCGGCGAGGGGCTATTTCCGGTCGCGGGGCCTCCGATCCTCCTTGCGAGAGGCTGATATCGGGGAAGTATTTGTTCCGTATCGGAAATTTCCCCGCCCTTCCGAATCTGATTCAAGTGCTTCACGTATTGATTCAAGTTCGGACGGATCACCGGTATCCGCTTGTGGGCGATGCGGTTCGGGCAGAGGAGGCGCGTGGTCTCGTATCTCAGGCTCTCAGCCGGGTAAGAAGGTCTCACATGCCCGGCGCGGAAAGCCATGAAATAAAGCCACTGTGACGCCTTTGTGCTTGAAACGTCGGCCCATATTCGACATAGAGCTTAGCGCAGAAAACTGGTCCGCAGGCTTTCTGCCATTTTCAACCGAATAGGACCGATCATCATGGCCTTTCTTGCCGACGCTCTTTCCCGTGTAAAGCCTTCTGCCACCATCGCCGTTTCCCAGAAAGCGCGCGAGCTGAAAGCAAAAGGACGTGACGTGATCGGCCTCGGCGCGGGCGAGCCGGATTTCGATACGCCCGATAATATCAAGAAGGCCGCCATCGACGCGATCAATCGCGGCGAGACGAAGTACACGCCGGTCTCCGGTATTCCCGAGCTGCGCAAGGCGATCGCCGCCAAGTTCAAGCGCGAGAACAATCTCGACTATACCTGGGAGCAGACGATCGTCGGCACGGGCGGCAAGCAGATCCTGTTCAATGCCTTCATGGCGACGCTGAACCCGGGCGACGAAGTCATCATCCCGACGCCCTATTGGGTTTCATACCCGGAAATGGTGGCGCTTTGTGGCGGTACGCCGGTTTTCGTGGCGACGACGCAGGCCAACAGCTTCAAGCTGCAGCCTGCCGATCTTGAAAAGGCGATCACGCCGAAGACCAAGTGGTTCATGTTCAATTCGCCGTCCAACCCATCGGGCGCTGCCTATACCCATGCCGAACTGAAGGCGCTGACGGACGTGCTGGTCAAGCATCCGCATGTCTGGGTCCTGACCGACGACATGTATGAGCACCTGACCTATGGCGATTTCAAATTCGCCACGCCGGTCGAAGTCGAGCCGAGCCTCTATGACCGCACGCTGACGATGAACGGCGTCTCGAAGGCCTATGCCATGACCGGCTGGCGTATCGGCTATGCCGCCGGCCCGCTGCAGCTCATCAAGGCGATGGACATGATCCAGGGTCAGCAGACCTCGGGTGCGACCTCAATCGCCCAGTGGGCAGCCGTCGAAGCGCTGAATGGTACGCAGGACTTCATTCCCCGCAACAAGAAGATCTTCGAAGGTCGCCGCGATCTCGTCGTATCGATGCTGAACCAGGCGAAGGGCATTTCCTGCCCGGTTCCGGAAGGTGCCTTCTACGTTTATCCGTCCTGCGCCGGCCTGATCGGCAAGACGGCTCCGACCGGCAAGGTCATCGAGACGGATGAGGACTTCGTGTCCGAGCTGCTGGAATCGGAAGGTGTGGCTGTCGTGCACGGTTCGGCTTTCGGCCTCGGCCCGAATTTCCGCATCTCCTATGCGACCTCGGAAGAGCTGCTCGAAGAAGCTTGCCGCCGCATCCAGCGCTTCTGCGCGGCCTGCAGGTAAGCAGTCAATAATCGCTCAAATGGAAAGCCCGCCAGACGGCGGGCTTTTTGCGTTCAGCTCGATGGCCTCGGGTTCATCAATTGATTCAAGCGCTTCGCAATTTGAGTCCGCCGATCGGCGCAAGCCATTGAAATCGGGCTCAAAGCCCGAGCGCGGTCAGCATGATGAAGGTGGCGAAGAGAATGAAATGGGTCATGCCCTCGATGGCGTTGGTTTCGCCGTCGTTGAGATTGATGGCGGCGGCGATCAGCGTGATCATCACCATGACAGTCTGCACCGGCGACATGGCCATGATGAAGGGCTGGCCGGTATAGAGCGCAATCGCCTCCATGACGGGCACCGTCAAGATGACCGTCGATAGCGAGGCGCCCATGGCGATATTGACCGTCGCCTGCATGCGGTTGCGCAGGGCCGCCCGCAATGCCGTCAAAATTTCCGGGGCCGCCGAGATCGCGGCGACGACGATGGCCGCGATGGCAGGCGGTGCTCCCGTGCCCTTGAGGCCAGTATCCATGAAGACCGCCATGAACTCCGCGAGCGCGCCGATCAGCACGACGCCGATGAGGATGGTAACGATCGATGTGGTGGTGGACTCGTCCTCTTGATGCTCTTCTGTCGCCGCGAGTTTCTTCTCCGTGCGCGGATAGCTGTAGCTGAAGAAATAGCTGTGCTTGCCGACCTGCATGCGCAGGAACAGCGCATAGAGCGCGATCATCGCAACGATGGTGAAGGCCGAATAATAATGCCACTTCGCATCGGGGATGAACTCCGGCACGATCATCGAAATTCCCATGGCCGTCAGGATCATCACGCCATAGGTCTTGCTGGAATCATCGTTATAGGGCTGCTCGCCGTGTTTGAGGCCGCCGAGAAGGGCGGCGAGGCCGAGGATGCCGTTGATATCGAGCATGACGGCGGAGTAGATCGTGTCGCGCACCAGCGTCGGCGAGCTTTCCCCGCTCATCATGATGGCGAGGATGATGACTTCGACGGCAACGGCCGCCAGCGTCAGGATCATCGTGCCGTAGGGATCGCCGACCTTGACGGCAAGGGTTTCGGCATGATGGGCGACGCGCATGGATGCCAGCACAATCGTTGCGATCAATGCCACAGCCGCGATCATCGATGCAGCTTGCCCCATTTCGAGCACGGAATGCTCGCCAACATAGGCAATGACGGCAATTGCCAATGCGACCAACAGCGCTTTTTCCTGCTTAAACCACTTTGCTGCGATCACTTTGCCCAACCTTTGCGCCGATTCACGGTTGCACTCTAAAGCAATGATTTCGCACATCAAGCGCTCAGGAAGGGGCCGAAATTTGCAGTTAGCGCAGTTTAATGGAATACTGCCCGGATAGGTCTGCCCACCAAAATGCCGCGGCATCCTCGAAACCCGTCTCAGATGCACGCGATCCTGCCGGCGATGTCCGGATTCGAAGGTCTTGGCAGATGAGAAGGAGGGAGTGAATGGTCAAGGTCGTTTACGAAATCGTGCCGCACGACGGTGGATGGGCCTATCGTTTCCGTGATGTTTATTCGGAGGCGTTTCCGACGCATTCCGAGGCTGTGGAGGCCGCGCGGATCGTTGCGGCTGAACAGCAGGTCGGAGGCGACTCGGCTGAAATCAGTTGGCAGGATGAAAGCGGCAAATGGCATGAGGAATATGCCGATGGCGGCGACCGTCCGGAAACGGAGGTCATCGATGGCCAAAAGCATTTCCCGCCGGTCGATACGGCGCCTGGTGCCTAGAGCAGGTCAGTGCCGACCGCTTTTTCGATGATCGCGTCGACGAAGTGACGCTTCTCGGCGGTATAGCGATCACCATCGTGCCGGTGGGTTTCGGCGAGTTCTCGCTTCAGTTTCGCATAGGCGGCCGCGTCCGCCGGGTGCGCCCGAAGATAATCCTGAAAGATCATCCTGCGTTCATGTGTCCGGTTGCCCGGCGTGCAAAGATAGAGGCGCTCCGGCGGCCTGCCATCGCGCCGCATGAATGCCCAGACTTCATCGTCATAGCGGTTACCGCGTGGTTCGTAGCCCTGGTCCAGCAGAATGCGTGCCGCGGCAGGGATGTCGGCGAGGCCGCGCAGGATGATGTCGATATCGATAAGCGGTTTTGCCGCGAGGCCGGGAATGGACGTGCTGCCGATATGCGCGATCGTCAAGACATAGGGCGCCAGCAATCGCTGAAGCCCGTCGCGGATGCGGCCGAAATCATCCGGCCAGTTTGGATCGTAGGGCACCAGTTCCACCGCTGTTCCCATGGTCAATACGGCTCCTCCGCGTTGTTACCCTTGATATAATCCAGCAAACCCGCAACCAGCGCGTCAAATGTCACGCGGCAGCGCGGCGACGTCTTCAGGTTTTCGTGCATGACGATCCAGGTGTCGAGCGACAATTCGATCTCGGGCAACAGGCGCACAAGGCTTGCGTCGCGCCTTGCCAAGGGAATCTGGTAAAAGCTGATGCCGATACCGGCGCGCAAAGCGTTATGCAGTGCGATGCTGTTGTCGGATCGAAAGCTGAAAGAGACGCCGTCGAGCATCGGATAGCGCTTTTGCATCATTCGTATGTAAGCGGTTTGACGATCGAAGCCGATCAGCTTGTGCCGGTGTAACTCCTTAAGGGTTGTGGGTTTGCCGTGTCGCTCGACATAGCTGCGATGGGCGAAGAGACCGAGGGTAATGATGCCGATATGCCGGGCGAGCAGAGCTTCCTGCGCCGGCGCCACCATGCGCACGGCAATATCCGCCTCGCGCTGCAGCAAGTCTTCCACCGCGTCGGAAGCGGACAGCTCGATAATCAATTCGGGATATCTTGCCTGCAGTGCGGCAAGGATCGGTGGCAACACTTCCGTTCCGATGACCTCGCTGGCGCTGATGCGCACCGTGCCGCTGACCTTGTCTTTCGAACCGGAGGCGGCCCGCAGTAGGGCGGCGGCCGTGCTTGCCAGCGTCTCGGCATAGGGTTTCAGGGCGAGGGCGGTATCGGTTGGCAACAGGCCCTGCTGCGAACGCGTGAACAGTTCAGCGCCGACCGCCTTTTCCAATGCGTCGATATGACGGCCGACCGTCGGCTGTGTCAGGCCGAGATCGCGAGCAGCGGCCGAGAGCGAGCCGTGCTGCTGCACGGCAAGGAAGGTACGATAGAAATCCCAGCTTGGTTCAGATAAGAGCGGCATACATTTATGTATATCATCTGCAGATTTTTTGGCAATTTCGTTTATCGCGAGGGTTCGGCATAGTCAGTCCATCGAAACCGATGGAGATGATCATGAGCAATCAGATGGAGCATGGCAAAACGGCCTTGATACTTGGCGCCACCGGCGGCATTGGCGGCGCCGTCGCTGAGGGGCTCGCCGCACGTGGCTGGCGCATCCGGGCGCTGAACCGCAATGCAGCCGAGGCAACCCGCTGCCAGCCGGACTTCGACTGGGTTCAGGGCGACGCGATGCAGGCGGATGATGTCCTGAAGGCAGCGCAAGGTGCGGATGTCATCCTGCATGCAGTCAATCCTCCCGGCTACCGCAACTGGGGCAAGGTCGTCCTGCCGATGCTGGACAACACCATTGCCGCCGCCAAGGCAGTTGGTGCGCGGATCGTGTTGCCAGGGACCGTCTACAATTTCGGCCCCGATGTCTTCCCTGATGTCAGCGAGGACAGCGCGCAGCGGCCGAAGACCCGCAAAGGCGCCATTCGCGTTGAGATGGAGCGGCGTTTGAGAGCGGCCGCGGAGCAGGATGGCACTCCGGTCATCATCGTTCGCGCCGGCGATTTTTTCGGTGGATCCCGTGCCAATAGCTGGTTCTCGCAGGCCATGGTGACGCCGGGCAAGCCGATCAGCTCGATGACCTATCCGGGCGAGCGCGGCCTCGGCCATCAATGGGCCTATCTGCCCGATGTCGCCGAGACCATGATCCGGCTGATCGAGAAGGGCGACGAGCTGCCGGTCTTCGCCGTCTATCATATGCGCGGCCATTGGGATGGCGATGGTATGCAGATCGTGGATGCCGTGCAGCGCGTGCTCGGCCACAAGGTGAAGGTAAAGGCATTTCCCTGGTGGATCGTGCCGTTGGCGGCTCCCTTCGTCCCATTCATGCGGGAGCTACGCGAAATGAGCTATCTCTGGGACGTACCGCTGCAGATGCGCAACGACAAGCTGCTGGCCGTGCTCGGCGAAGAGCCGCATACGCCGATCGATGAGGCCGTCCGGGCCAGCCTGGCGTCCATTGGTTGCCTGCAGGCCGCATGAGTGCCATCCTCAGGTGCAAAGCCTGCTTGGTCCGGCCATTTCAAAGCTCAGATAATGAAAAACCCTCGCAACATGCGTTGCGAGGGTTTTCTATCGATATCAAGACCGTTCAGAGGCCAGGTCAAGCGGCTTCTTCAAGCGAGGGATAGTCGGCGTAGCCCTTGGAGCCACCGCCGTAGAGCGTTGCCTGATCCAGCGGCGCGAGCGGCGCATCTTCCTTCAGGCGCCGAACGAGATCCGGGTTGGAGATGAACGGCTTGCCGAAGGCAACGACATCGGCCTTGCCGCTGTCGACGGCTTCGACCGCCATCTCGCGGGTATAGGCATTGTTGACCATCCAGGCGGCCTTGCCTCCTGCGGCCTTATAGGTGGCATGCAGGGCATCGTAATCGAAGGGCAGGAAGTCGCGCTTGCCGCCGGTCTGGCCTTCGACGACGTGGACATAGGCGAGGCCGTGTTTCGCCAGACCTTCAATGACATAAGTGAAGAGTTGCTGCGGGGCCGGGTCGCTGGCATCGCCCGATGGCGTGACCGGCGAAATGCGGATTGCCGTGCGGCCCGCACCGACTTCCTTGGTGACGGCATCGACCACTTCGAACAGGAAGCGGGCACGGTTCTCGATCGAGCCGCCATACTGGTCGGTGCGGTCGTTGACGTCGCCGCGCAGGAACTGGTCGATCAGATAGCCGTTCGCGCCGTGGATCTCGACGCCGTCGAAACCGGCATCGATCGCGGCGCGGGCGGCCTTGCGATAGTCTTCGATGATGCCCGGGATTTCCGAGGTTTCGAGCGCACGCGGCTCGGAAACGTCTGCAAAGCCGCCGGTGCCGTCGCCGTTAACCAGATAGGTCTTCGAATTTTCAGCGCGCCTGGAGGTGGAGGAGACCGGCTTGCCGCCATTCGGCTGCAAGGTCGTATGGGAGATGCGGCCGACATGCCACATCTGAACGACGATCTTGCCGCCATTGGCGTGCACGGCATCGGTCACCTTCTTCCAGCCGTCGAGCGCTTCCTGGCTGTAGAGGCCGGGAACATCGGCGTAGCCCTGACCTTGATGGGTAATCGCCGTTGCCTCCGTGATGATCAGGCCGGCGCTGGCACGCTGGGCATAATATTTGATGTTCAGCTCGTTCGGCACGGCATTCGGCGAGCGATTGCGCGTCAGGGGTGCCATGACGATGCGGTTGGCGATGGAGATATCGCCAAGCTTCGTCGGTTCGAACAATTTGGTCATGGGTCGTCCTTTCAGTTGAGGTGGGAGGAGGAGAGGGATCAGGATGAGGCGAGCGCCTCGTCACGGGGACGTATGGCGGCAAATGTCAGCAAGACGGTGAGGAAGCCCAGGATTGCCATGCCCGAGCCGGCCAGCGGCACCTGCGAGAGTGAAAAACCTTCGTCTATGAGCATTCCGCCGACCCAGGCGCCGAGCGCGTTGCCGGTGTTGAAGGCGCCGATGTTAATGGTCGATACGAGGTTCGGGGCGTCCTTGCCGAAGTTGACGACATTGATCTGCAATGCCGGCACGGCGGCGAAAGCCGCCGCAGCCCATAGGAAGAGCGTGATCTCGGCGCCGACCAGGGAGTGGATGGTGACGCTGAAGATCGCCGATGTCGCCGCGATCGCCAGGAAGACACCGGCAAGCGTGGAACCAAGGCGCCAGTCAGCCAGCTTGCCGCCGATCAGATTGCCGATGGTCAGGCCGACGCCGATCGAGAGCAGCGTCCAGGTTACGGTCTCGGGCGAGACACCGGTAACATCGCGCAGCATCGGGGCGATATAGGTGAAAAGGGCGAACATGGCGGCCGAGAAGAAAACGGTCGTCAGCAATGCCAGCCAGAGGCCGAGGCCACGCAATGCGGCTATCTCGCGGCCAAGGCTGCCCTGACGGGCAGCTTCGTCCTTCGGCAGCACGGCGACAAGTCCTGCAATCGAGGCGACGCCGAGCAGCGTGACGATCCAGAATGGCGCGCGCCAGCCGAAAGCCTGGCCGAAAGCCGTGCCGAGGGGAACGCCAAGCACATTGGCGAGCGTCAGGCCGGTGAACATCAGGGCGACGGCGCGGGCCTTACGGTCTTCCGGCACCAGGCTGGCCGCAACCACCGAACCGATGCCGAAGAAGGCACCGTGGCAAAGCGCGGTGACGATGCGGGCGATCATCAGGACCCAATAATTCGGGGCGACGGCGCAGAGAAGATTGCCGAGAATGAAGAAGCCCATCAGCATGATCAGCGCCGATCGCCGGCGCAAATGGGCTGTCGAGACAGCCATGATCGGCGCGCCGATGGCGACGGCCAGCGCATAGCCGGTGACTAGCCAACCGGCTTGCGGAATGGTGACCGTAAGATCCGAGGCCACCTCCGGCAGCAATCCCATGATGACGAATTCAGTCGTGCCGATGGCAAAGGAGCTGAGCGCGAGAACGAGGAGCGCAAGAGGCATGTTCAGAGTTCCTTCCGCATGGCTTCGAGGAATTCAGCGATGGTTTCTTCGTTGCGCTTGTAGAAAATCCACTGGCCGAGGCGCCGCGTCGTCACCAGGTCCGCGCGGTGGAGCGTGCCCAGGTGAGCGGAGACAGTCGATTGCGAGAGACCGCAGCGCTCGAACTGGCTGGCGCAGACACCAAGCTCCAGCGGATGTTCCTGGGTCGGGAAATGGGTTTCCGGATCCTTGAGGTGGTTGAGGATTTCGAGCCTGGCCGGATTGGCCAAGGCCTTCAATATCTCGTTCTTGTCCATGGTGTTCACCAAGCAATATCGAATAATCCCGATTTATGTATCGACAGATTTCGATATATCAAGGGCGACGCCGAATATTATTTTTGGCAGGGCTGCTCGCGCGCGTGCTTAGAAATTGGGCAAAAAAAGAGGGCCACCGGAATGAACCAGGGCCCTTATAGGTGTGAAGGTCAAAACCTCCAGAGGGGAACAGCCAATGCGGTGGAACTGGGAGGAAAAGCCACCATGTGCATCAGCTATGTGCGTTATGATGCTAATTTGTGCAGTGCGCAATGCTTTTTTGTGCATGGCAGTTATGCGTTTGCGGGCCTGGCATCAAAAAGGCAAAAAAAAGGGCCTCCGGAGTAAACCAGGGCCCTATAGGTATGAAGGTCAAAAACCTCCAGAGGGGAACAGCCAATGCGGTGGAACTGGGAGGAAAAGCCACCGTGTGCATCAGCTATGTGCGATATGGTAGTTAAATGGGCAGGCTTCAACTCTATTTTGTGCATATCAGCTATGCATCATACGCGCAGCTGATATATTAGTCATAAAAAGAGTTCGTTATCAGTGACTTACCTTCACTAAAAATTCCAGTTACGAGCCTTGGACACGATAAAATCACGAAAAACCTTAAGCTTAGCCGCGTTTTTCATCTCGTCCGGGTAGCAGAAATATGTATCGAAGGATGGTACGTCCGCATTGATTGCGAGCTGGATAAGGCCCGGATCGCGACCGACGATATAATCAGGCAGAACGGCGATGCCGATGCCGAGCAGGCATGCGCGTTTGATCGACGTCTGGCTGTTGATCTGCAGATGCGGCACGCGCTTGTTGTCGGACGACCGGCCGGCGATCTCCAGCCAGTTGACGTCGAGCAGGTAGTTCGGCGCCGGCTCGCCGAAGCTGATGATGCGATGCTCGTCCAGAGCCTCGACCGATTGCGGCTCGCCGTAGCGGTTGATGTAGGAGGGGGCCGCATAGACGTGCATGTGGACGGTGAAGAGCTTGCGCTGGATCAAATCCGATTGCTGCGGCTGGCGCAGCCGGATGGCGCAATCCGCATGGCGCATGTTCACATCAAGCTCCTCGTTATCGAGGATGAGCTGGATCGACATGTCGGGATAAAGCTGCAGGAATTCCTGGATCTTGTCGGTGAGCCAGCCCTGGCCGAGGCCGACCGTCGTCGTCACGCGCAGCTTGCCGCTCGGCTTGTCGGTCGTTTCGGTCAATTGCATCTTGACCGTTTCGAGCTTCAAGAGAACGTCATGAGCCGTGCGATAAAGCAACTCGCCCTGTTCGGTCAGGATGAGGCCGCGCGCATGGCGGTGGAAAAGCTTGATGCCGACGTCCTGCTCGAGCGCGCTGACCTGCCGGCTGATCGCGGACTGGGACAAATGCAACTTATCGGCCGCATGCGTGAACGAACCCGCTTCGGCAGCCGCGTGAAAGATACGCAGCTTGTCCCAATCCAATGGCATGCCGTTTCCCCTCATCGGCTGCATCACTCCGCAGCCACGGCGACGGGCATGTGCCCGGTCAAGTAGCGTTCCGCCTCAAGCGCGGCCATGCAGCCCATCCCTGCTGCCGTGATCGCCTGCCGGAACGTATCGTCGGTCACGTCACCGGCGGCATAGATGCCTTCGACGTTGGTCGCCGTCGAATCCGGTGCGGTCCAGAGATAGCCATTGTCCTTGAGCTTCAATTTTCCCTTGAAGAGTTCGGTCGCCGGCGCATGGCCGATGGCGACGAAAACGCCGTCGATCGGCATGTCCGTGACGGCGCCCGTGCGCACATCGCGCAGGCGTGCACCTGTAACCGACGGCGGCATCGGCGGCTTGGCCGGCGTGCCGGTGATCTCGGCAACCTCGGTATTCCAGAGAATCTTGACGTTTGCCTTGGCGAAAAGGCGCTCTTGCAGGATCTTTTCCGCACGGAAGGAATCGCGGCGATGCACGACCGTCACCGACTTGGCGATATTGGAGAGATAGAGCGCTTCCTCGACGGCGCTATTGCCGCCGCCGACCACGATCACATCCTTGTTGCGATAGAAGAAGCCGTCGCAGGTAGCACAGGCGGAAACGCCGAAGCCCTGGAAATGCTGCTCGCTCTCGATTCCCAGCCACTTCGCCTTGGCGCCGGTCGCGATGACGAGGGTATCGGCCGTCCAGACCTGGCCGCTATCGGTGCGGGCGACGAAAGGACGCTGGCTGGTATCGACTTCGGTCACGAGGTCGTTGACGATCTCGGCGCCGACATGCTGGGCCTGCTGCAGCATCTGCTCCATCAGCCACGGGCCCTGGATCGGATCGGCAAAGCCCGGATAGTTCTCGACATCCGTCGTGATCATCAACTGGCCGCCTTGTTCCATACCGGCAATCAGAACCGGCTGCAGCATCGCGCGCGCGGCATAAACCGCGGCGGTATAGCCGGCGGGGCCGGAACCGATGATGAGCACCTTCGTGTGGCGGGCAGGCATAGTCAGTCCTTTCAATTTCAGCGATTGGGAAACCGCGGCTTCAAACGTCCAAAGCAGGCGATTTCACGGTCCGCCGCTTCATTTATGATTGCCTTATGCATTTATTCAAGGGCAGCCTTGCATTACACACAGAGCAAATCGGCTCTCTGTAAGAATCAGTTACGCGAGAGAAACTTTCTTGCGTATTTTCCCGCCTTATATAGAAGCTGCCGAAGGGGAATTAAAGAAAGGCAATAAAAGTGCTTCGCGCTGAACTCGATGCCATCGATATCAAGATTCTGCGGGAACTGCAGCGAGACGGACGGATGACCAATGTCGAGTTGGCGGACCGTGTCGGCATTTCCGCGCCGCCATGCCTGCGCCGGGTGCGCAAGCTGGAAGAAGCCGGTATCATCGAAGGCTATCATGCCATGCTCAACAGCCCGAAGCTTGGCTTCGATCTGGTCGCCTTCTGCATGGTCGGCCTCAAGCATCAGTCGGAGGCCAATCTCAAGGCCTTTGCCAATGCGACGGCAGCCTGGCCGCTGGTGCGGCAGGCGTGGATGGTTTCCGGCGATAGCGATTTTCTTCTCCACTGCGTTGCCGAAAATCTCACCCGCTTCCAGGATTTCGTCATCGAAATTCTAACCGCGAACGAACATGTCGATACCGTGCGCACCATGCTGACGATCCGGCAGGTCAAGAAACTCGGTCTGGTGGAGCTCTAGGCGGATGGCGGATCGCCCCTGGCACCGGTCGCTGATCAAGTCCGGCGTGCGCCTTTTCCTGGGCGGTTCGCTGGCGCATGTACAGGACTGGTTTCCGGGGCTCAGCATCGTCCGCAGCCAAAGCGTCAGCGAGGTGCATTACCGTGGGGCGAAAGTCGCGAGCCTTGCCGGCATGGATCGGCTGCGCGAACGTTGTGGCGATGCAATCCATATTGTCGGCTCCGGCCCATCCATTCGTGGTTGCGACCTGAGCAGCCTGGAAGCCAAAAGCGCCATTCTTCTGAACGGCGCTATCGGGTTGTCGGGCGAGCCGATTGGCGAGCCGTTGGCGATTGCGGTCGAGGACGAGCGCTTCGTCTGGCGGCACATCGACATGCTGCGCAAGAAGGTCGCCCCCGGCTCGCTCTGTCTGTTTTCCGTCGCGGTGCTGCGGGCTCTTTGCGAGATCGACAAGAGCTGGCTGGCGGACAAGACCATCATCCTGATCGACGATATCCGCAAACCCTATGGCGCCCGTCGCCGTTCGCTCGACGATCTCAAGAAGCTGCAATATGTGCGGCTGGATGCCGAGGGTTCGGCGGGCTTTTCTATTTCGCCGGATCGTGGGGTTTTTCTGGGCGGGTCCGTCGCGGTCTCGGCCCTGCAATTTGCTCTTTACTGCGCGCGGCATCAGGTCGGCTTTCTGGGGATCGATATTTCCAATGCCGGCGAGCCGCGCTTTTATGAGACTGTCGGCGATACGGCTTTTTCCGGCATTGCGCGGGCTGAGGGCCGTATCATCGAGCATCTCGTGCTCGCGCGGCAGATCGCCACCGAGCGCGGCGTCTCTTTCGTCAACTATTCTCCCATTTCGGCACTCCTGAAATATGATTTCGGTTACGACGACAGGTTCGCCATGAAATCGACGGCGTGACGCTTGCCGAAGACGACGAGCCCACGCGCGGATTGCAAATAAGGTTGCTGGAATGAAGTTCATGCGCTGGCTGAAACCGAAAGCGTCCGACGCCAAGAAGCTGACCATCGATCCGCCCGAGGCGAGGGCAGGGCGCCATGGCATCGCCATCGCTGCCTGTGTCAAGAACGAGGCACGCTATATCGAGGAATGGGTGCGCTTTCACCAGGCGGTCGGTATTCGTCACTTCTATATCTATGACAACGGCTCCACCGACGAGACCTGCACTCTTCTTCGCAGTCTGCTGAATGAGCACATGCTGACGATCATCCCCTGGGCTGGGCGGATGCGCGATACGGCAACATCGGCCGTGCTGAACGGCCAGGTCATCACATTTGCGCACGCCATCCTGAATTTCGGCGGTCATTACCGCTGGATGGCGTTCATCGATGTCGATGAATTCCTTCTGCCGAAGGAAGCGGCAACCGTCGAGCAGGCGCTGGAGGCGGTCGGCGATTTTCCCAATGTCTCGCTACCATGGCATATGTTTGCCACCAGCGGCCACGAGACGCCGCCGGACGGACCTTTGACACTGAATTATACGATGCGCGGCGCCGATCCGATGACGACAAAAGAAAATGTCAGCAATTTCAAGTGCATCGTCGATCCATGCGAAGTGACCGAGGTCAGCGTGCATCAGTTCCAGACGCGTTCCCACGGTGATCTGACGGCCAATGATGCCGGCAAGCGTTTCACGCGCCGCGCGCGAAAATCTCCGGAATTCTATTCAAACCGGTTCCTGCAGCTCAACCACTATTATACGAAATCCCGGCAGGAGCTGATGGAGAAGCTCGCGCGAGGATGGGCTTACGACAGCAGCGCGGCGAAATATCGAGACAAGGTCCTGTCGGTCGTCAAAAGCATCGAGGAAGATATGGTGGAGGATCGTTCGATGATCGATTTCATCGAGCGCCACCATATCGATCTTGGTCGCTAGTTGACCGCCTAAAGCGGTTCAGTTTTCACGAGCCCTCTGAGCCACTCTATCTCTTCGTTTCTCGCAATTCCGGACGCAAAAACCGCTGCACACTTCTGCGCGACATGCTTTATTTGTTGGCGACGAGCAGCCGCTTATAGACGTCGCCGATCGCGGTTGCTTCCTTTTCCAATGCGAACTCGCTGCGCACATGGCGCACGGCATTCTCGCCCTGGTGAAGCGTTTCCTCTGGATCGGCCAGATAGAAGCCGATCGCTCTGATCAGGGCCTCGCCATCGCCGGCCGGCACGACGGCACCGGTCTCGCCCGGGACGATCATCTCGGCATAGGCGCCGGCGTCGGAGGCTACGACGGTTGTGCGGGAGGCCATGGCTTCCAGTGGTGTCAGGCCGAAACCCTCGTTGCGGGACGGGGCGACATAGAGGGTGGCGCGGCGATACCAGGGCTTGATGTCGTCGACCTCGCCCAGAAAGCGGATGCGGTCGGAAAGGCCGGCGTCGGCCACCATCTTTTCCAGCTCATCGCCGAAACCGCGATGCTCTGACGTCACGCGGCCGCAGACGACGGCCGTCCAGTCCGGATAGCGCGGCAGCAGCTCGATCATCGCCTTGACGAAAAGATCCGTGCCCTTCTGATGGCGGACGCGGCCGAAGCAGCCGATCAGATAGGTGCCGGGCAGGCCGGTAGCCGCCATGCGGTCGTCTGGCCTTTCCGGCGGATGAAAGCGATTGAGATCGACGCCGTGCTGGATGACGGTGTGCGGCACCTCGAGAAAGCTGCCGGAACGGGTGCTGGTGGCAATAACTGCATCCATGCGGCGGATGAGCCAGCGCGTATAGCCGGTATGGCGGCGCTGCGCGGCGGAGGTGAAGACCAACTTCAGAGGCATGCGCAGAACAGCGCGCAGCAGCAAGCCTACCAGCATTTCGTTGTTGCGGCGTGCATGCCAGACGCGGACGCGGCAGCGGCGTGGCCTGCTCCATAAACCCGGGAGCCGGAGCCAGCCGAGCTTGGGCAGGTCTTCCGGCAGGCCGGGGCCGAGCGTGGCGATATGATAGCCAAGCTCGACCTGTTTGGGGATTAGTTGCACGATCGTCGAGGTAACGCCGGAAAGCCGGCGTTTGAAATTCGTTGCTATGATTTCGATCTCGCTGAGATCGCTGGCATGCGCTGACTCGCGATCGCGCACGGGCAATTAGCCCCAGGTGACGGAGAGGATTTCGTAGCCCTTGGCACCGCCGGGCGCGTTGACCTCGATGGAATCGCCGACTTCCTTGCCGATCAGGGCGCGGGCGATCGGGGAGGAGATGGAGATGCGGCCTGCCTTCACGTCGGCTTCCTGGTCGCCGACGATCTGGTAGATCTTTTCTTCCTCGGTGTCCTCGTCGATGAGCTTCACCTTGGCGCCGAACTTGATCTTCGAGCCGGACATCTTGGTGAGATCGATGACTTCGGCGCGCGCCGTCAGGTCTTCGAGTTCGGCGACGCGGCCTTCATTATGGCTCTGGGCTTCCTTGGCTGCATGATACTCGGCATTTTCGGAGAGATCGCCGTGGGCGCGTGCTTCCGCGATTGCCTCGATGATCCGCGGGCGCTCTTCCTGCTGACGCCAGCGCAGTTCTTCCTGCAGCTTGACGAACCCGTTCTGTGTCATCGGTACCTTTTCAACCATTTTTTTTATCCTTCACTCCCAGTGTTGCTCTGCTGCAGACACAAAAGAAAACAGGTCCCGAAGCGGTACTTCGGAACCATTCAGAGCCGTTATTCTGTCATCTATAGCAGATTGCGACAGACGATTGCCAGAAAATTCGAAGACTTAAGGAAAGGCTTCTGTTGAAGTTCCTTGCCCGTTCGACCGCCTGACGGGGCCGTGACGAATGTGAGCCGGCTACCCTGATTCACGCCCGTCACGATTGAATTTCACCCGTCAGAAATAGCTCTGCAGCGGCTGGACTTCGAGGTTTCCGGCCTTCAGTGCCTTGATCGCCATGGCAGCGGCTTCGGCGCCGGCCATGGTCGTGTAATAGGGCACCTTCTGCATCAGCGTCGCGCGGCGAAGCGACTTCGAATCCGAGATCGCCTTGTTGCTGTCGGTCGTGTTGATGACGAGCTGGACCTGGCGGTTGCGGATGGCATCCTCGATATGCGGACGTCCCTCAAGCACCTTGTTGATCTTCGTCGCTTCGATGCCGTTTTCGGCAAGGAAGCGTTGGGTTCCACCGGTTGCGAGCACCTTGAAGCCCTGTTCCGCCAGCATGCGGATGGCGGGCAGCACGCGGGGCTTGTCGTCGTCGCGAACCGAGACGAACACCGTCCCGTCACGCGGCAGTTCGACGCCGGCGCCGAGCTGCGACTTGGCGAAGGCCAGCGCGAAATCGGTGTCGAGACCGATCACTTCGCCGGTCGAGCGCATTTCCGGCCCCAGCAGGATGTCGACACCGGGGAAACGGGCGAAGGGGAACACCGCTTCCTTGACGGCGATATGCTTCAGCTTGCGCGGATCGGGCTTTTCGCCATAGGCCGCAAAGGTTGCATCGAGCTTCTCGCCCGCCATGACGCGGGCGGCGATCTTGGCGATCGGGGCGCCGATGGTCTTGGCGACGAAGGGCACGGTACGCGAGGCGCGTGGATTGACTTCAAGCACATAGACCGTGTCGTCCTTGATGGCGAACTGGACGTTCATCAGGCCTCCCACGTTCAAGGCCTTGGCCATGGCCTTTGCCTGGCGCTCCAGCTCGTCGATCATGGCAGGCGAGAGCGTGCGTGGCGGCAGCGAACAGGCCGAATCGCCGGAATGGATGCCGGCTTCCTCGATGTGCTCCATGATGCCGGCAACGTAGACGTCGGTGCCGTCGGACAGGCAGTCGACGTCGACTTCGATGGCGTTGGCAAGATAGCTGTCGAACAGCAGCGGGTTTTTGCCGAGCAGCGTGTTGATCTGGCCGGTCTTGTCGTTCGGGTAGCGCTGCTTGATGTCTTCCGGCACCAGCTCCGGGACCGTATCGAGCAGATAGCTCTGGAGCTGGCCTTCCGAATGGATGATCTGCATGGCGCGGCCGCCCAAGACATAGGACGGACGCACGACCAACGGGAAGCCGATCTCGCCGGCAACGAGGCGAGCCTGCTCGACCGAGTAGGCTATGCCGTTATTCGGCTGGTTGAGATCGAGCTTCATCAAGAGCTTCTGGAAGCGATCGCGGTCTTCGGCAAGGTCGATCGCGTCCGGAGCCGTGCCGAGGATCGGGATGCCGTTCTTTTCAAGGGCCTCGGCGAGCTTCAGCGGCGTCTGGCCGCCGAACTGGACGATGACGCCGACAACTTCGCCCTTCTCCTGCTCCGCACGCAGGATTTCGATCACGTCCTCGGCCGTCAGCGACTCGAAATAGAGCCGGTCGGAAGTGTCGTAGTCGGTCGAAACCGTCTCGGGGTTGCAGTTGATCATGATCGCTTCGTAGCCTGCATCCTTCAGGGCGAAGGCGGCGTGGCAGCAGCAATAGTCGAACTCGATGCCCTGGCCGATGCGGTTCGGACCGCCGCCGAGGATGACGACCTTCTTGCGGTCGGAAACCTCAGCTTCGGAACGGGCGGCGCCGACGAAGGGCATTTCATAGGTCGAGTACATATAGGCCGTCGGCGAGGCGAATTCGGCCGCGCAGGTGTCGATGCGCTTGAAGACCGGGCGCACATTCAACCGGTTGCGCAGTTCCGCCACTTGCTTCGGCCGCTTGTCGGTAAGGGTTGCAAGGCGCGCATCGGAGAAGCCCATGGCCTTCAGCATGCGGAGATTGGCGGCATCCTCAGGCAGGCCATGCTCGCGGATGCGGGTCTCCATATCGACGATGTTCTTCAGCTGCTCGAGGAACCATGGGTCGATCTTGCAGCCTTCATGCACTTCCTCGATGCTCAGCCCCGAGCGCAGCGCCTGGGCGACCATGCGCAGACGGTCAGGCGTCGGCGTGCCAATGGCGGCGCGAATGGCGTTGCGGCTGCCTTCGCCTTCCTCGATGCCGGGGATTTCGATTTCATCGAGGCCTGTCAGGCCGGTTTCGAGGCCGCGCAGTGCTTTCTGCAGCGATTCGGCGAAGGTGCGGCCGATCGCCATGACTTCACCGACCGACTTCATGGCGGTGGTCAGAACCGGAGAGGCGCCGGGGAACTTCTCGAAGGCAAAGCGCGGGATCTTAGTGACGACGTAGTCGATCGACGGTTCGAAGGAGGCAGGCGTCGCGCCGCCGGTGATGTCGTTTTCCAGCTCGTCGAGCGTGTAGCCGATGGCGAGCTTGGCGGCGATCTTGGCGATCGGAAAGCCGGTGGCCTTCGATGCCAGCGCGGAGGAGCGCGACACGCGCGGGTTCATTTCGATCACGACGAGGCGGCCATCCTTCGGGTTGACCGCAAACTGCACGTTCGAGCCGCCGGTTTCGACGCCGATCTCGCGCAGGACCGCGATCGAGGCGTTGCGCATGATCTGGTATTCTTTGTCCGTCAGCGTCAGCGCCGGAGCGACGGTGATCGAATCGCCCGTGTGGACGCCCATCGGGTCGATGTTTTCGATGGAGCAGATGATGATGCAGTTGTCCGCCTTGTCGCGGACGACTTCCATCTCGAATTCCTTCCAGCCGAGGACAGATTCTTCGACCAGCACTTCCGTGGTCGGGGAGGCGTCGAGGCCGCCACCAACGATCTCGAAGAATTCCGAGCGGTTGTAGGCGATGCCGCCGCCGGTGCCGCCGAGCGTAAAGGAAGGACGGATGATGGCGGGCAGGCCGACATGGTCGATTGCCTGGGCGGCGATCGCCATGGCGTAGCTCATGTAACGCTGCTTCCGGTCGCTCTCGCCGAGGTTCCACTGGTTTTCAAGTTCGTCAAGCGCCTTGTCGAGTTCGGCGCCTGACAGAGATGCCTTCAGCTTGCTGCGCTCGGCCTCATGCGTCTTGCGATCGGCATCCTTGATGTCGGTGGCGTTCGCCAGCATGGAGCGTGGCGTTTCGAGGCCGATGCGGGCCATGGCTTCGCGGAAGAGCGCGCGGTCCTCGGCCATGTCGATCGCGGCGGGCTTCGCGCCGATCATCTCGACATTGTAGCGGTCGAGCACGCCCATGCGCTTCAGCGAGAGCGCGGTGTTGAGCGCCGTCTGGCCGCCCATGGTCGGCAGCAGCGCGTCGGGGCGCTCCTTGGCGATGATCTTGGCGACGACTTCAGGCGTGATCGGCTCGACATAGGTGGCATCCGCCAGGCCCGGATCGGTCATGATCGTTGCCGGGTTGGAGTTGACGAGGATGACGCGGTAGCCTTCCTCCTTCAGCGCCTTACAGGCCTGCGTGCCCGAATAGTCGAATTCGCAAGCCTGTCCGATAACAATCGGTCCTGCACCGATAATGAGGATCGATTTGATATCTTGACGCTTCGGCATGGGCTCTCATCCGTTTTTTCGTTGCGCCAAAAACCGGCCAGGGTGGGAGATCACCGGCCGGGGCGCATGAGCAATTATTTCAGGCTAGAAGCGGCTTATAGGCAAATGTATTTGCAAACGGAACCCCATAAATCGCGGAATCGACATGAATTCTGTCGAGATCGCCATGGGGCGGTCAAATGACGAGTTATGCGGACGATTGGCAACCTGTGCTGACGCTATCGATCAGCTAGCCCTCTATATAATGGGGGACGAAGCGTGAGGTGTCTCGCGTGACGGGAGTGTCGTCCTCGCGAATGCCGATACCCGCCGGTTGGCCCGCAACGATCCAGGATCCGATGACGGTCCAATCGTCGCCAAAGCGGGGAAGCAAATGCAGCGCCTGCCTTACATACCCTTCTTCACCGTAAGGTCCTTCGACGTGATATATGCCAGCACCGGCTTCGTGGTTGACAAGCGTCACATTCGCACCTTCGCGGGATAGCAACGGCTTGCGAACGTAGCGATCGCCGAGATCGCCGATGCGCGGATCATCCTCGAAATAGGCAGGCAGCAGATTTTCATGGCCTGGGAACATTTCCCACAGAACCGGCAGCAGCCCCTTATTGGATAGCGCGAGTTTCCAAAGCGGTTCGATGACGCGCGTGGGCGTCAGCGGCAGATGACGGCCGAAAGGCTCGCGGACCATATCTTCGAGCGGATAGAGCTTGAATATGCAATCGATACGCTCGTCTTGAAGATCGATCAGCCAGTGTTTGTCGTCGACGCCGATATCGGGCATGGCGATCAGCTTCGTTTCGCAGCCAGCCTGGGCGGCGCAATCGACAAGGTAGTTCAGCGTTACGAGGTCTTCCTCCGATTCCAGCATGCCGGCAAAGTGCATGCGCCGCGAAGGCTCGGCAAGGACACGCATTGCGTCGATCAGGCGTTCGTGCACCGAATTGAACTGGTCCGCCGTAGGCGGAAGTTCGCCGCGCTGCTTCATGTCTTCCAGCCAGCGCCATTGGAAAACAGCGCTTTCGAACAGGCTGGTGGGCGTGTCGGCATTGAATTCGAGCAGCTTTGCCGAACCGTTTCCGTCATAGGACAGATCGAAACGGCCGTAGAGGTCATGTTCCCGATCGCGCCAGGAGCGCAATATCGCATCGTGATACGCCGACGGGATGGCCATCCGACGCATCAATTCATCGTCCGAAGCGATCCTTTCGACTGCCGCATAGCACATTTCCAGCAATTCGGCGGAAGGCTCCTCGAGCTTCGTCTCTACTTCCTCAAGGCTAAAAGCATAGGCGTGTCGCTCATCCCAATAGCGTTGGCCATACATGGAATGGATGGTGAAGCCACAGGCCTCGGCGTCGGCCTTCCAATCCGGCCGCTCGTTCATGACTACGCGTTTCATCAGCTCACCTGTTAACCCGAAAGATGGAAGCCACGAAAACCCCAGCCGCCGCGCTCTACCGCGCCGCTTGAGCGCGCTGAGTGCTCGGAAGACGTTCCCCAAAAGCTACTGCCGCCACCACCGCCGCCGCCGCTCGAAGACGAGGATTGCGTGTTGTCGTCCTTCTTTCTTGCCGCATAGGTCGTATTTCCGAGCAACATGCCGTTGGCAAGGCTTCGCCCGGTTGCCGTTCGAAAGTCGCTGCTCCCTCGCGGCTGGTAAAGGGCTTTAGTGTCAAACGTTCTGGCGGCGTTGCCGACAAGATAGCCGGCCAGCAGGGGAACGAAGTGGCCCATGCCCGATTGATGGGCGCTGGTCGTTGGCTGGCAATTGTTGACGCCATAATCCTTTTCGCAGTTCGCCGCTGTTTCATAGGCGGGCGCATTTCGCTGGCGCTCCGTTTCCGCAGCGGCAAATTGAGATCGACATTCGTCAGCGGAAAAAACTCTCCCCGCGACGCAGGCGTTGATGTCCTTGTATATCTGAACCCGATCCTCCTTTTGGCCGCAGGCCGTCAATGCCGCCGTTCCCATGAGCAGCAGGGACACACTCATCGATCGCTTCATAAAACCCCCGGCGCATTGCGCGTTCACACGACCACATATTCCGGGACGTTGCCCGCTCAAGTCGACCAGCCGCAACACACGCAGACGCGGAATTGCGGTTGTCCACATATGTAAGGATTGCAACGTTAAGAATATGAGCGCGAAAAGAGAGTTAGGTATAAATTGGCCGCATTTAAAGAACGTAGGCGTGTGTCCAGTCGAATTTTTTTAGACCAATGGTTGCGATCGTAAAAAATGTCTTTCCAGTTTTCATAAGTCAATCGAAACGGTGCCGGACAGCTTCGGCATAGGAACGGCTGACGGGCACCGCAACGCCGTCACGCGCGATGACGATAAGCTTGCCGTTGTCGCGTTTCAGGTGGGCGACGTGCTCCGTCGAGATCCAGTGGGATCGGTGCAGGCGCATGCCCTCCGTATTGCCGATTTCCATGAGTGCATCGCCGAAACGCAGCAGGATGAGCTCCCGCCCGCGTGTCGTTACGACTTCGGTATAGTGATCGCGAACGGTGAGCCTTACCAATGCCCCCCGGTTTTCCGGCTTCAGGCGCGATAGAATCGGCGGCTGAGAAGCCAGGGTTCTGAGCTCGGCTGCGGCGGCGAGCGTGGCTTTCGTCTCCGTGGCGTCCGATCCCTGCGCCGCCATTGCTATCTGCCGGTGCATGGTCAGATAGGACAAAATACAAAAAAGGGCACAAAGCGGTATCGCGCCAAGCGACTGACGCAGGCTGTCGATTACCGTGGACGTCGTTCCGAAGAAGGCTAGCTCGACGAGCGAGATGCCGAAGCCTATCGGCAATGCGGCGGCGATGGATCCGATCATCATCCGGGCGAACATGCTCGATACATGCCTGCGCAGAAGGATTTCGGCGACGACGGAGAAGACGATGGCGATGGACCAGGCCATGGCCTGGAGAACCAGCCAATAGCCGAGCCGGGCTCCCGGCGTCAGCCGGGCAAAGGTGCCGTAGGGGCCAGTGAGAGCAAAGATCAGGACGATCGTGACAAAGGTCGCCCAGAAACGCGGTGAACGCTGGATGATCCGCAATTCGCGAAGCGTGGATTGCAGAAAGGTGTGATCCACGAAGATTTCCGTTCTTTCGCGCAATTTCGATTGAGGGAACGACAATATCGCGGAAAGGCTCGGCAAACTCAACCGGATACGGATGATGACACTCGAGCCGCTTCTCAATGCCTCAATCGCGATCCACGTCCATGTCGCGGCCGTCATTCCCGCCGCCTTGCTCGGCGCCTATCTCCTCCTCAGGCCGAAGGGGACGCCAATGCACCGTCTGTTCGGCAAGATATGGCTGGTCCTGATGGTGATCACGGCGCTGTCGAGCTTCTTCATTCACCAGATCAACATGTTTTACGGCTTCAGCCCCATTCACCTGCTTTCGATATACGTTCTGTTCGGTTGCTGGGGCGCCATCGCCAATGCCCGCAAGCACAACATCGAGGCGCACAAGCGCATCGTCAGAGGCCTTTACTTTGGCGGTATTGTCGGCGCGGGTGCGTTTACGCTCATTCCAGGCCGCATCATGAACAAAGTGGCCTTCGATGGCGATGAAATTGCCCCACTTCTGGTCGCGGCGGGTATAGGCATCGCGCTTTTATGGCTGATGTCGAAAGAAATGTGGCGCCGTCGCCGTTTAACCTGATCTTCTGTGGATAGCCAACTGGCTTTGTCTCTCTTCCTGGATATATAAATGCCTCAAGGGTCTTTGGTGTTTAGGCATCGCCAGGAGGTGCGCTATGGATTGGAAGGGGCGTCGGCAATCCGACAATGTCGAGGACGAGCGCGGCTCATCGCCCATGGGCGGCACGGGTGGCGGCGGCTTCCGGTTTCCCGGTGGGGGTATCGGCGGGGGCGGCTTGAGTTTCCGCACCATTATCGTGCTGATCGTCATCTTCCTGATCCTGAGGGCGATGGGCGTCGACGTTATCGGCCTGCTGCAGCAAAGCGGCATGCTGGAGGGCGGAGGTTCCGGATATCAGCAGAGCACCTCCAACAACAGCGGTGGGGCTCAGCCGGCCAATGACGAGATGAAGCAGTTCGTCTCGACTGTTCTCGCCGATACGGAAGACACCTGGACCGGCATCTTCAAGTCGATGGGCCAGACCTATACGGATCCAAAGCTGGTGCTGTTCTCCGGCAGTTTCCCCTCGGCCTGCGGGCAAGCTTCGGCTGCCACCGGCCCCTTCTATTGCCCAAGCGATCAGAAGGTCTATCTCGACATGGCCTTCTTCAAGCAGATGAAAGACCAGTTCGGCGCATCTGGCGATTTTGCGCAGGCCTATGTGATCGCGCATGAAGTCGGCCACCATGTTCAGGACCTGCTCGGCATCCTGCCGAAGTTCAATCAGGCCCGCCGCAACATGAGCGAGGTGGATGCCAACAAGATGTCGGTGCGGATCGAGCTGCAGGCCGATTGCTTTGCCGGTATCTGGGGCAAGTTCACGCAGCAGAAGGGCATATTGCAGACCGGCGATCTCGAAGAGGCCTTGAACGCCGCGCAGCAGATCGGCGACGATACGCTGCAGAAGCGAACCCAGGGCTACGTCGTTCCCGACAGCTTCAACCACGGCACTTCGGCGCAGCGCATGAAGTGGTTCAAGCAGGGCTTCGATTCCGGCAAGCTCAGCGATTGCGATACGCTGAACAATCCCGTCTGATTTTGCTTGCCCGCTCCCGGAATACCGGCGAGCGGGCAAGCCCTTCGGCTTGTCACTTCTCGCTGTCGAGATGTGTCAGCTGCGCTTCGGGGTAGCGGCCTCCGGCGGCGGCATCCTTGGGGATTACGCGCTCTATCGCAGCCATATCGGCGTCCGACAATTCGACTGACAGTGCGCCTAAGGCTTCCGTCAGGCGGTCGCGGCGGCGGGCGCCGATGACCGGGACAATCTCCTTGCCCTGGGCTGCGACCCAGGCGATCGCGATCTGGGCGACGCTGACGCCCTTCGCCTCGGCGATCTCTCGCAGGGCTTCCACGAGCTCCAGGTTCTTTTCCACGTTTCCCGTCTGGAAACGCGGGCTCAGGCTGCGGAAATCGCCTTTCTCAGCACCGTCTTTCTGCCAATGACCGCTGATGAGGCCGCGCGAGAGGACGCCATAGGCGGTGATGCCTATACCGAGTTCGCGGCAGGCCGGCAGGATTTTGTCTTCGATGCCGCGCGAGATCAGCGAATATTCGATCTGCAGGTCGACGATCGGATGAACTGCGGCGGCGCGGCGGATAGTGTCCGCGCCGACTTCCGATAGGCCGATATGCCTGATGTAACCAGCTTTGATGAGGTCGGCCATCGCGCCGACCTGGTCTTCGATCGGCACGTTCGGGTCAAGGCGGGCAGGGCGATAGACGTCGATATGATCGACGCCGAGACGCTGCAGCGAATAGGCGAGGAAATTCCTGATTGCCGCCGGTCGGGCATCGTAGCCGAGCCAGGCGCCGGCGGGGTCGCGCAGGGCGCCGAACTTGACGCTCAGCAGGAAATCGTCTCGCTTCAACCCCTTGATGGCTTCGCCGATCAGCATCTCATTGTGGCCCATGCCGTAGAAATCGCCCGTGTCGAGCAGGTTGATCCCGGCATCGAGCGCGGCATGGATGGTGGCGATGCTCTCGGCCCGGTCGGACGGGCCATACATGCCCGACATTCCCATGCAGCCGAGGCCGAGCGCCGATACCTGCGGTCCTGTTTTTCCCAATTGACGCTTTTCCATCGTGGTTCTCCTTGGTGGGAGGCGCGTTCTCATCTTCAGAGGCCTCTGTCGATCGTGTTTTACTGCATTGCCTTCTGTGCGATAATCCGGGTAAATCGAAACAGGTTGTTTGGAATTTCGCACAATGGATGAATTGCCGCTGGCCGATCTGGTTGCCTTTACCGCCGTTGCCCGCGAGCGCAGCTTTCGCGAAGCGGCGCGCAAACGTAGTGTTTCTGCATCGTCGCTAAGCGAAGCGGTGCGACGGCTGGAGGAGCGGCTGGCGGTTCGCCTGCTCAATCGCACGACCCGAAGCGTGACGCCGACGGAGGCGGGGGAGCGATTGATGGAGCGCCTGACGCCCGCCATGAGCGAGATCGCCGTCGCGCTCGATGATATCAACAGCTTTCGCGACAGCATAGGCGGGACCCTGCGGCTGAATGTGCCAACCGTCGCCGCCATGGTGGTCATGCCGGACATCATCAGCCGCTTCCTGAAGGAATATCCCGCGATCTCAGTCGAAATCGTCGCCGAAGACAGTTTCATCGATGTTGTGGCGGCCGGCTATGACGCCGGCATCCGCTACGACGAAAGACTGGAGAAAGACATGATCGCCGTGCCGATCGGGCCGCGACAGCAACATTATATCACCGCGGCCGCGCCAGCCTATCTGGCTGCCAACGGCACCCCGCAACATCCGCGCGACATACTCGAGCATCGCTGCATCCGCCATCGGTTCTTGAGCGGCTCGGTCATGCCCTGGGAGTTCGAAAGGAAGGGGGAGACGATCTTCATCGCACCGCCGATGGTCGTCGCGACGAATTCGATCGACATCGAGCGCAACGCGGCTGCGGCCGGGCTCGGCATCATCAGAACCTTTCGGGAGTTCCTTGCGCCACAGATTGCCAGAGGAGAATTGGTGCCCATCCTCGAGGAATGGGAGACTGCCTTTTCCGGTCCGTTCCTTTATTATGCCAGCAGACGACATATGCCAGCGCCGCTGCGGGCCTTCGTCGATTTTCTCAATCGCGACCAGCGGCGCGGTCGTGACAGATAGTCGCTTTTGTGCCGAGGATCAAAAAAAGCGGCCGATAAATCAATAAGATTGAAGCGTTCACGGATTGTTTCCGCCAAAATCTTTATGTATGGGGAATGCTCCAGTTTTTCGTTCACGTTCTGTCTCTTTCATGGAGACGGGGCCGCCAGAAGGCATCTCCATGATCGATCAAAAATTCGCTCGTCGAGGTCTGTTCCTCGTCTTCCTTATCCTCTTCCTCGACGTTATCGGCATTGCGATCATCATGCCGGTCATGCCGAAATATCTGGAAGAGCTGACGGGTGCGTCGGTCAGCGCGGCGGCGACGGAAGGCGGTTGGCTGCTGCTCGCCTATGCCGCCATGCAGTTCCTGTTTTCGCCCTTGATCGGCAATCTGAGCGATCGCTTCGGCCGACGGCCGCTGCTGCTGGCCTCCGTGCTGACATTCGCGATCGACAATTTCATCTGTGCGATTGCCGGTTCCTACTGGATGCTCTTCGTAGGCCGCATCCTCGCCGGCATCAGCGGCGCGAGCTTCTCGACCTGTTCGGCCTATATCGCCGACATCAGCAATGACGAGAACCGCGCGAAGAATTTCGGCCTGATCGGCATGGCTTTCGGCGTCGGCTTCGTCCTCGGACCTGTCATCGGCGGCTTTCTTGGCGAGTTCGGTCCGCGTGTACCCTTCTATGGCGCGGCGGCGGTGGCGTTCCTGAATTTCGTGGGTGCCTATTTCCTGCTGCCGGAAACGCTGGATGCGAAGCATCGCCGGCCCTTCGAGATCGCGCGCGCCAATCCTTTCGGCGCGTTGAAGCAAATGCGGCGCTATCACGGCATCGGCTGGATCTGCGTCGTCATGTTCCTGAATTGGCTGGCGCATGGCGTCTATCCGGCCGTATGGTCCTTCGTGACGTCCTACCGCTATGATTGGAGCGAGGGGCAGATCGGCTTCTCCCTCGGCATCTATGGGATTGGTGCCGCCATCGTCATGGGCTTCGTTCTGCCGCGGCTGGTGCCTGTGCTCGGCGAGTGGAAGACCGCGTTGCTCGGATTGATGTTTTCCTGCCTCGGCCTCATGGGCTACGCTTTCGCATGGCAAGGCTGGATGGTTTACGCGGTCGTCGTCTTGACCGTCATCGAAAACGTCGCGGATGCGCCCCTGCGTTCCATCGCCGCCAGCAAGGTGCCGCCTTCAGCACAGGGCGAGCTGCAAGGCGTGCTCGGCAGCCTGACGAGCATCACCGCCATCATCGGGCCTTTGCTGTTCCCGTACCTGTTCCAATATTATACCGCGCCGACGGCTCCCGTGGTCTTTGCGGGAGCGCCCTTCGTCATGGGCGCAATTCTGGTCGCGACAGCGCTGATCGTGCTTTTGACCAAGGTTCGCAAGACAGAGCCGAAAGTGGTTGCCCAGTCGCAGGCGGGCGAGGCGGCCTAAAAATTCATCAGATATTTTGATACCGCGATGAATTCTTTAGCACTATAGGCTTGTCGGCTGGCTTTTTAACTCCAATTGCGATAAGCCGACAGGCTCGCGCACCCTTGGGTAGGGCGGTTCGCGCGACTTTAACAATCGAGTTTTCGTGATGGATATGCCTGTAACTGCGCGCTCGTCCGCGCATGACAATGATAATTCGTGGTCCGCACATATTCGCGCTACGCTTGCGCTGGGCATTCCTTTGATCGGCGCACAGTTGGCGCAGCTCGGCATCAACACCACGGACGTCATGATTGTCGGCCGGCTCGGCGCCGAGCCGCTGGCGGCAATGGTGCTCTCCGCGCAGTTTCTCTTCACGATTCTGATTTTCGGTTCGGGCTTCTCCATCGCCGTCGTGCCGCTGGTGGCGCAGGCCTATGGCAAAGGCGACGTTTCCTCGGTGCGCCGTGCGCTGCGCATGGGCCTATGGGTCGTCACGGCTTACTGGCTCGTGGTGCAACCCGCATTCTTCTATTCCGAGCAGATCCTTCTGGCGGCGGGACAGAAGCCCGAGGTCGCGAAACTGGCCAGCGGCTATATCGATATCGGTCACTTCGCCTTGCTGCCGGGCCTGCTCTATAACGTCATCCGTGCGCTGGTGAGCGCAATCGGCCGTGCCGGCATCATCCTCAAGGTCACCATCGCCATGTTGGTTATGAATGCCGTGCTTGCCTACATTCTGGTGCTCGGCCATTTCGGCTTGCCGGCCATGGGGCTGCATGGCGCGGCTATCGTTTCCGTTGCCGTGCAGACGGCTGGTTTCCTCTTCATCGTCGGTTACGTTCAGAGCCACGAGGAAACGCGTCGTTATGAGATTTTCGTCCGGTTCTGGCGGCCCGACTGGCACGCTTTGTGGGATGTCATCCGGCTCGGTTTTCCGATCAGCGTCACGGTTCTGGCCGAAGTCAGCCTGTTCACCGCCGCATCGCTGCTGATGGGCCAGATCGGCACGATCGAGCTCGCAGCTCATGGTATCGCTTTGCAGTGGGCGTCGATCGCCTTCATGATCCCGCTCGGTCTCAGCCAGGCGGCGACCGTGCGGGTGGGTGTTGCGCACGGGCAGGGCGATCATCTCGGCCTAAAGCGTGCGGCAATCGTTGTGCTCATCGTTTCATGCTGCATTGCACTTTGCGGCAGTATCCTGTTTGCGACCGCGCCATCCTGGCTGGGAAGCTTATTCCTTGACGTCACGTCGGCCGATGCGCCGAAGGTGCTCGCCTATGCGGCGCCGCTGATCGTCGTGGCCGGCCTGTTTCAGCTTGTCGATGGGTTGCAGGCGATTGCCAGCGGTCTGTTGCGCGGGCTGAAGGATGCGCGCGTGCCGATGATTCTGGCGTTGATCGCCTATTGGCCGATCGGCTTCTTCCTCGCCTGGCTGCTGGCGTTTCGGTTCGATTTGGGCGGCATCGGCATATGGTTCGGCTTCCTGCTCGGCCTTGCCTCGGCGGCGGCGATGCTGTGCGCGCGTTTCTATATTCTCGTGCGCTCCGAGAAGGCCGCCAGCTGACAGCGGAATCTCGGATCGAGAGACTGCTGACAAAAATTGACAGCATGATCGTCTATAGTCTTCCCATACCAATGACGGGAGATGACCATGACATTCAATGCAAGCGATCGTATCGATGCCGCGCCTTTCCCGCGGGAAGGTTCCTTTGATCAGGGCAAGATGGTTCGTCTTTTCCCATCTGCCAACGAGTCCCGCCGGCGACCCGAGCCTGCGCGGAAATCCTATTGGCTTGCGGTGGCCAGTGCAGAGCACGTACGCATTGGGCGCAAGCATGGCTTCATGCAGGTGAACCACGGCAAGCGAGCTCCCTTGATGCGCATCAAGCCGGGTGACGGCATCGTCTACTACTCACCTTCAGTCAAAATGGGCGAGAAGGACGGCTTTCAGAGCTTTACCGCCATCGGCTTTGTCCGCGAGGGCGAGCCTTACCTCGGCGAGATGGGCTGCGGAAAGGCCTATCGCAAGGATGTGGACTGGCTGGACGCGCCCGAACAACCGCTTCGTCCCCTCCTGGGCTGGCTTGATTTTACCCAGGACAAGAATTGGGGCTACAAACTGAGATTCGGCCTCGTTGAGTTCGAACAATCCGACTTTGAGTTTCTCGAGGAAATCCTGATGAGCGAGCTTGAAGTGGTCAAGCAGCGCCGTCTGCAGGCATGAGTTTCAGCAAGCCCGAATCGATGTGACGAAAAGACCTCCCAGCTTGACGCACAAAGAGAAAAGCCCCGGATTGATTATCAATCCGGGACTTTTCTCTTTGTGATTGGATGGTCGACCCTATCAGGCGCGCTCCGCCAAAGCGGGTTCGCCCTTCTTTTCACGCACCAGATTGACGAAGCGGCGGAAAAGGTAATGGCTGTCCTGCGGACCGGGAGAGGCTTCCGGGTGATGCTGCACCGAGAAGACCGGCTTGCCTGACACGCGCAGGCCGCAATTGCTGCCATCGAAGAGCGAAATGTGAGTCTCCTCAATGCCTTCCGGCAGCGACTTCGAGTCGACCGCGAAGCCGTGATTCATCGAGACGATCTCGACCTTGCCCGTCGTGTGGTCCTTGACCGGATGATTGGCGCCGTGATGGCCCTGATGCATCTTCGCGGTCTTCGCGCCAAGCGCGAGGCCAAGCATCTGGTGGCCGAGGCAGATGCCGAAGAGCGGAATCTCCGTCTTCAGCAGATCCTTGATGACTGGAACGGCGTATTCACCGGTCGCGGCCGGATCGCCGGGGCCGTTGGAGAGGAAGATGCCGTCCGGGTTGAGGCCGAGGACGTCATCCGTCGAGGCCGTCGCCGGCAGGACGGTGACCTTGCAATCGAGGCCGGCAAACAGGCGAAGGATGTTGCGCTTGACGCCGTAGTCGAGGCAGACGACGTGATATTTTGCGTCAGCCGCGCCGAGTTCACCGTAGCCTTCATTCCAGACCCAGGGCGTCTGCGACCATTGCGACGACTGGCCGGAAGAGGCGACCTTGGCGAGATCGAGACCCTCGAGGCCGCTCCAGGCCTTGGCGTCAGCCTTCAGCTGTTCGATATCGAAGACACCGTTCGGATCGTGGGCGATCACGCCGTTCGGCATGCCGTTCTCGCGGATCCAGGCGGTTAGCGCGCGGGTATCGATACCGCAGAGGCCGATGACGCCGCGCGCTTTCAGCCATTGGTCGAGGTGCTTGCCGGCGCGATAGTTCGACGGATCGGTGATATCGGCCTTGAAAATGACGCCGACGGCACCGTGTCGGGCAGCGGGCGTCAGGTCTTCGATATCTTCGTCGTTCGTGCCGACATTGCCGATATGCGGGAAGGTGAAGGTGACGATCTGGCCGAGATAGGAGGGGTCGGTCAGGATCTCTTCGTAACCCGTCAGCGCGGTGTTGAAGCAGACTTCGGCCTGGACCTTGCCAGTCGCGCCGATGCCCTTGCCTTCGATCACGGTACCATCGGCGAGAACGAGAAGAGCAGTCGGCTTTTCAGTGGTCCATGGGGCTGTGGCGGTCATAGTCATCCCGTTTCCGGCGTCGAGCGCGGCCTTGAAGAGACCGGCGGTTCCGCCATGTTTGTAGCAAGGTACAGCCGGCGACGTGCGTCACGGCTTGAGATCTTCCTATCGATCTAATGTGCAGGTGATGGACATAGCTAAACAAGGCGAGCCGGTCAATGCGCGCTTTTGCTTTCCCATCAAGGAATTCGGGCTCTCGGGCGCAATTGCATTGATCGACACTGTTGGTCTAAGAGACAACAGCATGACATAAGTGGCCGGATCGATCCTCGCCGGCCTGCTTCAAGGAGTTAAAAGACATGATCCGCGAAACCCTTTCCAACGCCCAGAAGGACGCCATGAAGGCAAGGGATACGGCGAGGCTTTCGACCGTCCGTCTCATCCTTGCGGCCATCAAGGACAAGGACATCGCCAATCGCGGTCTCGGCAAGGAGCCGGCGAGCGAGGATGAGATACTGCAGCTGCTCGCCAAGATGATCAAACAGCGCGAGGAATCGGTGAAGATCTATATCGAGGGCGGCCGTCCGGAGTTGGCCGACAAGGAACGCGAGGAAATCGCCGTCATCCAGGGTTTCATGCCCGAGCAGCTTTCCGAAGAAAAGGTGCGCGAGATCTGCGTCGCGATCGTTGCGGAACTCGGCGCGCAGGGCCTGAAGGACATGGGCAAATGCGTGGCCGCCCTACGCGAGCGCTACGCCGGCCAGATGGATTTCGCGAAGGCCTCGGCTATCTTGAAGGAACTGCTGAAGTAAAATTCTGTTTCGCCATCGGCCTGGGGATCCGCCGCAGGCCGATGGTGTTTTGCCAGGCGGCGTCCATGATGGCGAATTTTCCCGCCTGATAATTGCAATGGCCCGAAATTAGAGAAGGCAGGAGCTGGGGGAGCTCCTGCCTTCTTGCGCTTTGCAGGCGTTTGATGACGCAGGGTGGGGCCCAAAAATCAAACGTCTTTTGCAAAGGCACTCAGGTGGGGCGGCGCCGGGGGTAGGGATGGTGCCCCACCTGAGTATCTGGTGAACTTATCTGAGGATCCTGACTTCCTGGGGCAAGGCCAATGCCTGCGACGGCAGTCCGGACATTTGAATCTTTACGCCTGCCGTGAGAGCAGGGACCTTCATGTCCGCCGGCAGCTGATATCCCGCACCGGCGTAGAGCACATTCTTCTCGTGAGCGCCGCCGGTCATCGTCGCCGAGCTATAGGTAGCTGTGGCGAAGATGGCTGCGGCTGCCAAGGGTACGATCAGAACGCGCATTTTCTCTCCTAAACTGAAAGCCCTGTACCTGGTGGCTTCCCGTTCGTCGGGGCGTCTCGGCATGTCGCGTCGCGAAGCAGTTTCTTCGCCGGCTTGTCTCGCCCCGTGAGAAGGACGCTATTGCGCCCCACATCAACAATCAAATTACAAAAAAATAATGTTTGGCTTACGAACAATGCCGCAAATGCGGCGCCGGAGAGTGTCGCCTATGCGCGGCTTCTTTGCAGCCATTGATTGTCCATGGCGTGGGTTTTGGCGGCGCCTATCGACTTCAGGCTGTGCAAGTCCTTGCTTTTTTGCGGATTTTCGTACACCAACCAGTTACTTAATTAGTCCCGGAGAGGTCGCTTCCTTCCTGCAAAGGGAGCATTTACGTTGCCTTCCACAGGCCGAATGCGGCGTTTAGGGTTGCGGAAGACAAGGCGAAACCGGACGGCAGTTCACGGAGTTGTGATTGCGAGGGCGGCAAGACAATCGCCGGCAAAGGCCTGTGAATACCGTGGGAGGATATCCAAGCGGCGTGGCAATGCCCCTCATTCCTGTTTATATGGGACAAGCCAGAGGTAGCCATGCGATTTTCCAATACGTTTCTCGATGAGATTCGCGACCGCGTTCCGATTTCGGACGTGATCGGTCGTCGTGTGACGTGGGATCGGCGCAAGACCAATGTGCCGCGCGGGGACTATTGGGCGTGCTGCCCCTTCCACGGCGAGAAATCGCCGAGCTTCCACTGCGAGGATCGCAAGGGGCGCTATCACTGCTTCGGCTGTGGTGTAACGGGCGACCATTTCCGTTTTCTCACTGAGCTGGAAGGTTTGAGTTTTCCGGAGGCAGTGCAGCAGATTGCCGATATGGCCGGCGTTCCCATGCCGGTTGCCGATCCGATGGAGGCGAAGCGCGAGAAGGAGCGCACATCGCTGCTCGACGTCCTGGAGATGGCGACCCAGTTTTTCCAAGATCAACTGCAGACAGCCAATGGCGCACGGGCGCGGGCCTACCTGCGCGATCGCGGCCTCAGCGGCCGGACCATCGAGACCTTCCGCCTCGGATACTCGCCCGATAGCCGCAACGCGTTGAAAGAACATCTCGCCGGCAAGGGCGTGCTCAAGGAGCAGATGGAGGCTTGCGGCCTCGTCGTGCACGAGAACGTTCCGGTCTCCTACGACCGGTTTCGCGACCGCATCATGTTTCCGATTCTCTCTTCCAGAGAAAAGGTGATTGCCTTCGGCGGCCGCGCCATGTCGTCGGATGCGCCGGCAAAATACCTGAACTCCAACGAGACCGAGCTCTTTCACAAGGGCAATGTGCTCTACAATTTCACGCGCGCGCGTCGTGCTGCGCAAGGCGCCGACGGCGCCGGCACCATCATTGCCGTCGAAGGCTACATGGATGTCATCGCGCTGCATCAGGCCGGCGTCGAGAATGCGGTTGCGCCGCTGGGCACTGCGCTGACGGAGAGCCAGCTCGATCTCCTCTGGAAGATGACGCCGGAGCCGGTCCTCTGCTTCGACGGCGATGGCGCCGGTATTCGCGCCGCCAATCGTGCCGCCGATCTGGCGCTTCCTCATATCAAGCCGAGCCGCACCGTGCGTTTTGCGTTGCTGCCCGACGGCAAGGATCCCGACGATCTCGTCCGGCATGACGGGCGAGCGCCCTTCGACAAAGTGCTGGCGCAGGCAAAGCCGCTGGCCGATCTGATATGGGCGAGGGAAGCCGGTAGCGGCACGTTCGAAACGCCGGAAGCGCGGGCGGAGCTGGAAGCGCGGCTGCGGCGCATCGTCTCCGTCATCGCGGATGAGGATGTCCGCCGTCACTATCAACAGAACATGCGAGAGCGGCTGAGCGGGCTTTTTCAGCCGCAGTTCCAGCGAAACGGTGGCCAGCAGGCGCGCAATTTTGCCCGTGACGGCAATGGCCGCGCTTTCGGCGGCCGCGGCGGGCAGGCGCGCGGCGCTCCTCCCGTGCCGACAACGGCATCCGATCGGTTACAGCGCTCGGCCATGATCAAGGGACATCAGGATATTCCGAGCCTTCGCGAAAGCGTCCTGGCTTTGACCATCGTCAATCATCCGCCGCTGTTGCAGGACGAATATGACGAGATTGCCGCGATCGATTACGAGAGCCGTGAATTGCAGCGCCTGTGGTCGGCGGTTCTCGGGGTCGCCGCGGCCATGGTCGGGCCGCAATTCATCCGCGAGCGATTGGTCGAGCAATTGGAGGAGCAGGGCTTCGGTGCCCTGCTGAAGGGCCTCGACCAGCAGGTCCGCAATGCCCGGCTGTGGACGGCGACCGAGGAGGCCGCCATGGAAGACGCGCGCGAAGGCTACCGCCAGGCGCTCGCGCTTCACAAGCGTTCCAAGGCGCTTCGCTGGCACAAGATCGAATTGCAGGGCGCAATTGCCGAGGCAACGGAAGACGGCGACGGCGAGCTGATCGAGCAGCTGATGCGCGCCTTGCAGGAAGTTCAGCTCGAAGCGATAAGGCTGGAAAATCAGGAGGCGATCATCGATGGCTTCGGCGTGCTTTCCGGCCGCGTCAAAGGTGCCGCTGGAAAATAGGGAATAGATGCCACAGCCTGAAAGACAAGAGCCGCGATTTTCCGCAGACGACGTATTGTTCGGCGACCGCATCGACGCGCCCGCGCCGCTCGATGTCCTGAAGCGCGTCTACGGTTATTCCGCCTTTCGCGGCAAGCAGCAACAGGTCGTCGAGCATGTCGTCTCCGGCGGCGATGCGGTCGTGCTGTTTCCGACCGGGGCCGGCAAATCGCTGTGTTTCCAGATTCCGTCCCTTTGTCGCGATGGTGTCGGCATCGTCGTTTCGCCTTTGATCGCTCTGATGCGGGATCAGGTGGAAGCGATGAAGCAGCTCGGCATTCGCGCCGCCGCCTTGAATTCGTCGCTATCGCGCGAGGAGGCGAGCGAAGTCTATCGCGCTATTTCCGCAGGCAAGCTCGATCTGCTTTACGTAACGCCGGAACGCATCGCGACGGAGGGTTTCCGCCAGATGCTCGGCAAAGCCAGGATCGCGCTTTTCGCGATCGACGAGGCGCATTGCGTCTCTCAATGGGGGCATGACTTCAGGCCGGAATATCGGGATCTCGGCAGGCTTGCCGAGCTCTTTCCCGGCGTGCCGCGCATCGCGCTGACGGCCACGGCCGATCCTCATACCCGCGACGACATCATAGAGCGCCTGGCTCTCGACAATGCCAAGGTCTTCACCACCAGCTTCGACCGCCCGAACATCGCCTACGAGATTGTCGAGCGCGATCAGCCGCGCCAGCAATTGCTGCGCTTTCTCGACGGCTATCGCGGCGACAGCGGCATCGTCTATTGCCTCTCGCGCGCCAAGGTCGAGGACACGGCCGAATGGCTGAACGGGCAGGGCATCCGGGCGCTTCCCTACCATGCCGGCATGGACCGGTCGCTTCGCGACGCCAACCAGGATGCGTTCCTCAAGGAAGAAGATCTTTGCCTGGTGGCGACGGTCGCCTTCGGCATGGGCATCGACAAGCCGAATGTGCGCTATGTCGCCCATCTCGATCTGCCGGGCTCGGTGGAGGCCTATTATCAGGAGACGGGCCGCGCTGGGCGTGATGGCTTGCCCTCGAATGTCTGGATGGCCTACGGCATGGCCGATGCTATCCAGCGGCGGCGAATGATCGATGAGGGCGCCGCATCCGAGGAGATCAAGCGTGTCGAGCGGGCGAAGCTCAATGCGCTGCTCGCCATTTGCGAAACGGCCGGCTGCCGGCGGCAGTCCATCCTCGCGCATTTCGGCGAGGCCCATGGCGGCGGTTGCGGCAATTGCGACACCTGCCTCAAGCCCGTGGAGACCTGGGACGGCACGGAAGCGGCGATCAAGGCGCTCGCCGCTATCTATCGCACCGGAGAGCGTTTCGGCACCGGCCATGTCATCGACGTGCTGATGGGTACGGTCAATGAGAAGACCGAACGTTTCGGTCATGTCGACATGCCGGTCTTCGGCGCCGGAAAGGATATCCCCTCCCGCACCTGGCAATCGATTTTCCGGCAATTATTGGCGAGCGGCTTCATCAGCATCGATCACACTGCCTTCGGCGCCATGAAGCTCGAGGAGCAGGCGAGGGCGGTTTTCAAGCGCGAGCGGCAAGTTTTCTTCCGCAAGGATCGGCCCGAACCGGGCCGTCGCAACAAGAAGGCAGGGCGACAGGAGAGACAAGCACATGGGCTTGCGGGCGAGGCGCAGGTCCTGTTCGATGCTTTGCGCGCCGAACGTACCAGGATTGCCAAGGAATTGGGCGTGCCGCCCTATGTCGTCTTTCCGGATACGACCCTGATCGCCTTTGCGACCGAGCGGCCGAAAAACCGGAAGGATCTGCTGGGGATATCGGGCGTCGGGCAGTCGAAGCTGGAGCGCTATGGGGATGCGTTCCTCGCTGTCATCGCGGATGTCTCTGGGCGGTGATGCTGTTCTGTTGCCCATGAAATCGTCGCGGTCTTGCCGCTACATGCGCACGGTCATCCCGCCATCGACGGTCAAGACATGGCCGTTGACGAAGGAGGCGGCGTCGCTGGCGAGGAACAGCGCAGCGCCCGCGATCTCGTCCGGCCGTCCCCAGCGCTGAACGGGGATGCGCTGGCGCACGAAGGGGGTCAACTCTTCATTCGCCGCCATCGCAGCATTGGTTTCCGTAGCGAACCAGCCCGGAGCGATGGCATTGCTGGTGATGCCATGCGGGCCAAACTCCACGGCCATGCCACGCATGAGGCCGGTCAGTCCTTGCTTGGCAGCGGGATAGACACAGTCGCCGGGCATGACGACCTGCCCGCTGATCGAGGTGACCGAGATCAGCCGGCCATGATTGTTTCGCTTCATCAGGCGGGCGGCATCGCGCGAAAGCATGATCGAGGCGGCCAGGTCCGTGTTGAGCAGAGCGAGGATCGCCTCGTCGTCGAAGTCGGCCAGGGAACGTCTGTCGCGGGCGCCGACATTGTTGATCAATATGTCGAGCCGCCCGTGATCTTTCTCGATGTCGCTTATCGCCGCGCGTTGCGCTTCGCGGTCGCCGATGTCGAAAGCAGCGGCTTCGGCGGAGCCGTCCCTTGCCCGGATGGTGTCGACGGCCATATTCAAGGTGGCTGCAGTCCGGCCGTTGATGATGACGTGGGCGCCGGCATCGGCAAGTCCCCGCGCCATCTCAAATCCGAGGCCGCGTCCGCCGCCGGTGACGAGTGCCACGCGTCCTTTCAGCGAAAATCTCTGTAATATGCTCATGACATCCTCATTCAGGCTTCAGCCGTGCTCATAGAGATAATGGACTCAGTCAAGTAATTTTGGCAATAGCTACAAAGGTGAAGTCTCCAAAATGGTTCGCTTAGGCGCATTTTGGCGACAGCATCCAAGCCGCAAGCCGCCATATCGCGCCTGCGTCATGGCTCCATGCATTTTTGCCGCTGGTGAATGCGGCAGCTGTGCTAATCCTATGGTATTTCTCGGCCTGTTTTCGCCATGACCAGCATCGGAATGCGACAATGACCTCAGAATTCCTATCGCACCTGCGCAACGAGCTTCTTTGCTTGAAAGAAGCCGGTCTCTACAAGGCCGAGCGCGTCATCACCTCCAAGCAAGGCGGTGAAATCGCTGTCCTCGGCGGTGCGCGCGTCCTCAATTTCTGCGCCAATAACTACCTCGGCCTTGCCGACAATGAGGAGCTTGCCGAGGCCGCAAAGCAGGCGCTCGACCGCTATGGATACGGCATGGCTTCCGTGCGGTTCATTTGCGGTACGCAGGAAGAGCACAAGCAGCTCGAAGCACGGATTTCGGCTTTCCTCGGCATGGAGGCGACGATCCTCTATTCCTCCTGCTTCGATGCCAATGGCGGGCTGTTCGAGACGCTATTGTCGGAGGATGATGCCATCATCTCGGATGCGCTCAATCATGCCTCGATCATCGACGGCGTTCGGCTCTCCAAGGCCAAGCGTTTCCGTTATGCCAATAATGACATGGCAGCGCTCGAGGAGGAGCTGAAGAAGGCCGAGGGGAGCCGTTTCAAGCTGATCGCGACCGACGGCGTGTTCTCCATGGACGGCATCATCGCCAATCTCGGCGGCGTCTGCGACCTGGCGGAGAAATATGGCGCGATGGTCATGGTCGATGACAGCCATGCGGTCGGCTTCGTCGGCGCTCACGGCCGCGGATCAGCCGAATACTGCGGCGTCGAGGGCCGCATCGATATCATCACCGGCACGCTCGGCAAGGCGCTTGGCGGCGCTTCCGGCGGTTATACTTCCGCCAGAGGCGAGATCGTCGAGTGGCTGCGGCAGCGCTCGCGCCCCTATCTGTTCTCCAACACCTTGGCCCCGGTCATCGCCGCAGCCTCGCTGAAGGTCTTCGATCTGATCGAGAACGGCGGCGAGTTGCGGGCGCGGCTTCAGGGCAATGCCGAACTTTTCCGCAGCGAAATGACGAAGCTCGGCTTCACGCTCGCCGGCGCCGATCATGCGATCATCCCCGTCATGCTCGGCGATGCGAAGCTCGCGCAGGACATGGCGGCGCTGATGTTGAAGAAGGGCGTCTATGTCATCGGCTTTTCCTTCCCCGTCGTGCCCAAGGGCCAGGCGCGCATCCGCACGCAGATGTCGGCCGCTCATTCGAGAGCGGATGTCGAAAGGGCGATCGCGGCCTTCGCGGAAGCGGGCAGGGAGCTAGGGGTCATTTAACATAGTCTCCTCTTCTCCCCGCCGGGGAGAAGAGGAAGGTTGGCCTCGGTGATAGCCAAAAGGGAAAATGCAAATGTCGAACATGATGAAAGCGTTGGTCAAATCCAAGCCGGAAGTCGGCTTGTGGATGGAGCATGTTCCGGTTCCCGAGGTCGGGCCGAACGATGTCCTCATTCGAGTCAAAAAATCGGCGATCTGCGGCACGGATGTCCACATTTGGAACTGGGACCAATGGGCGCAGAAGACCATCCCCGTGCCGATGGTCGTCGGCCACGAATTTTGCGGGGAGATTGCCGAAATCGGCTCGGCGGTCACGAAATACCATGTCGGCGAGCGCGTCTCCGGCGAGGGGCATATCGTCTGCGGCAAATGTCGCAACTGCCGCGCGGGCAGGGGCCATCTCTGCCGCAACACGCTCGGCGTCGGCGTCAATCGCCCCGGCTCCTTCGGCGAATTCGTCTGCATTCCCGAATCCAACGTCGTGCCGATCCCCGACGACATCCCGGATGAAATCGCCGCGATCTTCGACGCGTTCGGCAATGCGGTGCATACCGCGCTCTCCTTCGATCTGGTTGGCGAAGACGTGCTCGTCACCGGCGCCGGGCCGATTGGCATCATGGGGGCGATGGTCGCCAAGCGTTCCGGCGCGCGCAAGGTCGTCATCACCGATATCAATCCCACCCGGCTGGCGCTTGCCCGCAAGGTCGGCATCGATCACGTCGTCGACGCTTCGAAGGAGAACCTCGCCGATGTGATGAAATCCATCGGCATGACCGAGGGCTTCGACGTCGGCCTGGAAATGTCCGGCGCGGCTCCGGCCTTCCGCGACATGATCGACAAGATGAACAATGGCGGCAAGATCGCCATTCTCGGCATCGCGCCGGCCGGTTTCGAGATCGATTGGAACAAGGTCATCTTCAAGATGTTGAACCTGAAGGGCATCTACGGTCGCGAGATGTTCGAGACCTGGTACAAGATGATCGCCTTCGTGCAGGGTGGTCTCGATGTATCGCCCGTCATCACGCATCGTATAGGCATCGATGATTTTCGTGATGGCTTCGAAGCCATGCGCTCAGGTAATTCCGGCAAGGTCGTAATGGACTGGAATTGATGCCATTCGGACACACTTTTGGTGTCGGCAATACCTGCCGATGCCGGAAATGTGAGCCTTTGCTTAGTATGCTCTTGTCATCGTACGGGGACTTCCTAAATACGGGAAACAATTGAATGCGGCGCGCCAAAGCCTGTGGAAAAGGCTTTTTCGCGCATTAAACGGGTTTTTTTGCTGGAAAAGCTTGACGAGAACTAAAATTCTGGGAATCACCGTTTAACTTCGGAAAGAACGGTAAACTGGAGCAAGCGGATCACCTAATATCATGGCCGGAAATCCAAACGCAATCCAGCTTTGCACTCCGGTAGCGGTGATCGTGGTTAATCGGGCATTAAAGGTCATTCCGTTAGGTGTTCGTCGGTGAGTCGCGGCTGGTGCAGGGCGCGCCAGTCAGAGTGAATGTTTCACCGCGTGTAAGTTTGCAGCGTCAGGGAAAGCGACGATATAGAGATGGCAACCAAGGTCAAAGAGAACGAAGAAGCTGAAGTCGAACGCGACGGCACCTCCGACGGCCCGCTTCTCGATCTTTCCGATGACGCGGTCAAGAAGATGATCAAGGCCGCGAAGAAGCGCGGCTACGTGACGATGGACGAGCTCAATGCCGTCCTGCCGTCCGAAGAAGTGACGTCCGAGCAGATCGAAGACACAATGTCCATGCTCTCCGACATGGGCATCAACGTCATTGAAGATGAGGATGTCGAAGAGGCCGGCGCCGCGCCAAGCGACGACGACGATGCCGGCGGCGACGAGGAGAGCGAGGGCGGCGAACTGGCGCCTTCCACGGGTTCGGCGCTTGCCACCGCCAAGAAGAAAGAGCCGACCGACCGCACGGACGACCCGGTGCGAATGTATCTGCGCGAAATGGGTTCCGTCGAGCTCTTGTCGCGCGAAGGCGAAATCGCGATTGCCAAGCGCATCGAGGCTGGCCGCGAGACAATGATCGGCGGTCTCTGTGAGAGCCCGTTGACGTTCCAGGCGCTCATTATCTGGCGCGACGAACTCAACGAAGGCACCACGCTGCTGCGCGAGATCATCGATCTCGAAACCACCTATTCCGGTCCCGAGGCCAAGGCTGCGCCGCAGTTCCAGAGCCCCGAGAAGATCGAGGCGGACCGTAAGGCTGCCGAGGAAAAGGAAAAGGCCCGCCGTGGCCGTTCGCCTGGCGGCGACGACGACATCACCAATGTCGGCGGCGAAGGCCTTCCGATCGAGGAGGAGGAAGAGGACGAGGACGAGTCCAGCCTCTCGCTCGCCGCGATGGAAGCCGAGCTGCGCCCGCAGGTGATGACGACACTCGACACCATTGCCGAGACCTACAAGAAGCTGCGCAAGCTGCAGGATCAGCAGGTGGAACAGCGCCTGTCGGCTTCCGGTACGCTGTCTTCCGCACAGGAGCGCCGCTACAAGGAACTGAAGGATGAGCTGGTCAAGTCGGTCAAGTCTCTGTCGCTGAACCAGAACCGTATCGACGCTCTGGTCGAGCAGCTCTACGACATCAACAAGCGCCTCGTTCAGAACGAAGGGCGGCTGCTGCGTCTCGCCGAATCCTATGGTGTCAAGCGCGATAGCTTCCTGGAGCAGTACCAGGGTGCCGAGCTCGATCCGAACTGGATGAAGTCGATCGGCAATCTGGCTGCTCGCGGCTGGAAGGAATTCGCCAAGAGCGAAAACACCACCATTCGGGATATCCGCCAGGAAATCCAGAACCTTGCGACCGAAACCGGCATTTCCATCTCGGAATTCCGCCGCATCGTGCACATGGTGCAGAAGGGCGAGCGCGAAGCGCGCATCGCCAAGAAGGAAATGGTCGAAGCCAATCTGCGCCTCGTCATCTCCATCGCCAAGAAATACACCAATCGCGGCCTGCAGTTCCTCGACCTTATTCAGGAAGGCAATATCGGCCTGATGAAGGCGGTCGATAAGTTCGAATATCGCCGCGGTTACAAGTTCTCGACCTACGCCACGTGGTGGATTCGTCAGGCGATCACCCGCTCGATCGCCGACCAGGCGCGCACAATCCGCATTCCGGTGCACATGATCGAAACGATCAACAAGATCGTCCGCACGTCGCGCCAGATGCTGCACGAAATCGGCCGTGAGCCGACGCCGGAAGAATTGGCTGAAAAGCTTGCCATGCCGCTCGAAAAGGTGCGCAAGGTTCTGAAGATCGCCAAGGAGCCGATCTCGCTCGAAACGCCTGTCGGTGACGAAGAAGATTCGCATCTCGGCGATTTCATCGAGGACAAGAATGCGCTTCTGCCGATCGATGCCGCCATCCAGGCGAACCTGCGCGAAACGACGACCCGCGTTCTAGCATCCTTGACGCCGCGCGAAGAACGCGTGCTGCGCATGCGCTTCGGCATCGGCATGAACACCGACCACACGCTCGAAGAAGTCGGCCAGCAGTTCTCGGTTACGCGCGAACGTATCCGCCAGATCGAGGCCAAGGCTCTGCGCAAGCTCAAGCATCCGAGCCGCAGCCGCAAGCTCAGAAGCTTCCTCGACAGCTGAGTTGCATCGGCAGCTCTATGAAATCAGGCCCGGTTCGCGAAAGCGAGCCGGGCTTTTCATTGACGCTATCGGCTCAGGAATCGGATCGTGGCAAGCCGCAATTCATGGAAATGTCGATGCCTGCCTTCCGAATTTCATGGCATATGGCGACAAGTTGAGCGGCTATATCGATTGCGGCCGCCTCGGTGTCGCCGATCGCCATCAGGATATCGCGCTTGCCTGCGGCAGCATCGAGCGCAACTTTGGAGAGGGATCGGTTTCCAAGTTTTTGAAGGCTTATGGAAATTTCGAACCACAGGCGGAAAAATGGCTTACTATCGACTGTTGGACGAATTCTTCAAACGGTGGATCGGCCGGTTTTCGCCAGATATGATCACGCAGGTTTGTTTTTGCACCATTGCGGATCGCGCGGCGGCCTGACAAGTTCGATTTCGACAGATGCCTCTTTCGCGGCGTGTTGTCGGATACCATATGCGGCTTGAACCTCTTCTGATCTGTTTGCCGGCAAGGATCGAATGAATCAATGCGCAATTTCCTCTTGATTGCTTTCTCCTCGCGAGCCGTCCGCTGAACGATGGAAAAGCTTGCGGAAAAACGGGAAAAGGAGATGAGGCCGGGCTTTGCCCTGTCGATCCTTCTGCATGTCCTGTTTGTCGCGATTTTTCTATTGCCGCTGCTGCCGGCACCGCCGCAGGCAAAGCCCGAGCAGAGCGTCAATGTCGAGCTGGTGCCGCAGCAGGAGGAAAAGCAGGAGCTTGCGACGAAGGCGAACGAGAAGCCCGACCAGCCTCCGAAGCCGACGACAAAACCTGACGAGAAGCCGGCGCAGCAAACGGCCGAAGCCCAAGAGGAGCCGCAGCAGCCTCAGGGAAAAAAGTCGGACGACCAACCGCCAAAGCAATCCGACCCTCAGGGCAAGGAGCCGGCGGAGAAGCCTCCCGCCAAACCTGATGAGGCCAAGGCCGATAAGCCCGAAGAGCAGACGGAAAAGCCCGCACCCAAACCTGACGATCCGGGCGTTAACAAGCCCGTCGAGAAGGCCGAGCAGCAGCCTTCTGCTACGGAAACGCCCCTTCCGGACATGAAGGGCGATCAGAAGGACCCGACCACCACGCAGGAGGCAGAAGCATCGGAGCAGCCGAGCGATACACCTCCGGCGAATGATAAAGCAGCTGCGCAACAGGCGGAGGCCGCTGCCCAAGCCCAAGCGCAGGCGGCGCTACAGGCTCAGGAAGCCAAGCAGCAGGCTGAGGCCAAGGATCAGCAGGCAAATGCGGCCCAGCTGCCGGCAGGCGGGTCGACCGCCCAAGCCTCTTCCGCCGCACCCGATGTCCTGGCAACCAACGAGCCTTCCGATTCGCAGGTGCAGCAGCCGCAGGCACCAATGGCCGATCAAAATGATCCGCAGGCACAAGCTGCAGCCCAAGCGTCATCATCCGACCCACAGCAGCAGTCTCCGGTCGAGCAGGCCAAGGACGAGGCGAAGGACCCACCGCAGATCGTCGTTCCAGCGGTCAGGCCATCTCCGGCGCAGCAGAGTGCTGACAATCAGCTCGCTTCGAGCAGCCAAGGCGATCCGACTGGGGGCACAGCATTGGTCACCGAATCGCAAGCTCCCAAATCGGTTGCACCGAAGAGGGCTATCCAGGCCAAGAAGCTTTATTCGGGTGCCGAGATGGCACGTCTGTCGAAAAGCGAATACGACGCCTGGAAGAAGTTGCCGCGGCGACAGCGCGTTGCCTACCTCTGCAATTCGGAGGAAAAGCTTCAATATCGCCACGATCTGCAGGCTGTTGGCTATGCAAATTCCGCGCTGTCGCAGGCGATGGTTTCCGATGCCAGCCTGTTTGGAGATGGGGTTGCCGTGCAGACTCCCAATGATTGGCAGAGAGTGGCATTCACCTGCGAAGTGGATGGCGATGCCCTGAAGGTTACTGCCTTTTCCTACACGGTCAGGGGACGTATTTCTCCGAGCCAGCTGGATAAATTAGGCTTTCTCGGAAACTGACCTTGTGCAGTCGCTTCGGGCGTCCGGTTGAAACAATAGTTTATTGCCGGCCCCAATCGAAATTCGGCCTATTTCATCATACAATTGCCTGTATCTATCTGATTCAGTGTCCTCCCATCGCACTTTCCAACGATTCCTATGTCCTCGATTACAGCCGATTCCAGCTCCGCGGCCGTTGGCCGCTCCACCCTGCGTGGCGTCCTTGTGGCCTTCGCGTCCTATGCCGTCTTCGCCTTCAGCGATGCCTCGATCAAAATCCTGCATGGGGCGGTTCCCTCCTATCAGGTTGCCTTCATCGGCGCGCTGTTCGGCTTTGCCGCCGTGCCGTTTCTGAAGAAGCGGGAGGATGGCTGGCTCGATATGGTCAGGACGTCGAACCGTCCCTTGTGGCTGCTGCGCTTCGTTTGCGGCGCGGCCGGCGCCATCAGCTCCGTCATCGCCTTCACCATGCTGCCAATGGCGGAGGCGTTTGCGCTGCTGTTCCTGCTGCCGTCCTTCGTGACCATTCTCTCGGTGATCTTTCTCAAGGAAGATGTGCGCTGGCAGCGCTGGACGGCCGTCATTCTCGGTTTCGTCGGGGTGTTGATCGTCCTGCGTCCCGGATTTCGTGAGCTTTCGGTCGGTCATCTCTGCGCGGCGATCGGCGGCCTTGCGGCTGCGATCTCCATTGTCATCAACCGCGCGCTGGGCTCGAAGGAGAAGCGCATTTCGCTTTACGGAGCCGGCCTCTTCGGAACGCTCATCGTCAGCGGCTTTCTCATGCTCTCCGAAGTCACGATGCCCACGCCGACACAGTGGATATTCCTCGCAAGCTACGGCCTGCTTGGCGCCTTCGGCAGCGTCTTGCTGTTGAATGCCGCGCGAATGGCGCCCGCCAATCTGGTCGCGCCGCCGCAATATAGCCAGATGCTCTGGGCGATTGCCTTCGGCTATCTGTTGTTCAACGACAGCATCGACATGCCGATGGCCATCGGTATCGTCTTCATCATCTTCTCCGGCCTGCTGACGCTGGCGCGGGAGCGCAAGCGCGGCACGCCGCTGCCGGCCGCTGTCGCCGGCAACACTGAAGCAGCACTGGCGACGGCGGAGGACGACAAAGCGGCCGGCGGCAGTTGAGCCTTGCTTCCTGATTGCGGGCGCGCAATCATTGCCTTCCAAAGGCGATGGCATGCGTCATTGCCATCGCTGCAGCGATATTGGCAGCATAGGAAGACGGTGCGGATGAGATCCGGTCAGTTCAGGATATACCGTTCCCACGTCGCTGGCATCGAAGCGGTCAGCGCCGAGACGGGCCATAGTTTTCCCAAGCACACGCATGATCAGTTCGGCATCGGCATTATCGAGGCCGGCGCGCAGGCTTCGCTCAGCGGACGAGGGATGGTGCAGGCCGAGGCCGGGGACGTGATCAGCGTCAACCCGAACGAGGTGCATGACGGCATGCCCGTCGGCGAGAGCCGCGCATGGTCCATGCTCTATTTCGATCCTCGGCTGATCGGCGATCTGCTGCGCGATCTCGGGGAGGGCAGGTTTGGAGCGGCGGAATTCCCATCGCCTGTCGTCCGCGACGACGAGATGGCTGTGTGCTTCAAAACCTTGTTTCCGCTTGTAATAAGCAGCGCATCGCAGGATGCGCTCTTGCGGGACGGTTTGCTGCTGTCGCTTGTGGCTGCCTTAATGCGCGAGGGGGCAGGCAGCTTGCGTGACATCGCAGTTCCCGCAGCCATCAGCCGGGCGCGAGATCTGATCGATGACGACCCAGCCGCTCCTTTGACCCTCGCCGAACTCGCTGATTTATGCGGGCTGAGCCATTTCCAGTTCCTCCGAGCCTTCACCAAGGCGACGGGGCTCACACCTCACGCCTATCTCCTGCAACGTCGGATTCAGGAAGCCCGACGATTGATTGCCACGGGCACATCCCTGGCGGAAGCGGCCTTTGCCAGCGGCTTTGCCGATCAGAGCCACATGACGCGCCTTTTCGTCCGCAACTTCGGCCTTTCTCCAGGCGCCTACGCCGCGGCCATCGGTTGAGCCGTCCGCAATTTTATTCAAGACCGGACGATGATGACGGGGTTTTCTGCGGCGACAAGCAAAACGATGCAGAAGGAGATGCCCATGTTTTTCCGCCATTCGAACGAGATGTGGAGCGAGTTTCCCGAGCTGGTTCCCGGCGTGCTGTTCGCCGAGGGGATCGGTTCCAAGGTCGACGTCGCGGATCGTATCGCCGGATATCATGCAATCGCCGCTGAGCGGCTGGCACAGGGCAGCGAAAGTGAAATGCCAGAAATACAGGCCTGGCGGCGGACGTTTTCGAAGATGGGATTGAAGCCGACGCAATATCGCTGTGCGTCCGAGGCGCTGCTTCGCCGGTTTCGCCAGGAAGGATCGTTGCCGCGGCTGCATTCGCTCGTCGATCTCTGCAATGCCATTTCGATCGCCTTCGCCATTCCCGTCGCCGTTCTCGATCTCGCGAAAATATCCGGTGATCTCGAAGTGCGGCATGCCGACGGCAGTGAAAGTTACCTGACTTTTTCCGGCGAGACGGAGCATCCGGAACCGCGAGAGGTGATTTTTGCCGATAAGGCCGGACAGGCGCATGCCCGGCGCTGGACCAATCGGCAGAGCGGCCTATCTGCGGTGCGCGACGACACACGTTCCGTGCTGATCGTCGCGGAGGCGATGCACGATGAGGCGCGCAGCGACGTTCCGAGGCTGGTCGGTGCAATTGCGGCGGAGCTGGCCGCCGTCTGGTCGATCACTGCCACGCAGGGGCTTCTCAGCCCGTCTTCACCGCGATTTGATCTGTCATCTGCAACGAATTCGCAACGACAGCAAAAACGCGGTTGACAAGCCGCGGGTTCAGGCAGAGCAGGGGCTTCGATAGAATTTCGAACGATTGAAAAGCGAGTCTCCGCGCACCCGCGCAGGCGGACCAAGAAGGCCCATGGATACCCTGCAGACTCAAGACCGGCCGAGCGTGCTCGGGCACTCTGGCTACCGTTCCTTTGCGGCATCGCGCGTTTTTTCCTCGATAGGCTTTCAGTCCGTGACCGTCGCCATGGGCTGGATGATCTATGACCAGACCCACAGCGCCTTTTTCCTTGGGCTCGTCGGCTTCTGCCAATTCCTGCCGATGGTCATCTTGACCTTCGTCGTCGGCCATGTCGCCGATCGGTTCGATCGGCGACGCATCGGTCTTGCCTGCCAGTTGATCGAGGCGCTGACAGCATTGGTATTGGCCGTGGCCGTCTGGCAGCGCTGGATAGGTCCCGCCGGGATCCTTGCAGCCGTCGCCGTTATGGGCGGGGCAACGGCCTTCGAGCGTCCCACAATGGCGGCGCTGCTACCAAACATCGTGCCGTCCTCGCTGCTGCAGGTGGCCATCGCCACCTCCACCTCGATGATGCAGACCGCCTTCATCATCGGCCCGTCGCTCGGCGGCCTGCTTTACGGCGTCAGCCCTGTCGCGCCCTTTGCCGCTTCGGCGGCGCTTTATGTCGTCGCCAGCATCAATGTCATCTCGATCCGCCTGGAGCAAAGACAGGCTCCGTCTCGTGAACCAATGACGCTGAACTCTGTTTTTGCTGGCGTCTCCTTCATCAAAAGCCGACCGGTCATGCTGGGCACGATTTCGCTCGATCTCTTCGCCGTTCTGCTTGGCGGTGCAACGGCGCTGCTGCCGATGTTTGCGCGCGATATCCTGCATGCCGGCCCGTGGGGGCTTGGCCTCTTGCGCGCCGCGCCGGCGATCGGGGCGCTGGTCATGTCGATCTGGCTGGCGCGACGGCCGCTGCAGACGGATGTCGGCAAGAAGATGCTGTTCGCGGTGCTGATTTTCGGGGTTGCCACCGTCGTCTTCGCGCTGTCGAGCAATATCCTGCTATCCGTCGCCGCGCTCTTCGTCGTCGGTGCATCCGATACCGTTAGCGTCGTCGTGCGCAGTTCGCTCGTGCAGCTTCTCACGCCGGATGCGATGCGCGGCCGCGTCAATGCCGTGAATTCGCTTTTCATCGGCACGTCCAACCAGCTTGGCGAATTCGAGTCCGGCATGCTGGCGAGCGTGCTTGGGCCGGTATCGACCGGCATTGTCGGTGGCCTCGGCACCATCCTCGTGGTGCTGCTCTGGATGCGGCTTTTTCCGGATCTGACCAGGGTGAAGACGCTCAGAGGCTAACGGCTTTTGTCGCCTCGGCGCACTTGCGCAAGGCTCTCCAGCCCTACATCTCGCAGCAGATATCCATTTGCCGGAGGCAAAGCCTCCCGCTTGCGATTACCTCTCGCATGCGGCTGCTTTTCACCGATGCTTTGTCGGAGCAAGAGCCACGCGATCCAGGGTTTCCAGCGACAAGCATGAAAGATATTCATCTGATCTCGACCTCAAAGCTTTCGAGAATAGACAGATGCGCCTGAAATGATGCGGTGTATAATGAAGCCTTGCGCTCGAAGACATGCGAGATTTTCATGGGAAAGAGACCGCTTCCATCGCTGTCCGTGCTGCAGACATTCTGCGCGATTGCCGAAACCGGCGGTTTCGGTCGCGCAGCGGAGCGGATCGGGCAGACGCCGACGGCCGTCAGTCATCAGCTTGCCCAGCTGGAAGAATGGATCGGAGGGCGGTTATTCGACCGAGGCCGGAACGGCGCGAGACTGACGCCACTGGGTGCGCGCCTGCATCCGGCAATCGCCGGCACGATTTTCGAACTGGAAACGGCGCTTTACCAGGCGCGCGCGAGCGTTTCGGTTCGCGGCGTCGCCGTCTCGGTCACCCCGGAGTTTTCGAGCCAGTGGCTGGCGACGCGCCTGCCGGACTTCTGCCAGCGTCATCCGGAAATCGAAGTGAAAATGGCCGTCGGTTACCAGCGCCCGGATTTTCAACCCGGCGGCGCGGATCTGGCGATCTGGCTTGGCCGCGCCGAAGCCGGTCTCACGCAGGAGGAATTGCTGACGGACGAGGAGTTCGTGGTCAGTTCACCGGCGCTTTCGGGGCGACTGCCGCCGCGCTGGGCCATAAAAGCGGCGCCGTTGCTGCGCTATGCGGGCATGCGGCATACGATACTAGATTGGCAGCGCTGGTATGAGCAGACTGCCGGGGAGAACGGAGAGGAGGCCGATCCGCATTTCGATATCGCTCGCGCGGTGGAGGAGGGGCCGTTGTTCGGCTCCTTTATCGATATGTTGCATGCCTGCCGGGAGGGTGCCGGCTTCGCCCTCGTGCGCAGCTCGCTCGTCGCGCGCGATATTGCCGAGAAGAAATTGGTGCGATGTTTTGTCGAGGTGCAGCCCGCGGCTGTCAGCTACAATCTTCTTTATCCGCCAAATGCCTTGCAGAACCCGTCCGCGGCATTGTTCCGCAACTGGCTCCTATCGCAAGCCCGTTCGCCCTGAGAGGATATCGCGCAGCCCATCAGCCACGGAGCTTTATCAATCCGGCTTCCGTGGGTGAAAAACCAAGTTTTCGATAAAAGCCGGCAAGATGCGGCTCGAAATCGACATGCAGCCATTCCGCGCCGCCATCGCGAGCCAGGATTGTCGCTCGCTCGACCAAGGTGCTTGCGATGCCTCTCCGGCGAAATGCCGGATCGACGCAGGTATCGAGAATGAAAGCGTGAATGCCGCCATCCCAAGCGACATTGACGAAGCCGACCAGCCTTGCGTCGGCGAATGCGCCGACATGGGCGAGGTTTCTGGAAAGGACCGGTTGGAAATCCCGCGCGGAGGATGCGCCCCATGCGGAGGCCCACAGGGCATTGAGCGCTTCATTTCCGAGATTCGGATTGTCGCTGTATTCTATCTCCATTGGCGTTCCTCCGGGTGGGCGCTGCGCAATTCCTTCTAGTCCATCTGGTCAGGCCGAAGCAGAAAAAAGTACCGGACCCATGTCGGATCCGGTCATCGCCGATCGTCATTCAAAGGTGAGCATAGAACAAAGGAGGCAGAAATGTCCTATGTCGATGGTTTCATTGTTGCCGTGCCGAAAGACAAGATCGAGGCCTATAAGGTAATGGCGCGCAAAGCCGGCGAGGTCTGGCGCGAATATGGCGCGCTCAGCTATGTCGAGGCCATAGGGGATGACGTGCCCTATGGCGAACTCACCTCCTTCCCGCGGGCAGTGCAGGCGACAGAAGACGAGGTCGTGGTGTTTTCGTGGATCACCTATGAATCGCGGGAGAGCCGCGATGCGATCCTGGCGAAGGTCATGGCCGATCCGCGTTTGAAGGATCAAATGGAAAACATGCCCTTCGACGGCAAGCGCTTGATCTATGGCGGCTTCAAAATCGCCATTGCACTATAGGCGGTAAGCAGTGGCCGGACTTGACATTCCGGCCACTGCGCCCGACCTGATGCGGATTGCTATCGCCACGCCGGGGAAATGCCATGCCGCAGACCGTTGTCACGCTCTCCACTCACGGGCAGGGGCTCTACGAATTTACCGACGAGGCGGTAGAATTCGTCCGGACGGCGGCGGCCGGCGGCGAGGGGCTTTTGACCGTCTTCGTGCGCCATACTTCCTGTTCCTTGCTGATCCAGGAGAATGCCGATCCCGATGTGAAGACGGATCTCAAGGCTTTCTTCAGCCGGCTCGTGCCGCCATCCTCCGATCCTTCGATGCGTTGGATCGTGCATACGCTGGAGGGGCCGGACGATATGCCGGCGCATATCAAGGCGGCGCTGACCCAGGTTTCGATCGGCATTCCGGTGATGGGTGGCCGGCTGGCGCTCGGCACTTGGCAAGGGATCTATCTTTTCGAGCATCGCGACCGGCCGCATCGGCGGGAAATCGTGCTGCATCTTTCCGCCTGAGCCCTTTTACGTTCTCGCGTCAATCGGTTGTCAATCGTCATGAATACAATCTGAACGGACAATTCGCGTTCGGTTCAGCTTGGCTGACCTAACGTTGCCCTCAATCCCAAAGGTGTCGGCTATCAACGGGGCCGATAACGGGATTGCAACGATACGCAGCAAGGATTTGAAGGAGAACAACATGACCAATCTTTTCGCCAAGGCAGGCATTGCAGCTCTCATCGCGCTCGGCGCTATTTCTGCGACGGTCGTCACCGCATCTGCCAACGATTTCCACCCGGGTATCCAGCAGGCACGCTATGACCACTATCGCGGCCGCAGCTGCTCGCCTGGACTTGCCGTTCAGAAGGCACGCGACATGGGCCTGCGCCGCGCCCGCATCGACAACATCACGCCGCGCCGCGTCGTGGTCGAAGGGTTTGGCCGCCGCGGGCCGGATCGCGTCTTCTTCGCCAACGTGCGCGGTTGCCCGCTGATCCGCCGCTGATCGCAGCGCACCGAAGTTTTCCACATCTATTCGATGGATTCGAAGCCGCCTCTGAAAGGGAGGCGGCTTTATTTTTTACGCTGTGTTATTATTGGCCATCTGGTGTCACTTTAGCGTTCATTGTAGCTGAATATTGGATGAATGGCTGATTCTGAGCTCGTTCAGTATCGTGCCATTACCTCTTGCCCGTTCGCTCGATAAATTCTGCGGATATGAGGGGCGTTTTTGCTTCACGGAGAACATAATGAAACAAATGCTGGCAAAGTTGGGGGTCGCCGTTGCCGTCGCAGTGACGGCGCTGTCAGGCACTGCGGATTTTGCCGCCGCACAGGGCGTGGATATCTATGTCGGTCCGGGCCGGCATCGTCCGCCACCGCCGGACTATGATCGGCCGCCGCCGCGCTTCGACCGTCGCGGCTGCGACCCGCGTCAGGCTATCGATGTCGCCCACAGCTATGGCCTGCGTCGCGCTCGCGTCGTGGATGTCACGCCGCGCCGTGTCATCGTCGATGGCTTCGGCCGCCGCGGTCCCGATACGATGATGTTTGCCAATGTTCGCGGTTGCCCAATGCTAGGCCGCTGATAAGCATTGCGGGCGCTCAACGCGCCCGCTCTATATGCTGACCTTTTCGCCTTTTAGGCGGGGGCCGCGGAACCGCTCTTTGCTCGATCCGGATGGATTTGAGCGAAGGGCGGTTTTGTTTTGGTTGGAGCGGTTCAGCTTTTCACGGAATCTCTAAACCGCTCTATCTCATTGTTGTCTACAGCGCCGCGCGTCATATATGACGCGCAAAAGGTCGCTGTAGCGCTTTAAATTTGCTGCATAATTTTATCCTTAAATCGATTCCGATTTAAGGAATTATGCAGTAGCAATTCCGCACGGAAAACCGCTCAGCACTTTTCCTGGTATTGCTCTATTGCTGGATCGCGTAGGTGATGCTCACCGAGGCGTTGTACTCGTTTTCGCCGGTTGCGACGGGAACGGCCTTGTCCATCGGTGCTGCGGCGGCCATGCTGCGCATGTAGGGCTGCGGCGGAGCCGCGACACCACCCTCATGGATCGCGATGACGTGGCCGAGCTTGACGCCGGCGGCGTCCGTCAGGGTCTTCGCCTTGGCGGCGGCATCGGCGACCGCCTTCTTGCGGGCTTCTTCAAGGACCGCATCCGGCTTGTCGTTGGTGAATTGAATATCGCCGCCCTGGTTGATGCCGAGCTTGACTGCCTGGTCGAGCAGACCGCCGAGCTTGGAGAGATCACGCACGCGAACGGTCAGGCCGTTCGTCACCTGATAGCCGTTCAGGACCGGCGGCTGGCCACGGCCGTCCTTGTCATTCGGATAGGTATATTGCGGCTGGATCGAAAAGCCCGAGGTCTGCAGATCGCGCTCGGCAATGCCGCTCTCCTTCAGCGTCGCCAGCACAGCGCCCATGGCCTTGTTGTTCTGATCGAGCGCATCCTGGGCTGCTTTCGCCTGCTGGACGACCGACAGCGTTACCACGGCCATATCCGGCGCAATGGCCGCATGTCCCTCGCCGGAGACGGTGATGACGGCTTCCCGCGGCTTGGCGTCTTCGGCAAAGGCGGCGGCCGCAGGCACGAAGAAAGTGGCACTGACAAGAGCGGCAAGAGCAAAATCTCTGGTTTTCTTCACAGGCATGGTTCGTTCCTTGGTTGTTAATTCCTCGGGATTTGCTTTTGCGGATTGATTGTGAAGGTATTACGGCAGTCCCTTGTCGGAAAAGAGAAATTGGGTTAGAGCCAAGTCGGCTGCGGAGAACCATTGCTCCGGAGTCGCAAGCGCGAAGTTTTTCTCGCGCCGGGCCTGTAGCTCAATGGTTAGAGCCGGCGGCTCATAACCGCTTGGTTGGGGGTTCGAGTCCCTCCGGGCCCACCATTTTCTCCTTATCAAGTCGCATCGAATCCGGCGTGATATGCAACTGCGCCGGTTGGCGCAGCTCCCTCGAACACGAGGCGCTGAAAATATTCGGCGGGTACGTCGGCGTAGCGCAGGGCGGGGTCGCTCGTGAAGCCGAAGCGGGCGTAGTAGCGGGGATCGCCGAGGACGACGCAGCCATTGGCGCCGTGCTCTCTCAGGCGGGTTAGTCCCGTCTTTATCAGCGCCTTTCCAATGCCGTAGCCTTGCCGGTCGGGCCGGACGGAGACCGGGCCGAGGCCGTACCATTCCTCCGCTCCGGATTCGATAATGACGGGTGAGAAGGCCACATGGCCGACGATCTGGTCATTCTCCACGGCGACGAGCGAAACGGTCAGCGCTCCCGCGTTTCGTAATGCATCCACGATTGCGGCCTCCGTGCCGGAACTATGTTCTGCATGCTCGAAGGCGGCGCTGGTGACTTCGCGGATGGCGTCAATATCCTCTGGCTTTTCTGCGCGTAATTCGGTCAACGATAGGGTCTTCCATGTTGATGGATTTGGATTGCATATTCTCTAGCACAATGGCGCGTCTCGAATGGAGTACGGAGGACGTGCCCGTGCGCATCGTGGCGCCGAGCGGCAATGGCCAGCCAGCGCAGAAGCATTGTTACCCTGGCCGATCGCCTTCGGTAGAGATCGCCGGCAGGTGAGGTCTGCGGCGATATTCAGAACCCCGCCTTTTTCAAGCCCTCGCGATAGAGATCCTTGTGCCATTGCTCCTTGGTTGGGATAAGTGACAGCCATCTGTCGACATCGAAGTCGGGATTGGTTTCGCGGACGCGGCGTACCAGCATGCGCGCTTCGTCCTGATGGCCCAGCATTGCCCAGCTCGCTGCCGCAAGCCGGTCTGCGAGGCTGGGGTCGGCCATCTGGTTGATGTAGTCGAGCGCAGTCTGGAACCGGCTGAGAGTATAGTTCGCGCCGGCGGCCGTCCAAAGATAAAGGTCCGGGTTGATGGGATTGAGCTCCATTGCATGATGGATTTTCTCAAGTGCCGGGCCTGGTTGGGAAAAATGGACCAGCGTGTCTGCATGATCTGCAATGACATCGGCGTGATGCGGGCTCAGCGTTTCCGCCGTTTCCAGCGCTTCCACGCTCTCATCGATAGAACCCTGGAAGAGCTTGGCCACGCCAAGCTCGCGATAGCCATCGGACAGGTCATTGCGGATTGAAATGGCGCGCGTCGCGAAGTCCTCCGCCGATTTCAACAATTCATTGTCGCCGCGCGCGGTCAGCAGCCATTCGTTGGTATAGGTGCGGGCGATGGCGCTGAGCGCTGGCACAAAATCGGCGCTTTGATGAAGGGCCGCCTTCAACTCCTTACGGGCGCGACGCATATCCGGCAGGGTCAAGCGATGGAGATATTGCTGCCCGACAAGGTATTGGTGATAGGCGGCCGGGTTCTGCTCGAAATAGGCGCGGGTCATTTCATGCCGCTCTACTTCCGCGGCAGCGGCGAGAACGATCTGCCGGGAGATAGTGCCCTTATTGCGAACCAGATCCAGTTTGCCGAAGTTGAAGCGCTCAGCCCAGATGACTTCGTTGCTCGGCAAAGAGATGAGCTGTGCAAATAGCGAGAGATCGCCACTCGGTCTGCTTAATCGGGTCTCCAGGACGTAATTGATGTCGTAGTGCTCGAAACGCGCGAGTTGCTTGTCGCTTTGGCGACTGATCTGGGCGGCGGAATAGGGGGCAATCACGCGTAGGCTGTGCAAGGCGCAAAAGCCGAGTGTGATATCCTCGATCAGCGAGGACGCGACCAGGGTTGCGCCTATATCGGGACCGTCGTTGCCGGGTGGCAGCAAGGCAAGTCGCGGTATTCGCAGGATGGTCCGTGTTGCGGCATCCTGTTCCGGCGCGCCACCGATTGCTGAATGCGAAGCGATGGCCGGCGCTGACGAACGTGACGATGCCGGCGATGTTGAGAATATGCGCCTGAGCTGTTCAAGGCCGCCTTCGACGTCAAACGCCCTCAGCAATATGCGATGCGTATTTTCGTCCTGAGGTTCGGCTTCGAAGACAAGGAGGGCGACCTCCTTGACGAGAGCAACATCACCGGCCGCCACTGGGAGCTTTACCGCGGTCTCAAGCGCCTCTTTCAACATCGCGCGATGGCGTTTCCTTTCGCTCTCCCGCCAGTCGATGAAGACCCTGCTCTGACAGTTCGCCCTCTCGAGAAATTTGGATTGCAGCCCCTTTGCCAGGAGGGCGAGGCTATCCAGCGGGCTCCTCGGTGCGTCGCCATGCGCGGGGATAATGTCGCTGGTTATCGAGCCTTGCACAAGGCGAATATCCGTATCGTCAAAGGTTAGAAATTCGGCATTGATGTCCGACTGCCGGCCCTTGATGCGGGAAACGAGTTTGCGCAGATTCGTCAACGAGTTTGCCTGGTCGCCTTCACCCCAAAGAAATCGCGCCATGCTCGTCCTGCTCGCGGATTTGCTTTTGCTCGCAAGCAGATAGGCAAGTATCAGCAACGCCTTCTTCGGGAATGCTATTTGGCGTTCCTGCCCATCCAGAAGAACGATTTCTCCAAATGTTCTGAGTGAAAACTCCATCACGCCTTCTACACTGCCTTGGATACGTAATGACTGCCATCTTTCGGCGTTTCGGCGATCACGAGGCAGGTAAACGCCGAAATGATAGTGGAATCGATCAGTCATTTCTGCGGCAAGGCATGAATATTTGCAACTAAACTATTCTTTGCTCTCTTTTTTGAAAGCTATTGTTGCAGAAAAACTCGGTTTCAATGGTGGAGCGTCGGGGGATGAAAATTTCCGATTTGATGTGAGCTTCATTTTCATGGCTGCAGCGTGGGGCAGGCACGTCGACCGCTGCTGGTCACTCGTTGCCGCGGTCCGCCACGCCGGCAACGCAAAATCGGCTAACTCCTTTCAGGGCATGGTTTTTATCGCAGCTGTGGAGCCGGTGACCGGCGGGATCTCGGCGCTTATACTTTCGTATAATGATGATGCACCATCGCCTGATTGATCCTCGTCAGCGGTTGTGACAGCACGGCCATGCCTCCGCAACCTGATGCGAAGGATGACGAAACCAACAGATCAACACACCAATGGACAGCTCTAGGCAGCGCCTCACGCGTCAGCTGTCAGGTGCGGTCGGCGTGCCCTGATGAAATATCATTTGCCATCGACCATCGATGCGCTGCCAGATCGAACTTCGCAGGACATGCCGTGCTGGCCTATCTTCTTCTGCCTGCCGAATGCTCCGATATGTAACGAGAACAGCGTCCGCTGAAATCGAGCGGAAGGCGTAGTCGCGAGCCACGATCAGTGATGACGGGACTTCCGTCCTCTCCGCCGCCAGGCGCGTGATGAGATCGTCCCTGTCGTCGTAGATCGTTCCCGAACTTCCGAATTCGACAAACCCTTCCGCGAGGAGGCTTGCCAGCGTGCCTGCAGATTGCCGGATTTCAGGACGATGCAGCTTCTCCTCAAGCAAACGAACTTCCTCAAATTCCCTTTGTGGCGCTTCCATCCTGACCATGATCTCCGTTCGGCCCGCTTGCGATCATCATCCGTTCTCGGATCCAGGATGTATCACATCAGCGGTTCCAGAGTCCGTTCCCGTCCAATCTTGTGGGCCTGATCATGATCGACTTGCCTGCATTGCTCCAGTTCACTGGCAAAGATCTCGGCGGCGTCACGACCGATATGTGTCTTATCGTCCTCGATGACTGCGGCTATGCGCCGAAATAATTCGGTCTCGAAATTGCCGGTGCCATTCAAAAGGCTGGGCCTGGCCAATCTTGCCCCGCCATCCAGGCGGATTGCCGAGACGTAAAACTCGTCGTCATAGTCGTCGCCGGCCGATGTCAATTCGGCTCGTCCATATAGTAGCAGCCCCGTTTCCCAGCGGTCGCAGAGGCGAATGCTGAGCTCGTCGAACGAGTACTCGCAAGAGAAAGCGGCGTTGGTCTGCATCGTTAAGCTCCCGCTTTGATCGCTGATCCGGAGGATGCGCTGGCGGCTTCAAGGCTCGTGATTCCCGACGTGTTCACTAAAATCGGCATCATATTAGTCGGCGTTTTGAGCATTAACGGCTCTCCTTCGGCATTCTTCCAGATCGAACATCGGGAGCGGCGGCCGTCCGGTTTCGCTGACTTCGCGCAAGCTTTTCAGCCCTGCGTGGGCTTATTCCTTCAGTGGCCAATCGCTCCCGATAGGAATACTGCCATTCGACATAATTAATGTCAACATTATTTATGTTTATTCGCATCGACAAAACACTGGAGGTGTCTGACATGGATCTGGATCGCCTATTTGCGGGCAATGTGTCCGCAAATACGGCCGATGATCGTCAGTCGCTCAAGCTCGACGGTGAACGTCTCAAGGGCAGGATTGTCCGAAATGATCTTCACCTGGCTGGGTTGCGTGAAGGGCACGCGCTGAAGGCGCTTGATCTGCGGTTCGGAATAGCCGTCGCTGATGGCGTAGACGGTGTCCGTCGTCATTTGGTTCTGGGAGAGGTCGACGATGACGCGATCACCCGGCATGTAGGTCGGCTGCATGGAATCGCCGACAACTTCCATGATGATGGTATGGTTCGGCGAAGCCTTTGCCTCGTTCCGCAAATAGCCTGTGGGAATAAGCCATTCCGCGACGATTTTATGCCCGGCAACGTTCCCGGAGCCGACGGGAAGGTTGATCACTTCGCCGATAATGCCGCTACCGGCCCCCAATTTGACATCGACCTCCGGCATTGCGCCTGCGATCTGCGGCGTCCAATGCTCGCGGCTATAGCTGTGCTCTTCGCCATCTTCGGCAAATCCGTCTTGATCCTGCACATCGGGATCGAAGGAGGTGACGATGGTCGGCGCCACGCGCGCCACCGTGCGCGGTCCTTCTCCTGTTAGGAGATAGCCGGCCGAGGTGCCGAATTTCTTGGCGTAGCGATTGGCGATTTCGGCATTGAACTCGTTCTGCCCATTCTCGTGCGCGCGATAGGTGGACAGGCTCACGCCGAGCGCTTCCGCTGCCTTTGTGGCTGATGGATAATTTGCGGCTTCGCGGGCCGCCTTCAGTCGTTCGCCCATGGATTTTTGCATTTTTCGACCCTTGCAAAATTCACAACATAAATAATGTTGACATCATCTTTATTATCAACATAATTGGTGTTTATCAAGAGGGCTGCGGCGTAAACTGCAGCGAGCTGGTACGCGGACTGATCTGCGGACTTCGGACAGAATGTATTTAGAGGTGACGGCATGACCACAGACAGAAGGAGTAGGAAGACATCGTCTCGCGCGGGATATTTCGACTGCTTCTGGGGCTGCCCCGGTTGCCGGCGCATCCTGTCGATTGCGGAAATTATCGAACTGCATTGCGAGGACTGCGATCTCGCCATCGAGCCATTGGAAATAGTCATTGGCGAGCCGGCCAATGAAACGCCCGATCTGGAGAGACTGTCATGAGCGAGTTGCTTCAGGGCTTTCTGGCCTGCGTGGGCGCAGCACTCTTCCTCGGCACCATGCTGATAGCGGCAAAATCGATCGTTTGCAGATCGTCATGCTTGTATGGCGAAGATGAAGATTGTGGCGCGCCGGAAGGGGATCAGATCCACTTTCGGCTAGCTGAAGACGAAAGTGCTGGCGCCGAGAAGTCGGCACGTTTCGCCGAAATGAGCTGACGATCACCGACGCTCCCCATCGAAACCCAACAGGACACTCAACAGATAGATCCGGCCCGTCGGCTGGAGGAGGTTGCTATGAACGAATTTCAAATCGGAACTGAAGCCGTTGCCGGCGGTCATAACGGCTGGATCCGAAAGGTGCACCGGGCGACAAACGAGCTGCTCCGGGATAAGCGCGGCGAGCCGATCGTCTTTGCGACGCAGGATGCAGCGAAGGCTGCCGCCGGCGAGGCAATGGTTGCCTATCTCAATACGCCGATGCTGCGTGATGGAGCGAGGGTCGAGGCGATTTCGAAGGCGGAGGCCTTTTTCAAACCGAAGCCTGCCAATTCCGCCCGCGGCGCCGAAGGCGTTGCCTGATCGGTTTGTTGGAATGGAAAAAGCATCAAATTCAGTGACGAAAGGAGTTGAGCTGTCATGACCAAAGGCAGGCTGGATTTTCTTCTCGATGGGCTCGGCATCAAGCTGGTTCCGGTCCATCGGCGACGCGCCCCGGCAGAAAGCCATGCGCGCGGGACGATGCAGGAAGTCCGCGGCCGTTTCGGCGACGGCCATCTGGTCTTCGTTTTGCGGTGCATCCGGCAGACCGGGAGCAATCGGGACGAACTCTGGTCGGACACGATCGGTGCGGTATCCGATGTCCTCGCGCAGCGCCAGGATTGGGCCCTGCAGCGTCCAGGCGATCTGTTGGGCGCCTTCGATGATATCGCGCTCGCTTCCTTACGCACGGATGCCGTGGCGCGGCGGCCTTGGCCGGTTCGCGCGACATTGCGCACGCTGATCTATCGAGAATTGGAGAAACGACTTGATGTACCAGTCCGCCTTGCAGTTTGACGATCTATCCCTTCGCGCGGCGGAGATCGCCGATTTGAGCCTGATCGTCCGTGCCCGCTTCGTCGAGGCCGCCGATACGATGGTTCATCTCGATGTGCGCGGCGTTCGGCCTGACAGGATGCGGACGCTTTGGCCGGAGGTTTTGCCCGAGGCAATGGAGCAAGCGGATATCCGCATTCGTTATCGTCCAAGTGCTGCGGCAATCAGCCGGGCGGAGGAGGTCCTGCAGGAATGGTTGCGGGTTTATGTCAAGGACGGAGAACGGCGCATCCTGCTTTCGCGGTGGTCCGTTTGCCTCGCCGCACCTTATGTTGCCGGCTCCTTCCGGGATTTCTGCGCTCGAACGCGACGCGTGCGCCGCACGGCCGAGCGGCACATTCAGAGCGAATTCCAGAATCTTGCTGGCGTGCTCCTCGCCGGCACGCCGATATTGCAGGAGCCGGATTGGTCGCGCATATCCCCGATGATGCCGAACGTGCCCGACAGGCTCGATCGGGTAAAGCTACGGGCGCCCAAGCATGAAAACCACTGGCTGCCGGATGATGCGCGGCCTGTCTTCGATGCGGCAAGTCCAGAACTAGCCGAACTGGCCAAACGACTGGAGCGCGGAAATCGCAGGCGCGCCAAGATGAACGCCTGAATCGTAGCGACGATTGCGGTCCGAACCCGTATAATCGCTATGATGTACCAATTCTCCGCTCGGTGACTTTGTTCATTCGAATGCAAAGACGCCGGCTAGGCGCGTCCTTGTAGTATCCTCGCCGAAATCCGAGACCGCATATTCCGCCAGAAGCCGAAGTCGCGATGTCGGCAGATGCGCGCGCCATGGATCGCCGATCAAGATCACAATTCCCTGTGCCAGGCAGCGATCCAGAAATGCTGTGACTTTCTCAGCAAGCGCCGCTTCATAGAAAAGATCTCCGACGCATATCACATCGACGTCAGGCGATTCTCCCTCCGTCAAATCGGCGATCATGGCGTTGACCGTTACTCCATTCAATGCCGTATTGAGCTTAATGACCGCAATGGCATAGGGATCGATGTCGGCCGCATGGACCGTCGCCGCACCCGCCTTTGCGGCCGCAATCCCGACAATTCCCGAACCGGCACCAAGATCCAGCACGCGGCGGCCGGCCACGCTTTCGGGCCTGTCGAGAAGATAGTGCGCCAGGACCAGTCCTCCTCCCCAATAATGCGCCCAGTAAGGCGACCCGAATTGCGAATCCCGCTCTGCGAGGCGCCGCAACCCGCTTTGCGGGCCTGCTTTATGCAGACGAATATCCGGAATGCCGGGAACGGGCAGGACCGGTAGATTGGCGGCGATAAACTGCCGAATCCAATCTTGGCTCGTGGCGTCACCCGCGCCGCGCTCCTGTTGCCGCGGGAGTGTAGTGCGGATCTGCTTGAGGGTTTTCTTCGACTGAATTCGATCGTGCATCTCGGATGTTTTCGAAGCCGCAGGTATGGATTGAGGATTATATATCTCAAATCGTCGGACTGCAGAGTGCAATATTCACGAGTGATTTCAAGTTGTTATTTGAAGCCCTCGCCAAGGCTCGTATTCCTTGCGCGGCGATCATCCTTCAAGGGTGTCGCCAACTGCGCCGAAATGGGGTATCTATTTTGGCATGATGAGAACAGTTGCAGCGACGCACTGTCGACCGCAAGCGTTGTTTTGAACCGCTTGTTTTCTTTCAAAATTCCATCGGAAATCTGAAGCATGACCAATGCCGACAAGCCGGTCGCGCCGCGCAAGCCGCGTGCGCGCCGTCGCAAGGCCGTTTCCGCCGACGACACACCGCTCGATTATATGTTGAAAGTGATGCGCGACGACGAGGCGGATCAGAAGCGACGCGATGAAATGGCGAAGATCGCAGCCTCCTATGTTCACCAGAAGCCAAGCGAACGCTCTGGCACTGGGGCCAAAGGAGGCAGGGGCGTCACCATCGACTTAACCAATGCCACGGATGAGCAGCTTGCAATACTCGAATCCCTCTTCGGCCCGCTTGCCGGATCCGGCGGCGATGATGGCGGCGATACGGGAGGAGAAGGAGAAGCGGAGAGCTGAACGCGAGCGAGGGGAGGTCGCCGCCCGGATTGCAACGGATGCGGAGAGAATTCGCGCCGACTGCCAATCGCTGACGGGGTTCGTTCGGGAGGCGTGGCACGTTGTCGAGCCTTCGGTCGACTATGTCCATGGCTGGCACATCGACGCCATTTGCCGGCATCTCGAGGCAGTGACTTCGGGTGAGATTACACGGCTCTTGATCAATGTGCCGCCGGGCACGATGAAGTCGCTCCTATGCGGGGTCTTCTGGCCGGCATGGGAATGGGGACCGAAGGGCAGGCCAGAGCTGCGCTATCTCGGTGCCTCCTATTCGGAACACTATGCCAAGCGCGACAACAGGCGCATGCGCGACCTCGTCGCGTCGGAATGGTATCAGGCGCTCTGGGGTGATCGGGTCAAGCTGACGAGAACCGGGGAGATGGCTTTCGCCAACACCCGCACGGGCTCGCGCCAGGGTGTGCCGTTCTCGAGGTTGACGGGTGGTCGTGGCGACCGCGTCATCATCGACGATCCGCATTCGGTCGATGGGGCTGAATCGGAGGCTGAACGCCTGTCTACGGTTCGCACATTTCGCGAATCCGTGCCGACGCGACTCAACGATCCCCAGCGCTCGGCGATCGTCGTCGTGATGCAACGACTGCACGAGGCGGATGTATCAGGCACGATCCTGGCGCTCGGGCTCGGTTACGAGCACTTGATGCTGCCGATGGAATTCGAGCCTGAGCGTCGCTGCCGGACGTCGATCGGATTTATTGATCCGAGGACGGAGGAGGGCGAGCTGCTTTTCCCGCAGCGTTTTCCCCGTGCGGTGGTCGAGCGGGACAAGATACCGCTTGGCTCTTATGCGGTGGCAGGCCAGTTTCAGCAGCAGCCCGCGCCGCGTTCCGGTGGTCTGTTTCAGCGCGGCGACTTCGAAATCGTCGAGGCGTTGCCTTCAGGTGCAAAACGTTGTCGCGCCTGGGATTTCGCCGCTTCGAAAGCACGCCCCGGCCGCCAGCCGGATTGGACTGTTGGCCTGCGTATGGCTTGGGTCAATGGCATTTTCTATGTCGAAACCATCGCGCGTGGACGCTGGTCGCCTGCCGAAGTGGAACGCAATCTCAAGAACGTCGCATCGCAGGACGGGCCGACGGCGACGATCCGGATGCCGCAGGATCCGGGAGCAGCCGGTAAGGCCGATGCGGAAACGAAGGTCAAGCTGCTCGCGGGCTTCCCGGTGAAAGTCATATCTCCAACCGGCGACAAGGCAACGCGCGCCAAGCCGGCCTCGGCGCAGGCGGAAGCGGGGAACGTCAAGCTTTTGCGCGGGGCCTGGAACGAGGCATTTCTCGATGAGATCTGCGCCTTTCCAAACGGGCAGTTCGACGATCAGGTCGATGCCTTCGCCGATGCATTGAATGAGCTCGCCCTGAGTTCCTCCTTCAGCTTCAGCAACTTCTAGGCTCGCCCAGCGCGAACCTCTTCATCACATGACATCAAAGGATAATCCATGGGGCAGGTATTCTCGATGGTGCGCGACGGATTGGTGAGCCTTGCATCCCGCATGGGCACCGAACGCGACAAGGCGGCATCCGTTTTCTACACGCAGCCGATCCTGACGGACGAGCAGATCATTGCCGCCTATCGCGGCTCCTGGCTGCCGCGCAAGATCGTCGATATCCCGGCGCTCGATAGCTGCCGGAAATGGCGAAACTGGCAGGCAGCGGGCGATCAGATCGAATTGATCGATGCCGAGGAACGCCGGCTCAATCTGCGCGGCAAGGTGCTGGAAGTGTCGACAAAGGCACGCCTTTTCGGCGGCGCCGCCTTGTTCATCGGGTCCGGGGGCGCCGATCCGGCACTGCCGTTGGAGATGGAGCGGGTCGGGACGGGTGGCCTCAAACACCTGACGGTGCTGACGCGCCGCCAGTTGGCTGCTGGCGACATCGACAGCGATCCGGCCTCGGAATGGTACGGAACGCCGAAATTCTACACGCTGACCGGTGCCAATGGCATGCAGGTGACCATCCATCCATCGCGGCTCGTCATCTTCAAAGGGGCGATGACGCCAAACGAAGAGTTTGGTGGGATGGGTAATCATGCCTGGGGTGAAAGCGTGCTGGCCGCGACATTCGACGCGATCAAGAACGCCGACAGTACGGCGGCCAATATTGCCAGCCTCGTCTTCGAGGCGAAGATCGATATCATCAAGGTCCCGCAGTTCTCCGCCAATATCGGCAACAAGGCCTATGAAGATGCCGTGCTGCGTCGTTACTCGCTCGCGAACACGATCAAGGGTGTCAACGGCACTCTGATCCTCGATGCCGAAGAGGACTATGACAGCAAGAGCGCGCCGCTCTCCGGCCTCACGGATATTCTGATGGCCTTCCTGCAGATCGTTGCTGGCGCGGCCGACATTCCCGTTACCCGATTGCTCGGCCAATCGCCCGCGGGTTTGAACGCGACCGGCACGGCCGACATGAAGAACTATCACGACCGAATCCAGGCGATCCAGGAGCTCGATTATACGCCGGCGATGTCCCGGCTCGACGAATGCCTCATTCGCTCCGCCACAGGCGCGCGCGACCCCGCGATCTATTCGACTTGGGCGCCCCTGGAGCAGATGAGTGAGAAGGAGCGGGCCGATATCTTCAAGACGAAGGCGGAGGCGGCGCGAGCTCTGTTCGGCTCCGCTTCCGGGCAGGAGATCATTCCCCGCCAGGCGCTTTCGGAAGCGCTGCTGAATGCCTTTGTCGAGGATGGATCACTGCCGGGATTGGAGGCGGCGGCAAAGACATCCAACCAGCCGGACGATGTCGAGCAATCCAAAATGGAACCCGACGTGACTTAATGATCCGATGCCGTCACCGTTTCGCGGCTGACGAATCCGCTTCACCACGGCGAGCAGCTTTCATCCCGAACCAGATTGGCTTCGGCCAGGAGAAATCCCAACATGAATTTCACAGACACTGTCACCGTCGCGGGGACGCGGCGGACCGGGGACGGCTATCTCGTGGCCGATGCCCGGATCGCCCGCACGGGCATTCAAACCTATGCCGGCGCCGAAATCGGTAGGCCCGAAATGCCCATCGTGCGCATCTATCGTCCTGGGGGAGAGGTTTTTTCCGAAGACACGCTCAAGAGTGCCGCTCACCGTCCGGTGACAAACGAGCATCCACCTGAGATGGTCACCTCGGAAAACTGGAAGAAATACGCCGTCGGCCAGACCGGAGACGAGATCGCGGGCGAAGGCATCTTCCTCCGCGTGCCGCTGATGGTCAGCGACGAAGAGGCCATTCAGGACATCGAAAGCGGCAAGCAGGAACTGTCGGCCGGCTATGTCTGCGATGTCGATTTCACGGGCGGTGTAACGCCTGCCGGCGAAGCCTACGACGCCATTCAGCGAAACATTCGCATCAACCATATCGCCATTGTGCGCCGTGGCCGTGCGGGCTCGAAGGTCCGCATCGGCGATGCCGTCGCACCGTGGGGCTGCTCTCCTCTCGCAGCCCCACGCCCTCTTTCCAATCACCAGCAAAGCAAGGAAGGAATGATGCCCACGAAGACGATCATGATCGATGGCGTCGAAATCGAAGTCTCCGATCAGGCCGAAGAGATCATCACGACATTGCGGCAGCGGCTTGCTGACGCGGAGGCGGGCCATGAGAAGGCGATTGCTATCCGGGATGCCGAACTCGACGCGCTGAAGGCAGCTCTCCTCGACGAGGCGGAGCTCGAGCGCCGCGCAGAGGCGCGCGCCGACCTGATCGGCCTTGCCAAGGCGATCGCCTGCAGCGTCCAGACATCCGGTCTTTCCGACGCAGCGATCCGAAAGGCCGTCGTTGTCGCCAAGGCAGGCGAGGGAGCAGTCCAGGGCCGATCGGACGCCTATATCGACGCGCGTTTCGACATGCTGGCCGAAGGGTTGCGCAAGAAGCCGGATCTCTTTGCGGATGCCATCAAAGACGGCATCAACCCGACGCTGCCATCCACATCCCTAGCCTCTGCCGCCTATGCCGCCATGGTGCGCGACCTTGAGAGCGCGCATCTGGCCGCCAATCCCACTTAACCAGGTCAACGAAAAGGAGACGCTTCAATGGCGACTTATCAGACCACCTATGGAAACGCTCCTCGGAAGGGCCTGCACGGGCAGATCGCTTCTGAGGAAAAGGCCAACAAGATCAGCCGCACGGTTGAAACCCCTGCCGGCATCAAGTTCGGTCAGCCTGTCCAGCGCGGCCTTGCCGATCATGGTGTGGCGCCTTTCGCCGCCGGCGGCAAGTTCATCGGCATTGCCGTGCTGACGCCGAATGTGCTGCCAGATGTAGCGCCGGCTGGCGGCTATGCCCAGTTCGTCACCGGTGCATTCCTGACCTCTGGTCAGATGTATGTACGGGCCGGCGGCGGCGTCTCGGATGGCGACGCCGTCTACTACAACCCGACGACGGACGCTTACGTCAACGCCGCCGGCACCGGCATTGTCGGCCCCATTCCCGATTGTTTCTTCGACACGAGCGGCAGCAACGGCGACATCGTCGAGATCTCGCTCAAGCACAGGAGCGCCTAATCCATGAACCAGTTCGTTCGACAGCAGTTTGCCGACGCCCAGGCCGCCTATTCCTTCGTTATCGCGCAAGGCCGCAATATCGAGACCCGAATCTACCAGCGCCGCTATCCCACCCTCAATTATGGTCTCCATGTTCCGGTCGTGACCGAAGGCAATGAATGGGCCTCCGGTACGACCTTCTTCACCGTCGACAGCGCCGGCGAGGCGAAGTTCCTCTCAGCCGCCGGTACCGACATGCCTTTCAACCAGTCCACCCGTGACAGCGCCAGCCATGATTTCGCAATGGTCGGCTCGGGCTGGGAATGGAATCTCGAGGAGGTCAACCAGGCCGCGCTCTACAATCTCGATCTCAACGCTTCCAATGCCATTTTCGCCGCCGATAAGATCGAGCGCCTGCTCAATTCGGTTGCCATGACCGGCTCGACGGAAAAGGGTTGGACCGGTTTCGTCAACGATCCGAAGGTGTCGCGCGTCGATGTCGCCGCCGATGGCACGGGCAGCTCGACCCGCTGGTCCGCCAAGACGGCCGATCAGATCCTGCGCGATGTCAACGATCTTATCGGTGGCGTGCGGCAGCGGACCGGCGAAGTCGAATGGGTTGACAGCCTGCGCCTGCCGCCGGAAGCCTTCCGCCTGATCGCCACCAAGCGGCTTGCCGATGGCGATGGCTACATCACGGTGCTGGACTTCCTGCGGCGCGGCAACGTCTACACGGCCGAGACCGGCCAGCCGCTCGATATCCAGCCGCTGCGCGAACTCGCAACGGCGTCGCAGGATGGCGGCGGCCGCATGGTCGTCTATCGCCGCGACCCGGAGGTGCTGCGCTTCCATCTGCCGATGCCGCGCCGGGTGCTGCAGCCGCGCCAGAAGTCGATCATGAGCTTCGAGACCGGCATCATCGCCCGCACCGGCGGCACCGAGGTGCGCCTGCCGGCGGCCATGGCCTATGGCGACGAGATCACGGCTGCGGCCTGACGCTGATCCCCTCTCTTCGCTCAGCGCGGGGAGAGGGCTTCCATCTTCCCAACGATCGACATCGGAGCTTTCATGTCCGCATCCTTCTACGGCACGCTTGCTGCCGCCGATGCCTATTTCGCCGATCGTGCCAATGCCGGCTGGGCCGTGGCGAGCGACGGCGATCGTCTGGCGGCGCTGATGCGTGGATCCCAGGCCGTCGACGGCCTCTACGAGCCCAAATTCAGCGGGCGGCGGACCGGCGGTTACGATCAGGCCTTGTCCTGGCCGCGCAGCGAGGCGACGACGGTGAGCGGTGAAGTGATCGCCGACGATGCATTGCCGCTGGCCGTCACTTACGCGGCTTATGAGGCGGCGGCGCTCGAGCTTTCGGAACCTGGCAGCCTGACGCCTGTTATCGTCGCGGCTCGCACGGTAAAGCGCGAGAAGGTGGGGCCGTTGGAAACGGAATATGCCGTTGCCGATACAAGCGACGACATGATCGCGGCGGCCAGGCCGGTGCTGACCAAGCTCGATGGGCTGCTCTACCCACTCCTGCGCCCGGTGCTGCCGGGCATTCTGGTGGTGTGATGGCTGCATTTGATTATGACAGGACGCGGGCGACTGCTGAGCGGTTGATTACCAAATTCGGCCAGAAGGGCAGTCTGCGGCGCATCTCAAATTCGGGTCCGGACTACGATCCTGTGCAGGCGAGCGAGGATTTTCCGTGTTCGTTTGTCGATCTCGATCAGAGCCAAGCGCATATTGCCGATACGCTGATCCAGCGCGGCGATCGCATGGTTTATCTCTCGACCGAGGGGCTGTTGATCACGCCGACGCTGTCCGACAGGCTGCTTATCGGCGTCGTCGAACATGCGATCGTCGATATCCAGCCGCTGTCGCCGGGCGGGACTGTCGTGTTTTGGCAGATGCAGGTGCGGCGATGACGGCACTCGTGCGTTTCAAGACGATCCTGACGCTTTGGCTGTTGTCGCGAGTCATCCTGCTGCTCAACCGGGTTTCACCATTGCCGGGGATTGAGAGGAGTGGCGGGGACAAGGCCGAATCCCCAGCCACCAGACCTGCGGTTCGTGCCCGTTACGGCCATCTCACCCTTTTGAATTTCGAGCGGCGTAGCTCTTTACCGGGCGACGCCGCCGAGGACGCATAACCGTATCAAGGGCAATCGACATGGCTTCCTCTAATTTCTCCGCCGATATCGCCGCCTGGGCCGAGCGGACCAAGAAGCGCATGGAAGAGGTGGTGAACCTCTCCACGCAGCGGCTGGCCGAGGCGATCGTCGAGGCGACGCCGGTGGTATCGGGCGAACTTGTCAATTCCTTCCGAGTCTCCGCCCTGCCACGGCAAAGCGGGGATGCTGAGGGATCTGATGAAGGCCAGCCGGTCAATCTGGCCGGTCTCGGCGTGCCGTTGGGCGGCATGATCCATATGGGTTTCACCGCGCCGCACGCCGCCGCAGTCGAATATGGCACGGATGGGCAGGCGGGGCAGGGCATGGTGCGGCTCGCGGCGCGGGCATGGCCCGATATCGTCCAGCGCGCCGCGCGCGACACGACGGACTGATCCTTCAAAATCTCAACAATCTAAGCGAGGTGACGCATGGCGACGGCGACGGACGCTCTCATTCTGGCTGCGCTGCTGGATCATCTGGCAGCACTCCAATTTCAGCCGCCATTGCCGGTGGCGCAGCCGGGCATTGCCTTCCCGCCGGCGGGGCAAGAAAAGCCGGATAATTACCTGGCCGTCAGCTACCTGCCCAACCGCCCCCGGCAGGTGACGCTTGGCGATGATCCGCAGCAGAAGCTCGGGCTTTTGCAGGTTTCCGTCTATTGGAAGGCCGGCGGCGGGCTGATCAAGCCACTCGATGCCGCCGGCCAGGTCATCGACCATTTCAACAACAAGACGCTGTTTGCCTCTGGCGTGAAGATCACGATCAGTGGCGAGCCGTGGGCCGCAGGCCCGATCCAAGAGGATGACCGCGTGCAGATACCGGTCACCATTCCCTACACCGCCTTTGAACCGGAGACATGATCCATGGCGAACAAAAGCACGAAGAAGGGCTCGAAAGTCTACGTATGCGAGACGCCCCAGAATACCGACCTGACGGCCACGGCCTATGCCGCGGTGACCTGGGTGCAGGTGGGCAAGGTGGGCAAGGTCGGCGATTTCGGCTCGGAATCCACCATCAACAACTACAATACACTGGATGAGCCGGTGCAGCAGAAGCAGAAGGGCGTTTCCAACGCCGGCGATCCGGAGCTCGAAGTCGCCTCCATCGCCGACGATCCCGGCCAGGACATTCTGCGCCTTTTCGGCGATCCCCTCAACATCAACAACATGGCGATCAAGGTCGAGCGCAACGACGCGCCGCAGGGCAAGACCAACACGGTGTTCTATTCGCGCGGCGTCGTTTCCGGCCCGCTCTATCCCGGCGGCGGCTCCGACGATTTCGATCTGGAGAAGTTCAAGGTCGGCCTCAACCAGCTGCCGATCCGCGTCGATCCCGTCACCACGCCGTAAGCGCGATCTTACGGAACCTTGCGCGCGCCGCTCTCCTGCGGCGCGCGGCCACTCGAATATGTCCCAACCGATAAGGTGTTTCCTTGGATATCTCCAGTCTCGTCAATTCCGAAGATCTCTTCGAGCTGCAGCTCCTGCATCCGGCCACCGAGGAGCCGCTCGGCATCTCCTTCATGATCCGCTCGGCCGAGAGCAACGAGGTGAAGAAGATCGTTCGCCAGCATAGCGACCGCTTCCTCGCCAGCCGCAAGAAGAAGCTGACCACCAGCAAGGTCGAGGCCGAATATCTCGACAAGGCCGCCGCCGCCATCGCCTCCTGGAGCTGGGGCGAGCAGCAATGGAAAGGCGAGCAGCCTGTACTCTCCTTCGAGAAGGCCCGCGAAGTCGTCGAGGAAGCCGGCTGGATCTACGATCAGGTGGCCGGCGCCTCGGAGGACCGCGCAAATTTTATGAAGAGCTTGCCGAAGGGCTTTCAGAAGCCGTAGGGATCGTTGCGCGCTATGATTGCGTGCGCGATGCAAACGGCGAAACCCGGCGCGAACGCAACGAGGCCTTCGAGCTTTTAAGCCCGGAGGCCGAGGTGCCGGAGGCCGGCCATGCGCTCTGGGACTGGTTCTGGGATCTGCGCTCGGCGCAGGCCCCCGGCTTTTCTGGCCCGGCGCCGTTCTCCCACCAGGAAATGCTGGCCTGGCTGCAGCTGACCGGCAATCTCCTGCGCCGCGAGGACATCGCCGTGCTGAAGGCGATGGACGGGCGCTATTGTCAGGTGGTGGAGGAGGAGACGGAGGCGATCAGGGCGCGCGAGGCGGGGTAGTCAGGCGATCGTTATCCTTCGGCCCACCGCCCATTTGCAGATATTCAATGCGTCGGGTCGAAAGATACATCAGCTTCCATGGCTGCAACTTTTGGTGCGGTTTTCTGAGGGGCAGGTCGCCATTACCGCAGCTTTTTCCGCCATTCCATGTCGGTATCGCCATCGATGCGAACGCTGAACTCATTAGCCGTCGAATCACTCCCAAATGGGCTTGCGTATTCGCATCTGGACACGCCACGAATTGCTGTGCCGTAGGCGTTTGGCGCGTCGTAACTTATCCGAAGAGTATACCGCATGGGCTTTATCAGGCCGCTGTCAAAATCGTCCATCATTACCGCTTGAAGTGTAGCAGAACCTATGCTGCCGAGAAGGTCTTTGTACTCTGCGCGGCCAATGGCTTCCTCGGACCGCGTGATTTCGATCCGCTTGTATTCGGACGGTGACCGAAGCCTATCCTTGAGGACACTTTCACATACTGTGACGATCTTGGCGTCAAAGAGATCACAGCTAGCCAACAGCGATAGCAAAAAAGCCACGCTGACCAATCTCCACAATCTAATCACGAAATCCCCCATTCAAAGCGCAGGGTTGTATTTCGCATGGTTTTGAAAGGGACACCAGTGGCAGATGTTGCGATATTGATTACCGAACCGGTCGCAAACTGCCACTTAACGAATTACGGAATTACGGTGACAGTGCACTAATTCTCTCCAATGACGGCCTTGGCTTTGCGGCCGCGACGAGCCGGCTTGAGGGTGGTGTTGGTGAGGTCTTCGAGCCGGTCGAAAAAGTCGGTATTGCCGATGGGGCGACCGATGCTTTCGGCGCGGCGAAGCGTGGCAAACGCCATCTCTTCTTCTGTGGCAGTGAGGAGGGCGGCGAAATCGGGAAAGCGAGCGCGGACCGGTGTTGTGGTCGTGACGCCGTCATCCTCAATCAGTCCAAGCTGGGCAGCGACACTCGACCATCGCCAATCGGCAGCCCGTTCGACAAGGCGTGCGCGCACCGGATTGAGGGCGACGTAGCGGAGCGCTGCGGCCAGATGTTCTTCATCCATGGCGACACAACCGAAGCGGCCTTGCCAGAAATGGCCGGTCCGGCGCAGCCTTGCATGGATATGGCCGGCATAGGTGCGATGAACGCGAGATAGTGCGCGGCGAATACCGTCGGCATCCGCCGGAACGAGGATGAGGTGAACATGGTTGGGCATCAACACCCAGCCCCAGACCTCTACGCCAGCGACGCGACAATGATGAGCCAGGAGATCGCGATAGAGCGCATAGTCATCATCGCAAAAGAAGGTTTGCGCCCGCCCGTTGCCGCGTTGGGTAACATGATGTGGAATATCAGGAACGACGATACGAGCGAGACGGGCCATTGGGCGTGTTGGTCAGATCTGGAATCTAGTGAGTGCACTGTCACCGTAATTCTGCTGTTTTCATATACACTTAAATAATCGTCAACGAACACCGTAGCTTTGCACCACATCAGACGCTGCTTTGAACTTTTGGAGCTTCATGAGGAGCCAATCTGCACATTGGTCGGCTGTCGGATGGTGGTTTTTGTATATCGGACTGTTAGAAATTGCTTTTTCCCAGCTATCAACTGTTTTGCGAACGAGATCGGTATCTTTAATTGTATCTACGAATGCTATCTCAATAGTTTTGCGGAGCTTTAGGTATCTGTCGGCACTGACCACGTTACGGCAGACATACGCGGCGCTCAGAGTATCAAAGCCAGCTCTGGTAAACGCCTCCATGGAATCCACCATCTTTTGATCGTCATCGGCAATGGCGCCATCCGCGACCATGCAAAGAAGAACCGTGGCGAGTATCCGGCGCATTTTCACCCCCTGATTGATGCCCGCTGACAATATTGCAAGTTTCTTTGAAAAGGAAAGCCCTGTGATAGACGTTGCAACATTAAGTCTCGCTGTTGACAGCTCCAGTGTGCGGGTTGCAACCGCCGATATCAAAGCCTGGAATGCAGAAGCATCTCGTGCAGAAAAATCGACGGGCGCAGTCGCGCGAGCCATCAATGGGGTAAACCAAGATATTCGGGGTACTAGCGGAGTTGTTAGCAAGGCTACGTCCGAAGTCTCGAAGTTTGACTCGAGCCTTGGCAGACTAGGCGGCCGAACCATTCAAGCGCCTACGTCTCTTGTTGCGTTAAACGAACAATCAACAGTGAAGCCGCAATCAATCCAAATCGCGGATCAAAAGATATCTGATGATGCTATCGGCGCCGGAGCTGACTTTGATCGGCTGGGAGGAGGCTCGAATTTCGATTTCGTGACAAGTCATGCGCCGGATGCCGGCAAGCCCTTTGTTGAGAGCGATAAGCAGAAAGTATTGAGGGGAATTAGCTGGATCTTGGGAAAAGCCGCCCCTCTGTCGCCACGCCAAGAAGTGAGTGGTGGGGCTGGGGTAATTTCCGACTTTCTTCAGTGGGTGGCAAATAATACGGATGATAATAAACTAATGCAGATTCGGGATAACGCCAACAAATCTTATGAAACCTCCAAGCAAAGACAGGAAGAATCTGGAGGTTCTATACCGGAATACGACAGAGATCTCGCGGTTGCTCGCGAAACGAAAAGAATTGTGGATACGATAATCTCTCCGAGAATAGATATCAGTAATAAATTTTCCAAAATAGATGATATCTTTAAGGCATTTCAGGAGAGAAATCCGCAGTTTGATATGCTGCCGGGTCCCAATTCCCCTTCATATGATGAATTGAAAGTTGCCCTGAGAAATAGAACTATAACCCAAGAAGATCTCGATAGGGTAAGTGCTGATCTAAGAAACGCAATCGCTAAGCCCGAGAATGCGCCCTATGTGTCTGGTCTTGAGAAGTTATATGCTTCGTTTACAGACACTGGCGCGAAAATGGGCGATGAGCTGGCGTCAATAAATCGATTAAGCGAGCAATCGCGCACTGCTTGGCACCAAATTGTAGAGGAATATTCGTCCCCCGCTGATGAATCCAAGAAAAATACAATTCAGCTAAGTGATAGTGGGACGGTTATCGGACAAAGCGCAACGGAAAACAAAGCAGCGAGAACGCAGAGCGACCTTCAGAATTGGTCGACTGCAGCAGCTTTTGTGCCAGGCGGCGACAGCAACGCGAAGCCTCTCGTGGCCGCCGGTTCGAAGAAGCTTATACAGGATCAGAAAGACGCGATGGATGGCCTCACGAAGTCTTCACGAACTTACACCGAACAAACCAAACTTGGCACCCAGAGCTCCGCTCAATCCGCTGCCGCGACGGACAATGTGAAGTCGAAGGTCGTCACGCTGAAGCAAAGTCAGGATGAGCTTCAGAAAAGCTGCGCCGTGCAATTGGCGCAGATGCCGCAATTGACCAAGGCGGCCAACGATCAGGCCGATGCCTATCGGCGTGTCGCCGACGCGCAGACGCTGCAGAAGCTCGCGGGCGATATCCAGTTCCAGCAGGATCAAATGGGCCGCTCGACCATCGATCAAACAGTCGCCTCGACACAGAAGCAATATGGCCTGCCGGTCGATATGAATTCGGCCTCTGCCAATATCATTCGCTACAATGAACAGCTGAAATATGCCCGCGAGCTTGCCGGCGATTTTGCCTCGACGCTGGTCAGCGGCTTGCGCAATGGCGAGGGCCTCTGGAAATCCCTGGGGAAGGCGGCGATTTCCGTGCTTACCAAGATTTCCGACAGGTTGCTGAACGATGTGCTCAACAGCCTGTTCAAGGTCAATAGTGCTGCCGCAGGCGGTGGGCTGCTCGGTGGCGGCGGTATTCTTGGCGGGCTCTTCGGCGGTGGCGGTGGGCTGGATCTCGGCATTCTGGCGCGATCGCCGCAGGCGGCGGCGGCCGTCGCAAGTGGCATTCCCGGCCTTTGGGCCGATGGCGGCTATACCGGCCCCGGCGGCAAGAATGAACCTGCCGGCATCGTTCACGCCGGCGAGGTCGTCTGGAGCCAGAAGGATATTGCCCGGGCGGGCGGCGTCGGCGTTGTCGAGGCGATGCGGCTTGGCCGGCGCGGTTATGCCGATGGCGGCGTGGTCGGCGAGGGCGGGCCGCAATTGCTGCGGGCGCAGCCGGATGCTGCCGTTCCCGTCCGTCGCCTCCGGGCCGACAATCAGAACGATGCCTCGGGCTCCGCTTCGGGCGTGCATGTCACCGTTGGCGTTTCCGTCGATGAGGACGGCAATCTGAAGGCCTATGTGAAGAATGTCGCGCAATCGGAAGCGCAGAGTTCAACGCGGCAGGGGCTGAATGATTTCAATCAGCAGCTTCCCGATCGCGTCGCGCAGATCAACCGCAATCCCCGGAGGCGCTGATGGCCGTTTCCTATCCCTACAGCCTGCCGGCCTTTGCCGATCTTCTGAAGATCTCCAGCGTCGTCTGGGACATTCAACGTAATGACGAGCTTTCCGGCTCCGGCGATGGCCGGGTCTGGCAGGCGGAGCTGGCGCCGCCGCTCTGGACCGGCACGGTGACGCTGGCCGACATGTACAATGCGGAGGCGAAACAGATCGCCGCCCGCATCCGCAAACTGCACGGCGCCCAGGAGGCGCTTTTTCTTTATGATCCGCTGTCGAAATATCCGCAGGCCGATCCCGACGGGACGAAGCTCGGGGCTGTGAGCGTCAGCGTCGCGGCGCTCGGTGACGACAATGCCTCGCTGAGCCTCAAGGGCCTGCCGGTCGGCTATCGGCTGACCGTCGGCGACAAGATGCAGGTCGGCTATGGCGGTCGCTACGCCTTTCTCGAAGTCTCGGAAACGGTTGATGCCAGCGGGCAGGGGATTACGCCCGTCTTCGGCGTCTTCCCGCATTTGCCGGCCGGTTTTGCCGCCGGTCTCGGCGTGACCCTTCTGCTGCCAGCCTGCAAATGCCTGGTCATGCCGGGCAGCCACAATCCCGGCACAGCGAGCGGGCCGATCACCACGGGCGCCACCTTCAAGGTCATCCAGAAGAAATAGACGATGAAGAACATCACCTCCGCCTTCTTCGCGACGCTGACCGGCGCGCGCGACAAGGGGCTCGTGCCCCGTCGTTTCGTCTGGATCACCTGCAAGGATCTCGCCAGCGGCGGGCCCGCCTCGATCGGGCTGTGGACCGGCGATGACGACATCAACATCACCGTTACCTCAGGCGTCACCGGTCTGCCGGAGGCGCGGACCTATTATGGCGGCCTCAATCTGAAGGTAAGCCCGATCCCGCGCACCGCAGATCTGACGATTCAAACCGTGACCATCACCATCGGCCAGATCGCGCCCGCCGTGCAGCAGCTCGTGCGCGGCTATGATCTGCGGCTGGCGCCGATCGAAATCCACGACATGTCGTTCGATACCGGCACGCGCCTGCCGAGTGCGGCGCCGGAAATCGCCTTTCTCGGCATTGCCGATGGCGCGCCGGTGAAGACGCCGGCGGTTGGGCAGGATGGCGATATCGAGATTTCAGCCATCTCCGCCGCCATCGCCATGCTGGAGCGCACCAACCCGGCAAAATCCTCCTATGAAGGCCAGAAGCGCCGCAGCGGCGATGAATTCGGCCTCTATTCCAGCACCGTCGCCAATTGGCAGATCCCATGGGGGCAGAAATGAACAGCGATCTCGTCAGGGTCAAGAACTGGCGCGCCCGCTTCGTTGCCGAGATCGATCGGCTGAAGCGCACGCCCTTTGCCTGGGGCAGCCATGATTGCGGCCCGGGCCTTGCCGGCAATCTGGTGCTGGCGATCACCGGCGTCGATTGCGCCGCCCAGTTTCGCGGCGAATATTCGACCGCCGCCGGCGCGCTGAAGACGATGAAGGCGGCGGGCTTCGACAATCTCGCCGATCTCGTCGCCAGCATGTTGCCGGAGATCCATCCGAGCGAAGCCGGCATCGGCGACATCGCCGCCGTCCCGCATGAAGTCCCCTTCGGCTACGCGCTCGGCGTCGTCAATGGCGAGCGCATCTTCGTGCTGCGCGAGAGCGGGCTCGGCACCGTCGACCTGCTCGACGCCAAGCGAGCCTTCAGGGTCGGCTGACAGGGCGCTACACCGCCAATCTCCATTATCCCTGACCGGTGACATGTCGGCGCAGCTTTAGCTGCGACGGCACTTTTCCTTGCGTCAATCGAGGTCGTCCGATCCATGAAATACTTGATTTTGCTTTTGAACGTCCTCGGTTTCTGGCTGATGGCGGATGGAGCGCATGCTGCCCCTCTAGTCGCAGCGATCGGTGCGATTTCTCAGTTCATCGGCTCGATCGGCATAATCGGCAAACTAGTGCTGACCGTGGCCATCAATATCGGCCTGTCGCTGGTCGAAAAGGCGCTGGCGAAGAAGGATCAACCGCAGCCGGCCGGAACCAAGCTCGAGATCAGCATGGGGGACGATCATGCGATGTCCTTCATTATCGGCAGCTACGCGACCGCAGGTAAACGCAAGTACGCGGGCACCTGGGGAGACGACGGCAAGACGCCGAATGCCTATTTCACCGATGTCATCGAGATCGGCAGCCTTCCCAACCGCGCCGGCGAACGCGGCCTGACCAGCGTCTGGATCGATGATCAGAAGGTCGGCGTGCTGTGGGAGGAGCCACATCCGGATGGGCGCGGCTTCCCCGTGCTGCAATACCGCGTCAAGGGCAAGGACTATCTCTGGATCAAGTTCCTCGACGGCACGCAAACAAGCCCCGATCCATTCCTGACTGCCAAATTCGGCACTCATGCCGAGCGGCCCTGGAAGCCGACCATGATCGGCCGCGGCTGCCAGGTCGTCATCCTGACTTCACGCCACAACACCGATCTCTTCTCCGGTGTGCCATCAGGCCTTTTCGAGCCGCATCCGCTACCGCTTTATGATGTTCGCAAGGATTCCTCGGTTGGCGGCAATGGTGGGCATCGCTGGACGGATCCGTCGACCTGGGAGCCCAGCGCCAATCCGGCCGTCATGATCTACAACCTCGCTCGTGGCGTCTATTACAGATCGGAATGGGTTTATGGCGGCCAGAACATTGGTGCCTTCTGCCTGCCGGCAACGAACTGGATGGCTGCGGCAAATGCTTGTGATGCCTCAGTTCAGCTCGATGGCGGCAGCAGCGAGCCTGCCTTCCGCGCCGGCTATGACGTGCAGTGCGACCAGGAGCCGCTCGACGCCGTTTCTGAACTGCTGAAGGGCTGCAACGGCCGCATCGCCGAGGTCGGCGGCATCTTCAAGATGCTGGTGGGTACGCCTGGTGCGGCAGTCTATTCCTTCTCGGATGACGATATCGTCGTCACCGAGGAGCAGGATTTCCAGCCGTTCCCTTCGCTGTCCGCGACTTACAACGCCATCGAGGCCACCTATCCCGAGCCTGCGGAGAAATGGGCGACGAAGGACGCGCCCGGGCGTTACAACACCGATCTTGAGGCACAGGACGGCAATCGCCGGCTGCCGGCTCAAATTCAGTTGCTCGCCGTTCCCTTCGCCAACCAGGTGCAGCGCGTCGGCCTGGCCATGATCCAGGATTACCGACGTTTTCGCGTGCACCAGGTGTCGCTGCCGCCTGACGCTTATCCCCTGGAGCCGAACGACGTCGTTTCCTGGTCGTCGGCTCGCAACGGCTATGACGAAAAGAAGTTTCTTGTCGTCAAAGTCGAACCGCAGCCGAATTTCCTGATCGTGGTCACGCTGAAGGAAGTCGATCCGGCTGACTATGACTGGCATCCCGGTCTGCAATTGCCGACGGCGATCGGCTGGCTCGGCCCCATCACGCCGCCGTCGCAGCCGATGATCGGCTGGACCGTGGAGCCGTTTGCGATCAAGGATGCCGGCGGCATCGAGCGCCGCCCAGCGATCAAGATCAGCTGTGCGCCGGATCTCGACGACGTCACGGGCGTGTGGGTGCAGGTTCGCGTCAAGGCCAGCGGCGATGTGGTTTTCGACAGCGACAGCAATCCCTATGCCTCTCCCTATTCCTGGGTGATCTCCGGTCAATGGACACTGGCCAATACCGACTATGAGACTCGCGGCCGCTATCTTCCGAAGTCGAACCGGGCAACGGATTGGTCCGCCTGGCTGACTGTAAAAACGCCGAACGTCCTCATCCAGGCAGCCGACGTTCTCGACGGCGCGATCATCCAAACCAAGATCGCCGATGCTGCGGTATCGGCTGCCAAGATCATGAATGAAGCTGTCACCAATCTGAAGCTTGCCGATCAGGCCGTTTCAACGGCAAAGCTGCAGGTCGCTGCCGTCACGGCCGATGTGCTGGCCAGCAGCGCGGTGATTTCGACCAAGCTCGCCGATGGCGCGGTGACCGCCGCCAAGCTCGCCCAAGGCGCGGTGGATGCGACAAGTCTTGCCAGCAGCATCAAGGCGGTAGAGGTCGTCTCCGTTCTGCCCACGACCGGCAATGTCGAAGGCCGGCAGGTTTATCTCACGACGGATGGCAAGCTTTACCGCTACCATGATGGCGCATGGACGGCGGCGGTTGCTGCCGGCGATGTCAACGGGACTTTGAACAGCGCTCAAATTGCCGACAACGCCATCACGATCAACAAGCTTGCCGCAAATGCGGTGGATGCGACCAAGTTCGCTTCCGGCATCCGGCCGGTGGAAATTGTCCCCACCTTGCCGACGACGGGCAATATAGAAGGCCGCACCGTCTATCTGACGACCGACGACAAGCTTTATCGCTACACCGGCAGCGCCTGGACGGCGGCAACGGCTGCCGGCGATATCGCAGGCCAGATCGTCGGAACGCAGATCTCGGATGGTGCGATTTCGACACCGAAGCTCACGGCCGGTTCCGTGACGGCCAACACTCTTGCAGCCGGCGCGGTCACGGCCGACAAGATCGCCGCCACCAGCATCACGGCCGGCCAGATTGCAGCCGGCGCGATCGGGGCGACACAAATTGCTGCCAAGGCCATCACGGTAGACAAGCTTGTGGTCGGCAGCTTCGACAACATGATCGACCTCGGTTTCACGGCGGGCGATCTCTCGGCCTGGGGAACGAAGGGGCAATCCGGCTACTACCTTGAAACCAGTGCGAGCGTTATGAAAAACACTTGGATTCTCAAGTGCGATGAGCATGACAACGCTTTTATCGGCCCGAATCTCATCAAAGTTTCTCCCGGCGAGAGCTATAATTTCTCCGCCTGGGCCTTTAACACCGACCCAAACTATGACGTCTTCATCGGCTTCTACCTGAAGGATCAGTCGCTCAATGGCGTGGGCGGCTTCGTCGCCCTTGCTACCAGCTCGGCTAAGGCCTGGGCACCGCTCCAGGGCAATTTCGTCGTTCCGGCAGGGGTTTATTTCATCCAACCGACGATGGGTGTAACAAAGCCGGCAGGCGCACCGAACGGCAACTTCTGCTATTGGGGCAAACCCAATATGCGACGTGCTTCAAGCGCAGAGCTGATCGTCGATGGTGCGGTAACGGCATCCAAGGTTGCTGCTAACGCCGTCACCGCCGACAAGATCGCGGCAAATGCGATCACCGCCAGAAGCCTCGTTCTGCAAGATTGGGAAAATCTCATTCCCGACAACCAATTGCAGACGCCGGACGCGTGGTCTGCGCTCAATGATACCGTCGTCAACCCTTCAACAGCCCAGGCTTTCACGTCGAAAGGATCGTTCGACTACACTTATTTCATGGGCGCCGGCTACATGCAGATTGGACAAAGTCAGCCTTTCGCGGTTGCCGCTGGTCAAGAATATCTTGCCTCCATACAGGTGATCCGTACTTCGGGCTCCAAGTACGGCTTGTGGGCACGCATTCACTGGCTTGACACCCGTGGCAACCTTCTCAATCCGGACACGTGGACGAATATCACTGTCTACGGTACCGCTGATGGTGGCACCGCCAATGGCCTGCAGACATTTACTGCCGCCATGATGCCACCCGCCTCGGCACGTGGTGCGGTTCTCAAAATGTACATCCATAGGAACTATACGGACGGTAACATCTCGATCGGCGGCCTTAGCTTGCTGCGAAAGGCATCAGCCAGCCTGATCGTTGATGGCGCAGTGATCGCCGGCAAAATTGCTGCCAATGCTGTTACTGCGGGTACAATAGCCGCGAACTCCGTCACGGCTGGGACGATTGCGGCGGGTGCGGTCTCGGCAGCGCAGATCTCGGCCGGTGTCATCACGGCCGACAAGCTTGCATCCAATTCGGTGACGACGGATGCGCTTGCGGTCGGCTCCGGCCAGAACTTGCTTCAGGGCGCTAATTTCGCAGCTGGTCTCGACAACTGGCGGCTGACTTATGCCAGTGGCGCTATACCGGGGCTTTCGCTTGCGATGCGTCCTGCGGGTACGTCGTGGGCTGGCGTAAGCTTTCCGACCCTTATGCTTTATCAAGGAAGCGGACCGAGCGGCTTTTTTGCAGATGTGGGTTGGAAACGTCCAGGCGGTGACACATTGACGGCTGGATTTAATCAGTCTGTCTCTTGCGCTCCGGGGGAATGGTTCGAGGCGAGCGCCTACACGTCAGCACACCGCTGCACCATTGAACTTCGGCTGCGTTGGATGGGCTCTGATGGCAAAGACGTCGACTATAGCGCTCCAGCCTCGAATGCCTCGATCAATGGCAGCTCGACTAATCCTGATTTGTGGCTGCGTTTGCGCGTGACCGGCGCGGCACCCGCAAGCGCAGTTGCCGTCGCGATCCACATTCGAAAGCTCGACACCAACGGCGGGCAGACGGACAGCTATTTGTTCCTGCACAAGCCGATGCTTTGCAGTGTTCCGGCCGGTGCAACGGAACCAACGCCATGGAGCGACGGCGGGGTAGTGATGATCACCAATGGCGGGATTGTCGCCAATGCCATCACGGCCGACAAGATTGCCGCTAACGCGGTGACGGCCGATGATATTGCGGCCAATGCGGTGACGGCAGGCAAGATCGCAGCTGGTGCGGTCACCGCCACCACGATCGCGGCCGGCACAATCACGGGCGACAAGCTCGCCGCCAACACGATCGGCGCCAACCAGATCGCCGCAGGCGCGATCACGGCAAAGCAACTCGTCCTGACGGACTTCAGCAACATGGCCGATAACGGCTGGCAGGCCGGGGTCTTGGACGGATGGATCACTCAGAACGTCCAGGCCTTCTACAATGACACCGTCTCTGGTGATGCGGCTGGTTGGGTGCTTCAGTCACTAGGCCGCGATTGCGCGCGCTCGAACTTCATTGCGGTCACGGCAGGCGAGGTCTATGCCTTCGATGTTTGGGCCTACAACACCGATGCAGGGACGGCGAATGTCTATGCCCTGGTTTCGACCCCGTCTGGCTCGTTGGCATATCCGATTGTCGCGAGCACAGCCACGAAGAACGGCTGGGTGCGACTGCAAGGGCGATATACGATTCCCAGCGGCTATGCCAAACTTGCCATGCTCCTGCAGGTCGAGAAGACAGCCGGCGCCGGCAGCTCATGCTACTGGTCGAAGCCAGTTATGCGCCGCGCCGTCTCGGCCGAGCTGATTGTCGATGGTGCGGTGACGGCGAACAAGATCGCGGTCAACAGCCTGGACGCCATCACCGCCAATCTCGGCGCGGTCAACATCAGCTCTGCCGTCATTGGTTCGTTGCAGGTGGGTACGTCCAACATCAGCGCGGGGGCCGTCACGGCGATGAATGCCGGCCGCGTTGCGGATACCCAGACAATCGGGGCCAATCAAACCGTCAACCTCGCTGCGGTCGGGATTACGGTGGCGGGCGATAGTCGTGTCATGATCAACGCCATGACGCTGGGGCAGTTTAATCAGAATGGCGGCAGCCAAAATTCGCAGCCGATCGGCTGCAACATCTTCCGCGACGGAACCGCGATCTTCAGTCAGACCTACTACCTGGGCGTCGTTCAGACGGTGGTCCAAGGTGGCGGCAATGGTGGCACCTCCCAAGTGACCTACACCGCTGGACTTGTTGGCGTCCCGGCTCTTTATGACGCTCCCGGTGCGGGCTATCACACCTACACCCTGCAGATTTACTGCCCCAGCAACACAATCGGCTGGCGGGAGAGCAACATCGTTGCGACCGCATTCAAGAGGTAACCTTATGAGCGCGTTAGAGAACCCACCAATCCATTACATCATCCATGGCCTTGGCGGCCGTATCCGGCAAAGCGGAAGTTGTGAGGCGGGTGAGTTAACCCGCACCGACTTGCTTTTCGGTGACGGCTATTCCGTGATGGCAGTCCCGGCCGAGCAATATCGTTTCAATATCGACGCGACGTCCTACGTGCTCGATGGCGTCATCACGCCCAAGAGCATTGCGCTTGAGATCACCGAATACACCGTGCAGGCCGATAGCGTGGACCGGGTGCGCTTCGTCGTGCCGGTCGGTACCTCGGTCATTCATGACGGCGATATCGTCCCGATCGAGGACGGCACTTTCGAATTTACGACCGACGTTCTCGGTAACCACCGGTTTTCCTTTATTGCACCCGCCGCCTTCCATCATTTCGAGGTGACTATCCATGCTGTTTAAGGTGACCGCAGATCTCACCTTGGAGCGCCTTCAGGCGCAAGCTTACATCGATAAGCAGACCGGCGACGCGCGTGGGCTGTTCCTTACGCTCGCCCCCGGTCAGGCGGCGGTCTATGCGCAAAAGCGCCGCGAGGCGCAGCTGATCGTGGCCGATCGGCAGCAAGGTGCGAACGTGCCTGAAGGCGAGACGCCGCATATTACGGTGGAAGCGACCGAGAACGGCGTTAGCCGTTTCGAGAAGGCCGTCGAGATCCTGACCCGAGACCAGCATTGGAAAGTCGGCTCGCAGATGATCGAAGCGCTTCGCCGCTCGGCAAAAGCCGCTCTTGCCGCCGCCAAAACCGCTTCCGAAATCCGCGCCGCCTGCGAGATCGATTGGCAGGCCGTGCGCGCCTATGCCCACTTCTAACGTAGAAAGGACTGCAGATGTATCGCATAGACAGCATGTATGAACCGATGGTCGAGGCACTGCTCGCGGCGCGATCGGAGAATAAGGCCGATCGCTGGATGGCATGTGCCGCCTTCTGGCTCGGCCGACAGCAGATCTACAATGTTCCGGAATACTGGCAGACGCTTGCCGCCAAGATCACCTCCGGACTGGATACTGTCGACAAGGATGCCATTCTCGATCAATTGAGCAACAAGGAAGCCGCCTTGGTCGGTTCGGCTGCTGATTGGCCAGAAACACCGGTAAGCCTTGTCGCCATCGTCGCCGGCTGGTCTCCAGAGCCGGCTCCGGTCGATCTTTACGCCCATGCCGCCTCCAAGCGCTATGCCGTCGAAACAGGCGGTATCGTCATCAACGACATGCGCGTCATGACCGACCGGGGAAGCCAATCATTGATTACCGGAGCCTACAACTACGTGCAGGCGAACCCCGACGTAAGGGTCAAGTTCAAGACGGCTGCCGGCTTTGTGGAGCTGACGGCGTCACAGATGACTGTGATCGCCAATATGGTCGGCGCGCATGTGCAGGCGAGCTTTGCCGCCGAGGGCGAAGTTAACGGCCGGATCATTTCCGGTGCGATCACCACAAAGGCGGAAATAGACAGTTTTGCGTGGCCGTCCAATGCTGCCACGGCGCCTAACATTTAAGGGCCTCGGAATGTCTGCTTATGCAAGCGCTCTGAAGAAGCAAATTGAGCTGTTGCAGAGCGAGATAGAGATCTACGCCAACGCGCTAGACCGCCTTGTCGCACAACTTGCCGAAAGAGAGGCTCAGTCGCTTGCCATTGCGCCGCCAGCCGAGATCAACACGTCGGAAACAATTCGAGCCAGCGAGCCAGAGCAAGAGGTGCGCGGGACCGTCTGATGGAGGGAACGCAGGTACCGTTCTCGATTTTACACGGCTATCCACATGGAGGTCGAATTGGGTCCGGCTGTATGTGCGGCCGGACCCACCGGAAGACGTTTTCGACAAGCGTCACCTGCATCCTCTGAAATGCAACTCCATCTCTTGAAATCGGAATAAAGCTCATGAACCACGCGAAGTTCTTCGCGACGGTGCGCTCGTCATTGTTTGGTGGGCGGCTATCGACGAACCAGGTCAATGGCACGGAAGCAATCCTTGCCGCATTGGAGACGCAGCCCGTCGATCCTCGCTGGCTGGCTTACATGCTGGCGACGACTTATCACGAGACGGATCATACCATGTGTGCCATCTCTGAAAATTTGAACTACTCGGCAGGCGGGTTGCAGGCAACATTTCCGAAGTATTTCAACATCGAGCAGGCTGCTGCTTACTCTCGCCAGCCGCGGCGGATTGCCAACCGCGCCTATGCAAACCGAATGGGAAATGGCGACGAAGGCAGCGACGACGGCTGGCGTTACCGTGGCCGCGGCCTCGTGCAGATAACCGGGCGGGACAATTACGCCAAATATGGCATCGCCGATGATCCGGATATGGCGCTTGATGCGCGTAAAGCCGTCGAAATTCTTTTCGATGGCATGATCAATGGCCGCTTCACGGGAAAAAAGCTTGCCGATTACTTCAGCGCTACGAGTTCCGATTGGATCGGTGCGCGTCGGATTATCAATGGTAAGGATCGAGCAGCCGATATCGCCAAGCTTGCCAAGAAGTTCGCGGCTGCGATCGAGTGTGCCCGATAGGTTCATCCAAAGTCGCCGGTGACGAACTATGCCGATATCCAGCGCCGTCCAGATTCACAGCTTAAAGTCGCAGCTATATCGCGTCGATGAACGAATTCTCTATCAACTGAAAAGGAAAATAGATGTTCAATACCAATATATTGCATAATGTGCTGAATGTTTTGATTGCGCTGTCGGCGTTGATCGTTGCGATTCTCCTATCAACGGGCTGCACCCAACTTGCCGATGGCACGTTGGAATGCTCACAATCCTTCGCCGGCCCAGGCTATACCGCCGCTGTTGTCGCGGCGCTGAGCACGCTGAAAATCGTCGTCAATATCATGCGTGATGGTGTTGCAGGATTGATAAAGCCGCAGCCGCCCGTCGGCAAATGAACCATTTAGCCACTACACCGCCAAATAAATAAGCAGCAATATTCAATTTCCGAAAATTAATCGAGAACGGCGATGACGATACACGAATTTCTGGATGCTTTGGGCATCAAAGTCGGGGTCGTCGTCGCTGGCTTATCCGGCGGCATTCTACGCGGCCTTTCCAGGCGCCGATATACGACGCGAGAGATCATTGCCTCGCCGATCTGTGGCGCGCTCGCGGCAGCTTATCTCACGGAGCCTGCACTTTTTTACCTAAGGGCCATCAATTGGCCCCTGCCGCAGAAGGATCTCACGGCCATGAATGCCACCGCTTTCGTCGTCGGTGTGTGTGCAATGTGGATTGCCGATCTGATCTTTGACGCAGTTTCCAGATGGGTGAAAGGAGGTCGCCAAACGCGGTAATGGTCCGACTGCCTCCATCGGACGAATGATTGATGCAGGTAATCTATTGCGTGTTTCCGATTGATATTCCCTTGGGCGAGCCTATTTCTTGGTTCCGTCAGCGATCGACAAAATGGGGGAGCGTATGGTTGATTTTTCGGATCGCTTTGCGGTTTCAACGTGGTCTCTACATCGCGCGCTCGGTCCCATCTATCCTTACAAGCCCAGCGATCGGGCAGTTCCGGCCCGCCAATTGACTTATGGGCAGGGGGGAATGGAACTGATCGATGTACCGCAACAATGCGCTGGTCATGGAGTCTTTCGGCTTGAAATCTGTTCATTCCATTTGCCGAGCCTCCTTCCGAATTATCTTGCCGATTTTCGCAAGGCTGCTGAAAAAGCTGGAGTAAAGGTTCAGACCCTGCTGATTGAAGAAGGGGACCTTAGCGATCCTGAAACAGCGCAGCGCGATGCTGATTGGATGGCCACTTGGATCGATATTGCCGTGGCTCTCGGCGCGGAAAACATGCGTGTGATAGCCGGAAAGGCTCAGCCGACGGATACAGCTTTGACGCTCGCAGAAAATCATCTGCATCGGCTGGCTGATCTTTCCGCCGCGGCGGGGGTGCGTTTGGTGGTGGAAAACTGGTTTGATCTCTTACCAAGTCCAGCGGAGGTCAACCGACTTCTCGATGCATTGGACGGCAAAGTCGGCCTCAACGGGGACTTCGGCAATTGGGCGCGTGCCGGAAAATACGATGATCTCGCGAGGATCATGGGCCGCGCCGAGCTTTGCCACGCAAAGGGGCATTATTCAGCAGCCGGCCTCGATGCCGAGGATTATATTCGTTGCGTAAAGCTTTCCGCTGCGGCCGGTTATCAGGGCCCTTTTACGCTAATCTATGATTCGACGTACCATCGGGACGAATGGTCCGGCATCCTTGAAGAGCGGGACTGTATTGCCAATGTTTTGAAAGATGAGGCGGCCGATCAGAGTTCCCTGTAACTGAAACGGAACCGCAGCCCCCTACGCGGTAGATTGGCCTGATATTACTTACGAATTTGAGGTGGGGTGTTGGGCCTGATCGTCAATGAAATTCGTAGTCGTACAGAGCGCCCAGAAGCTGGTCCTGGGTTTGATAACCGGCATCGTAGAGATCGATAGCCACGTTGGCAGCGGATAGACCCTCCTGACTTTGCATTCTTATGCTGCGCTCGGCGCACCAGGCGAAGAGCGCGCCTGCGAGGACATTAATGTCTTCAGGATAAAGCGGCGCGTGGACCATCATAGACATTGGCTACACCATTCATTGTTGGAGCTGGTACCAGGTAGGTGACGCGAACACTGCTTTGGTTTTGGAAATTTGCAACCGCGTTCATTGCTCGACGTTAACACCTGCCTGATGTGGAACAGGCAGCGTGTCTCTTAATGTAACAAGGGTTCTTTGCGGCACATCACTGCAGAGTTTGATGCTCGCCAGGCCGGGCTGTTGGATGCGTAAGCCTGTCCTTTATGTCGTGTGGCGCAACAAACAAAAGGACGCCGAGCGTAATCGCCAGCGCCACTAGAAGGGATAATGCGAGCTTCGGCCTGGAAGGCATCATTGGTGAATTGGATAGGACGCCCTGACTGCGGCCTCGATCAACTCTTCGGCATATGAAAGTGCCGATGCCGTGTCTTCTCCGTCGAGTTTCAGTTCCTTGCACTTGTGATGCATGGCCCTGCGAATTTGCGCGAGCAATGCAGCGTCAATATCGACTACTCCCTCGTCGAAGACGTGTGTCAATGCAGATTGAGCAACGATTTCCAGAACCGCGACCCTGCCTTCGATTTCACCGAGGGATGGTATTGCATTCCTCTTGACGTGCTGTTTGCAATCGCGATGGGTAGTAAGCATTTCGGTCACCTCCTTCACGAAAGAAGATAACTTGCGAAAGGAGAAAAAGTTCGGCCGCATCGCTAAAAAAAGCGATTTTTGTAGCATTCCCTAGTGATGTTTATCAATGATCGGCGTGTCTCCATCTATCATCTCACTTCATGGGACACAGACTGGGGTCCGACAATACATCAGCGCAATGCGGTGAACGACGAAAATCATCATAATAGAGAGTCCAAACCGTAGTATCTGCGGCACGATACGGGCCAAACTTAAAGTATTGGTTCTTTCCGAGCCCATGGTCGGCATGTCCAATATGGCCTGTAACCGAGACAATCCATTTATTGTTAGCGAATATTTCGATATGACCTGAGCCGTCCGGGCCGGGTTTGCTGTAGATGGCGAAGTCAATCCATCCGGAAGAAGGCGTCGGTAGCTTGTTGCCGCGATTTATTACCTTGATTGCGTTGGTGCAACTGGTGAATTCTCCACCGTCACCATCATTCCAATTATCATCCGTCGCCACCAAGGCACGCATCTGATTGGTGTCCGGCCGGAACCAAACAGGCGTTTCGCTGTCATTGCAACTTTCACCATCGCTCTTGAGCTTGCGCTTCTCGACCGGTGCAACGTAGTTGGTTTCCACGGTAGCGAAAAGCTTGCCGTTGTTGAGCCGCAGGGCCAGGAAGGGGCTGAAATCTCCCTCCGCCTTCGGCCCGATTTCTCGTTTCCATTGCGCAATGAGATAACGATGATCGCCAGACGGGACGGGGTCGGCGAACTTCACGGCAAAGCCGTACCAAACTCCCTGATCGTACGGCACGCGATACTTGGTACGCTCCCAGATCTCCGCTCTTTCGCTGCAATTCGCTTTACCGGGTGGGCAGAATGGTTTGACACTCAGCTTTAGCGCGCCGGCGCCAGTCCGCGTGACTTCTGATTGAAATTCAATCGCCCCCGCTTTTTGTTCGAAGTTATCGCGATAATAAAGATGGCCGGACGGCGCGAAATCCGTGCCGTCGAAGCCGTCATGCAGAACCATCTGCGCCGAGTTATCAGCCAGAGTCGGCGTTGCGGCGCAGGTGCAGGCCAGGATGGCGGGCAGTGCGTATTTTGCATTCATGCAGGAGTATTCCTCTGGCGGGACATTCATACAGCTTTATCAATGACCTGTTCGCTTCTTGCAGGCAAGCGAGAGCTTGCGCGGCCTCAAGGCCAGATTGATGGTTCGCGAAATCAAATCCAATCAAATCCACGCGAACTACAACCTATTAATGTGATGATTGACGGTATCACCTTAACCGCCTGTTAGACGCTTTGCGGTTCATATCCCCATGGATTGGGCTTTGGTTGCGGCTATCAGCGCCCCGGACATGATCGTTCGCTGCCGCAACTTCAACGACGTTTTGATGTCGGTCATGAGATAAACCGGCTAAGGGTCGCTGTTGGGGACCGCCTTTGGCAAATGAGGATGCAGAGCTGGCCATAAGTGAGGCCGGGCAACGACGAAAGATCGTTATCCTAACGTCGCACGCGTTTCTGCGCGGCTACCGCAAGGCGTCGATCCACTTCATCGCGTCCTGCTGGGCCGAGCAGGGAGATAAGGTCGATTTTGTTACCATAGGACATAGCTGGCTGACCCTGTTTAAGGATCGTCCACGCTTTCGCGCGCTGTCCCAAGACCAGGCGAACCGATTTCAGGTTATCGCCGCTAATTTGAGAGCAGGTGCTTATCTTCCCCCATTACATGCCTTCAGCTCCCGCAACCGCTTTCTGAATGCAGCAAATGCGGGATTCTTTCGGCTCTATGGCCGCTATCTCCCGCCTTTTGCGCGGCGCGCAATCGCCGATGCGGATCTGGTAGTGATTGAAAGCGGTTCCGCGCTCGCATTCTTTAGCACGATCAAAAGGCTGAATTCGAAAGCACGCACCTTGTATTTTTGCCGCGACCTGCTGCGCAGCATAGGCACAGCACCAGTGCTGGAAGAGATTCAGGCTTCTCAGATTGGATGCTTCGACGCGGTTTGCGTTCCTTCGGAAAGGCTGGGGGCGATGCTGCCATCGGGGGGACGTGTATGTGTCATTCCTCAAGGTGTTGACACCACACTCCTTGATCGCGAGCAGCCGTCGCCATATGAACCTGGCAGCCGCAATGCAATTTCCATCGGCAATATGCTCTTTGACCAGGCTTCCGTCGCCGCCATGGCAGCGGCTGCGCCCGATGTGAATTTCCATGTCTTTGGCGCTGCATGGAGCGGCTGGGTTCAGCCAAATGTCACGATCTATGGCGAGCGGGACTTCGAAAGCATCGTTCCCTATCTGCAGCATGCGGATTTCGGCATTGCTCCTTATCGGCTCACGGCAGACGAGGTTTATCTCGCGGAATCAAGTCTTAAGCTCGCACAATACAGCTATTGCGGCTTGCCTATCCTGCTGCCTGATCTTGTTCCCTTTACCCGTGCCAATGGCATTGCATATCGTCTTAACGGAGAGGTTGCCTGGCGAGAGAAGGTCGATGCGGCATTGGCGATGCGACGTTCGACGGCTTTCCGCGATGGAATAATGACCTGGGACGAGGTTGCGCGGCAGACTTTGGCCACCGCCTTCGAAACGCAGTGATTTATTTAGCCCGGCGCGAGGAAATTGAGCAGTTTATCGGCGAATGGACGTGATGCTCTCGGCAGCTTCGCGACCGCCGTATCCATCAGAATCTGCATATCTTCGGGCGTAACCAAGCGCAAAAAGCGGATTGCCAGCACATAGGCGATTGCCCCGGCGGGGATGGCGATCACAAGCGCCGCAGGCCCGTCGAGGCTGTAAACGCCGAGACCTGCTGCGCTCGCGGAAAGAAGAGTAGCGAGCATCGTTTTTGCCAAGGCTGTGATGGGGACAGCAACGCGGACATATTTCCAAGCCATCCAGCCGAGCAACGTAAACGTCAATGTGACGATCATTGCCCGAGCAATGGCGGCGCCCTCGAGCCCAAGCAGAGGCACGAGAACAGTCAGCAACAATATCGTCGATATGCCGCTCGCAATCTGTATGCACAGCAAAACAGCGCTGCGCCCGGAAGCGCCGATTATACCCCACGGTATCACCGATATACCGGCGAGCCAGACAAAGGCCAGCAGGGTGGCTGCTGCGGGAATGGCCGGCTCAAAGGCTTCGCCGAAGATCAGCGGTAAAAGCTCGGGCATGATGGTTGCGCCGCCGAGGCTGACCGGCAGCATGACCAGGGCGACGACGCGGATCACACGCTCATATGCCGCATCAAGCGCCTGCTGGTCATTTCGAGCATGTGCTTCGGTGAAATTGACGATCAATGCCGGCGATATCTGCAGCATGACCTGTTCAATGAGCCCGGCCAGGCCGAGGCCCGCAGCGAAGAAGCCAATGCTGGTCGGAGAGAGAAAGATACCGAGAAAAAGGAACTCTATGCGCGAGAGGACGAGGATCTCGATGAGATCGCTAAGCCACATATACCGGCCATAGCGCAACATTTCCGGTGTCAGCGCGTTCCGCGAATATTTTGAGGTGGGATCGATATAACTCCGCAATTTCAATGCTTGCGGCAGGTAGCGGGCGACATAGCCGATCAAAGCGCCCGTCGGGCCTAGCAACCAGGCTCCGGCGAAGACAAGCGGAACTTGCATCGTTCCGCCCAGTAAAGTCATGCGGGCCGTTTGACCGAAGCGGTTTCTTCCGCGTGCCACGGCGGTCGATAACACATAGAACGCATAGCTCAGGAACAGGAGCCCGGTGACCAGCCAGAACCAGGCATGCCGTGCATCGCGGTGAACATAAGTGATTAAAGCAAAGAGCAGAATCGCCGCTGTAATCATGCCGACGGATATGAGAAAGCTGCGCAGCGCCGTACGGACCAGTGTTTTCCACGCGTCGCCATTGCCCGAGAGGCTTCCTGCATTGCGTAGCAAGGTCTGAGGCAAGCCCATGTCCGCCAGCGCTGCAGCTGACGTCGCAACCCATAATGCATAAGCGACCTTGCCTGATCCGGCGGGACCAAGCAGACGGGCGGCGATGACACTGCTCGCGAAGCCCGCGGCCAGCGAAATGGATGTTGCTGCCAGGCTGATCAGCGAGCTTCTAAGAAGATTGGATGCAGACGTGCTCATGGTCATCCATCTTGAAGGCTGACGCATAACCTTGTGTTAAAGGCGGGCTGATAGTTTTCACTTGCGTTCTAGTTGAAACTCAAGATGGCTGCCATGACAGATCGAGCCACTGAACGGGATGGATTTCTCATTCCGGGATATCTGCAAAAGGGGTTGCGCAAGCGGATGCACAATCTCCTATGGCGCTTTATGTCGCCTTTGCCGGACAGGCCATATTGTGCTCTGAAATATCGCACCATCCGCGGCAAGTTCCCCAATTTGACATCACCTCAAACCTTTACCGACAAGGTGCAGGCGCGGAAGCTATACGATCGCAACCCTCTCTTTCCACGCTTCGTGGACAAGGCGGCCGCCAAGGCGCTGATTGCAGAACGCGTTGGCAGTCAATATGTCATTCCCACTCTTTGGGTTGGGACGGACCTGGCTTCCGTGGATTGGTCGGAAATTTCCTTGCCTGCGGTCGTTAAGCCGACCCATGCGAGTGGTGTGGGACGATTTCTTTACGCAGAGGCAGATGTGGACCGGCTCCTCAAGAATGATCCCTCGGCTGAGTGGCGATTGATTGATCACGCTTCCTACAACAGGGAGTGGGCTTACAGCCAATTGGAGCGCCGTATTCTCATAGAAAGCATGTTGCTCGTCGATGGCCGAGTTCCTTGGGATTATCGGCTCTTCACCTTCAACGGCAAGGTTTCTCATATCGAGATCGACATACGCGAGAATGGCCGAGGCTATTCCTGCAACTATACGCCCGACTGGCAGAAGCTGCCGTTTTACGATGCGGATTACCTCGGCCTTTATCCAGGCGAAGTTGCGCGCCCCCCGCGGCTGGATGAAATGATCCATGTCGCTGAAACCGTGGCGCATGATATCGATTTCGTTCGTGTCGATCTCTATGCGTCGGCGGCCTGGGTCCGCGTGGGCGAACTGACCTTCTATCCAGGCGGGGGCTTCGAGGCGTTCGAGCCGGAAGAATATGACCTCTTCATCGGTCAAAAGTGGCGGCTCGGTTTCGAAGTCCCAAAGAGATAGGTGGACAAATCACTCTCCCCGCGTTTGATAGGCCGATCCATTTTTAGGGAAGGTTTTCCATGACGATCGACCAGGACCTTGCTCGCATCGGGCTTCAAGAGGAAACGCTGCGTTTCGACGCTTTCGATCTTTCGACCGCCTGGGTACTCGGCAAGTTGCTGCGCGACCTGGCCAGCGAGCGCAATCTGGGCGTCGCCATCGATATCACGCTGCATTCGATGCCGGTTTTCTATGTAGCCTTACCCGGCTCTACCCCCGACAATTCCAACTGGATTCGCCGGAAGCGCAACATGGTCTTGCGCTATTTCCGCAGCAGCTATGCCAGCACCCTGCGGCTGCAGCAGCAGGGGAAAACGATCGAGGACAATGGGCTTTCGAGCGCCGAATATGCGGCATCCGGCGGCAGCTTCCCCATTTTCGTCAACGGCACCGGCTGCATCGGCGCAGTCACCGTTTCGGGCCTTCCGCAGCGCGAGGACCACAATCTCGTTGTCGAGGCGCTGGCTCTGACGCTTGGCCACGAACTTCACAATCTCAACCTTGCATAGATGGCTGAGGCGGCGCCAGGCTCGCGCCGGGCGCCGCCGCCAATCTCAGATTTTTCCGCCGGCCTCGGCGATGACCTTCGGCAGACTGCCCGTTGCCGGGAAGAGGGGGATCAGGCACGCCTGCAAGGCGTGATAGATATCGCCCTTGCCCGGGAATAGCGTATGGGCCGGAACGAGACCCTCTGTCAGCTCTTCATGCCAGCCGCCATTGGTGTGGTCGACGAACGCCCGGCCGATCACGCTCCAAATCTTCCTATAGCTTTCTTCGTGGAAGTCGCTCGGAACGTGTTCATTCAGATAGTGAGCTGCACCTGCACCCTCGCAGGCCGGCCACCAGAGCTTGTTGCGCTTGGCGGGCGCATCTTCCCAGTCGAGTGTATAGAAGAAGCCGCCTTTTTCGTTGTCCCAGCCAAGGGCCATGGACTGCGAGAAGAGACCTCTCGCAGCGTCCGGCATCCAGTCGTGACGCTTTTCCCCCAACGACCAAAGCTGCAGGATAAGTCGCGCCCATTCCAACCAATGCCCCGGCGTCGTGCCGGACGGGCGGAACATTTCATTGCCGCGATAATTCTTGTCGAGCACCCAATCGGCGTTGAAGTGTTCGGCCACACGCCAGCCAACGGAGCCGGCAGAGCGGCGAATGACGAGATCCGCGATGCTTTCGGCCTTGTCGAGATACGCCTTTTCGCCCGTGACCTCGAAAGCGGCCATAAGCGCTTCCGTCAGATGCATGTTGGAATTCTGGCCGCGATAGTTGCTGCCGTCGATCGGAGACCATTCCTGGTTGAATTCCTCGGCAATCGCCCCGTGCTTTGCTTCCCAAAACTTCGAGTTCAGAATTTCGACAACGTCGGCAAGCATACCGTCGGCCAGAGGATGGCCAATCGTCTTGGCCGAAGACGCGGCAAGCAGTACGAAAGCGTGACCATAACCCTGCTTGCTGGAGTCGACGGGGCCATCATTGTTCAGGGACCAGACATAGCCGCCATGCTTCGTGTCGCGATGATGATTCCATAGATAGTTCATTCCATGATCGACAATTTCGTTCGAGCCGGGACGGCCGAGCAGTGATCCGATCGAGAAGCAATGCACCATGCGAGCCGCCGAATGGATGCCGCGCACGGGATTAGCCGCATCCAACGGTTTGCCGGCATCATTCATGTCGTAGAAACCACCCTTGGGATTGACGGCGCGATACTGGAAGAAATTAAAAAGCGCATCGGCCTGGTCGAGCAGCCAGCGCCGATGGTAGGCACGGGTGCTCCAGTTTCCGAGCGCTGCGGGTTCAACCTGTATGTTCATGCCATCCTCCTTGGATTCTTTTCCAGAAGCCGTATAGCGCCGCCCGAAAGCGCTGTCATGGCGTTATGGGGATGAAACTGTGTCGCTACCCTCGCGTTGTCCATGGTCGAATGGCAATTCGCTCAGTTTGTCTTTTCCTGAAATGCTTGCGCAATGCCAAACATGGGCGTAGATATGTTGACATAAAGATATCTTTATGTGATCTGATTGCGGAGTCGCAATCAGGCCAGAGGAATTCGCTTATGTTTGATACTCTTTTTGGTTCGGAAACTGCGAAGCGCGACGGCAGAAAGATTTTCGAAGCTTTGCGGAAGGCCGCGAGCGAACGGATCCTCGTGCTCGATGGCGCCATGGGCACGCAGATCCAGGGTCTCGGTTTCGACGAAGATCAGTTTCGCGGTCATCGATTCATTGGCTGCGCGTGCCACCAGAAGGGCAATAACGACCTCCTCATCCTGACCCAGCCCGATGCGATCGAAGATATTCATTATCGCTATGCCAAGGCCGGTGCGGATATTCTCGAGACCAACACCTTCTCCTCTACCAGCATTGCGCAGGCGGATTACCAGATGGAAGGCGCGGTCTACGACCTCAATAAGGAGGGTGCCGAGATCGTCCGCCGTGCGGCGATCCGTGCCGAGCGAGAAGACGGCAAGCGCCGTTTCGTCGCCGGTGCCATCGGCCCGACCAATAGAACGGCTTCGATCTCTCCCGACGTCAATAATCCGGGTTATCGTGCTGTCAGCTTTGATGATCTGCGCCTGGCCTATGGCGAGCAGATCGATGGCCTTATCGATGGCGGCGCAGATATCATCCTGATCGAGACGATTTTCGATACGCTTAACGCCAAAGCGGCAATCTTTGCCTGCGAGGAGCGTTTCGAGGCCAAGGGCATCCATTTGCCGGTCATGATTTCAGGCACGATCACCGATCTTTCCGGCCGCACGCTGTCAGGTCAGACCCCTTCGGCGTTCTGGAATTCCGTGCGCCATGCCAGCCCCTTTACCGTCGGCCTCAATTGTGCGCTCGGCGCCAATGCCATGCTGCCGCATCTGCAGGAGCTTTCGGCTGCTGCGGATACTTTCGTCTGTGCTTACCCCAATGCCGGCCTACCGAACGAATTCGGTCAGTACGATGAAACGCCCGAGATGATGGCGGCGCAGGTCGAAGAATTTGCGCGCGAAGGGCTCGTCAATATCGTTGGCGGCTGCTGTGGTTCCACGCCGGAGCATATCGCTGCAATCGCCCAGGCGGTTTCCAAGTATCCGCCGCGTAGGCTCGCCGAGCATCGTCCGTTCATGGCGCTTTCCGGCCTGGAGCCTTTCGAGCTCACCAAGGATATTCCCTTCGTCAATGTTGGCGAACGCACGAACGTTACCGGTTCGGCAAAATTCCGCAAGCTGATCACCAATGCCGATTATGCGGCGGCACTTGTCGTTGCCCGGGATCAGGTCGAGAACGGTGCGCAAATCATCGACATCAACATGGACGAAGGCCTGATCGATTCCGAGAAGGCGATGGTCGAGTTCCTGAACCTCATCGCCGCCGAACCGGATATCGCCCGTGTTCCCGTGATGATCGACAGCTCGAAGTTCTCGATCATCGAGGCCGGCCTGAAATGCGTGCAGGGCAAGCCGATCGTCAATTCGATCTCCCTGAAGGAAGGCGAGGAGAACTTCCTCAAGCAGGCTCGATTGATGCGCATGTATGGCGCGGCCGTCGTCGTCATGGCGTTCGATGAACAGGGGCAAGCAGACAGCTATAAGCGCAAGGTCGAGATTTGCTCGCGTGCCTACAAACTGCTGACGGAAGCGGCAGGCCTGCCGCCGGAAGATATCATCTTCGATCCGAACATCTTCGCGGTCGCAACGGGTATCGAAGAGCACAATAATTACGGCGTCGACTTCATCGAGGCGGCGCGGACAATCCGTAAGACGATGCCGCTGGTCCATATTTCCGGCGGCGTCTCGAACCTTTCCTTCTCGTTTCGCGGCAATGAACCTGTCCGCGAGGCTATGCATGCCGTGTTCCTCTACCATGCCATCCAGGCGGGCATGGACATGGGCATCGTCAATGCCGGTCAGCTTGCCGTCTACGACAATATCGACGCGGAATTGCGGGACGCATGCGAAGATGTCGTCCTCAACCGCAGGTCTGACAGCACGGAGCGTCTGCTCGAGATCGCCGAGCGCTTCCGCGGCGCTGGCGGCAAGGAAGCCAAGGTGCAGGATCTTTCCTGGCGCGAGTGGCCGGTAGAAAAGCGGCTCGAACACGCGCTGGTCAGCGGCATTACCGAATATATCGAAGCCGATACCGAAGAGGCGCGTCAGTCTGCCGAGCGGCCGCTGCATGTGATCGAAGGCCCTTTGATGGCCGGCATGAACGTTGTTGGCGACCTTTTTGGTTCGGGCAAGATGTTCCTGCCGCAGGTGGTGAAGTCTGCCCGCGTCATGAAGCAGGCTGTTGCCGTGCTGCTGCCCTATATGGAAGCCGAGAAGCTTGCAAACGGCGGCAATATTGAGCGGCGGTCAGCGGGCAAGGTGCTGATGGCGACCGTCAAGGGCGATGTTCACGATATCGGCAAGAACATCGTCGGCGTCGTGCTCGCCTGCAACAACTACGAAATCATCGATCTCGGCGTCATGGTGCCGGCGACGAAAATCCTGGAAACGGCTGTTGCCGAGAAGATTGACATCATCGGCTTGTCGGGACTGATCACGCCGTCCCTGGACGAGATGGTGCATGTCGCTTCCGAGATGGAACGGCAGGGATTCGATATTCCGCTGCTTATCGGCGGGGCTACTACCAGCCGCGTCCATACGGCGGTGAAAATCCATCCGAGCTATCATCGCGGGCAGACGGTCTACGTCACGGATGCCAGCCGCGCCGTCGGTGTCGTGTCCGCGTTGCTGTCGCCCGAAGCGCATCAGGGCTATATCGATACCGTCCGGGCCGAATATTCGAAGGTCGCCGCCGCGCATGCGCGCAACGAAGCCGAGAAGGTGCGCCTGCCGATTGCCAGGGCACGCGAGAATGCCGAGAAGGTGGATTGGTCAGGCTACAAGCCCGTCAGGCCGCAGTTCTTCGGGACGAAGGTGTTCGAGAGCTACGATCTTGGCGAGCTGGCGAAATATATCGACTGGACCCCGTTCTTCCAGACCTGGGAGCTAAAGGGTCGCTTCCCCGCCATCCTGGAGGACGAGAAGCAGGGCGAGGCGGCGCGACAGCTTTACAGTGATGCTCAGGCGATGCTGGAAAAGATCATCGCGGAGAACTGGTTCCGCCCGCGCGCCGTCATCGGCTTCTGGCCGGCGGGTGCGGTCGGCGACGATATCAGGCTGTTTACGGATGAAAGCCGTAGCGAGGAGCTTGCGACCTTCTATACGCTGCGCCAGCAGCTGTCGAAGCGCGATGGCCGACCGAATGTGGCTCTGTCGGACTTCGTGGCACCGGCTTCGAGCGGTGTGGGCGATTATGTTGGCGGCTTCGTCGTCACGGCCGGCATCGAGGAAGTGGCAATTGCCGAACGTTTCGAGCGCGCCAATGACGATTATTCGTCGATCCTCGTCAAGGCGCTGGCCGACCGCTTTGCGGAAGCTTTCGCCGAGCGGATGCACGAGCGGGTGCGGCGAGAGTTCTGGGGTTATGCTGCCGACGAAAACTTCTCGAGCGAAGAACTCGTTCTTGAAACTTATGCCGGCATTCGGCCGGCGCCTGGCTATCCCGCGCAGCCTGACCATACTGAGAAGGATACGCTTTTCCGTCTGCTCGATGCCGAAGCGACGACTGGCGTGACACTCACGGAAAGCTACGCCATGTGGCCGGGCTCGTCCGTTTCGGGCATCTATATCGGCCATCCGTCTTCCTACTATTTCGGCGTCGCCAAGGTGGAGCGCGATCAGGTCGAAGACTATGCCGCCCGCAAGGACATGCCGGTAGCCGAGGTGGAGCGCTGGCTGGGTCCGGTTCTCAACTATGTGCCTGAGAAGCGTGACGCGGCCGCCTGATCGCCAACTGTTTCAACGGCTTGAGCTGTTTTGCTTGGAATTTGATTCAGCATGAAAACGCCGCCCCAGCTACTCAAGCTGGGGCGGCGTTTTTTTGATTCCCGGATTCTTTCTGCTGCGCAGATTTGCGCTAGTTCGCGCCTATCGTCAGCTCCGCGACGAAATCATAGGCATCGCCGCGATAAAGCGATCGCGTGAATTCAACGGCTCTGCCGGAGCCGAGATAGGAGATACGCTCGATCGAGAGGCCGGCGGCTCCCACGGGAACGCCGAGCAGCCCGGCATCCGCCTCTTTCATGTTGGTTGCGGATATGCGCTGAACGGCGCGAACGGGGCGCACCTGCCGCTTCTCCAGTTCCGCATAGAGCGATGTTGTCACCACCGACGGATCCGGCAGGAACTCACCGGAGACGCTGGCGTGCTCGATCGCGAGCGGCTGGTCGTCGGCAATGCGCAGGCGGCTCAGCCGCGATACCTTGGTGTCGGCCGCAAGGCCGAGAATCATCATCTCGTCCGGGGAGGGAGTGTGCACGCCCTTGTGCAGCCATTCGGAACGAGCGGTCATTCCGCGTCTCGCCATGTCCTCGGTAAAGGACGTGAGTTGCGACAGGCGTTGCTCCACTTTGGATACCGGCTTTGCGACGAAGGTGCCGGAACCGTGGCGGCGGACAAGGATGCCTTCGGCGACGAGATGGTCGATTGCCTTGCGCACGGTGACGCGGCTGACCGCGGCGAATTCGGCGATGTCACGCTCCGGCGGAAGCGCATCGCCATGTTTCAGCCGTCCGACCTTCACAGCCTCTTCGAGCGTGCGCCGCAGCTTGACATACAGTGGGCCTGTGCCGCCTCCAGAAAGGCGCTCCGGCGAGAAGATCGCGCTCAAATCTTCGGTCATGCCCTATTTCCCTCTCCACCCCGCAGCAATTTTGCCGCCAGCTCCACGGCGCCGCGCAAGACATCGCCCTTGGGTTCGGCGAGCATCGCCTTGTGCCGATCATCAAGCCAGGGACGATAGGCCTGGGCAAGGCCGCCGAGAAGGCAGATCGAGGGGCATCCCGGCCAAAGCAATGCGTTAAGACTGTCGGTTATGGATCTCGCCGCCGTCCTGACGATATCGATGGCGACGACATCCTCCGCTCCGGCACATTCGAACACGATCGGAGCGTAGCGGGCGAAATCCTTGGGCTTCGATACGTGAGCAAATTCGACGATCCGTTCCGGATCGTTGCCGTATTCGGCCATGATCGATGTCGTCAGTGCGGAGCCCGTCATTACGCCATCATGGGCCAGAAGAGCTCGCTCGAGCAGGTCGCGACCTAGGCGTGCGCCGCTGGCCTGATCGCCGATGACAAAGCCCCAGCCGCCGATCCCCCAGCTCTTGCCATCGCGGCGGGCATTGTAGACGGAGCCGGTGCCGAAGGCGCCTATAATCCCATCCGCGTCGCCGAGCGCACCTTGAAGCGCAATCGTCGCATCGGTGACCACGCGCGTGCTTGCAAAGGGCAGGGCACCTTCGACCCGTTTGCCATAATTGCCTACATTGGCTCCCGCGGTTCCGATGACCGCCGGCAGCTTCTGCAGCAGTTCCGGGTCCAGCTTTGCATCGATCAGCGCCTGTCTTGCCGAGGCGACGATATGGATCAACGAGTTTTCCAGGTCGGAGAGGATATTGGCCGCCCCGGCCTTGCCGGTACCGAGCACTTGCCCGGTGCGATCGATAACTGCTGCCCGACAACTTGTCCCGCCGCCATCGATACCAATTGCAAACTGCCCCATCATACCTCCGAATGCCATCTGTTCCCCGCTTTTCCATACAATACCAAAAAAATACCATTTACCAATAGGCGATGTGCTCATTTTTATTGGCTGATATAATATTGAAATATATGGAGAAATTTATTTGCATCGACATTTTTATCTTCGAAAGTTAAAATCGGCTGGACAATTGGTATTTTTTTGGCCTTAATTCGTGGCAAGGGAACAAATACGAATGGACATCGGCAAAGCCGGCAAAAGAACAACAGTCGGTAGGTGAGCCTCAGAGGCGCTCATCTCGTCGTTGTCCCGACCGTTCGGATCAGGAGGATCTCGCTTCGGCGTTCGTCATGAGTTTCCCGCGTGGTTCTTGCAGCGTCTTCGCCTAAGTGGCGACATGCAGCAATTGATCGGGTGGATCGGGCAGCTTGCCTCTGAAGCCCTTTGCATGGGGGGTCGGCAATATTGGCGGTCCCTGCGGAGCGCTGACCGTTTCCTCGGACAGGCCAGCGGATTTCAGATCGAAAACAGCGCCTTGCTATGGCGCGGAAAACAGGAGAGGGAAATGAAAACCAATGTTCTGAAAGGCTTGCTTCTTGCATCCAGCCTGCTGACGTCAGTCAGCCTGGCGCATGCGGCCGACGTGACGCTGACGGTTGAAAGCTGGCGTAACGACGACCTGCAGATCTGGCAGGAAAAGATCATCCCGGCTTTCGAAGCGAAAAATCCGGGCATCAAGATCGTCTTCTCGCCGACGGCTCCGACTGAATACAACGCCTCACTGAACGCCAAGCTCGACGCCGGCTCCGCGGGCGACATCATCACCTGCCGTCCGTTCGACGCTTCGCTCGACCTCTTCAACAAGAAGCACCTTGTCGATCTGACGAGCCTGAAGGGCATGGAAAACTTCTCTGCCGTCGCCAAGGCTGCCTGGTCCACCGATGACGGCAAGTCGACTTTCTGCGTGCCGATGGCTTCGGTCATCCACGGCTTCATCTACAACAAGGACGCATTCGACAAGCTCGGCCTGAAAGTGCCGGCGACGCGCGACGAGTTCTTTGCTGTTCTCGATAAGATCAAGGCCGACGGCACCTACATTCCGATGGCCATGGGCACGAAGGATCTCTGGGAAGCCGCAACCATGGGCTACCAGAACATCGGCCCCAACTACTGGAAGGGCGAAGACGGTCGTAAGGCGCTGATATCAGGCAAGGAAAAGCTGACGGACGCCGCTTGGGTCGATCCTTACAAGGAACTCACCAAGTGGAAGCCCTACCTCGGCGATGGTTTCGAAGCACAAAGCTATTCCGACAGCCAGAACCTCTTCACGCTCGGCAAAGCTGCGATCTATCCGGCCGGTTCCTGGGAAATTTCCCTCTTTAACACCCAGGCGCAGTTCAAGATGGGCGCATTCCCGCCGCCGGTCACAAAGGCTGGCGATACGGCCTACATCTCCGACCATCCGGATATCGGCGTCGGCCTGAACGCCAAGGGCAAGCATCCGGAAGAAGCCAAGAAGTTCCTGAGCTGGGTTGCTTCCGACGAGTTCGCCAACATTTACGCTAACTCGCTGCCTGGCTTCTTCAGCCTGAACTCGCATCCGGTAAAGATGAGCGATGCACTTGCGCAGGAGTTCGTCTCCTGGCGCGACAATCACAAGTCGACCGTTCGCTCCACCTATCAGATCCTGTCGCGCGGTAAGCCGAATCTGGAAAATGAAACTTGGACCGAATCCGCAAACGTGATCAACGGCACGGATACGCCGGAAAAGGCTAGCGAGAAGCTCCAGAAGGGTCTCGACAGCTGGTACAAGCCCGGCAAGTAAATAGCTGCACATGCGGGCGAGGGACCTTACGGGCTCCTCGCCTTTTTCATTGCTTCGATAATCGAACCGGCGATCGCCTCGCCTTTGCATTCGACACGCCCGACGTCGTTTCCATCCGGCTTGAGAGCCGGGGCAACGGGTGGATTTGAACCTTAGAGCTGCCGCCTCCTTCAGCAGCCAAGAAAAACAGGCAGAAAGCCATGAGCGACGCCGCGACATCAGATGCCCTTGAGGTCATGCCGATCAGGCGCACCAAGCGCTGGCATATCCTCGTTTTCCTTTTCCCGGCCTTTGTCGTCTATACGGCGGTCATGATCCTGCCGCTGATCGAGACCTTGCGGCTGTCGCTTTACAACGTCGTGGATAATCAATCCGTCTTCGTCGGCCTGAACAATTTCATGGTTCTGTTCGGCGACGAACGCTGGTCGCATGATTTCTGGAATGCGCTGCGCAACAATCTGATCTTCTTCATTATCCATATGTGCGTGCAGAATCCGATCGGCGTCGCGCTAGCCGCGCTTTTGTCATTGCCGAAATTGCGCTTTGTAGCGTTCTATCGCACGGCCATCTTCCTGCCGACGCTGCTTTCCTTCGTTGTCGTCGGCTTCATCTGGAAGCTGATCCTTTCGCCGCTTTGGGGTGTCGCGCCCGAACTGCTGAGCGTGATCGGGCTCAAATCGTTCTTTGCACCATGGCTCGGCAAGCCGAGCACGGCGCTGATCGCTGTCGCGCTGATCTCGGTCTGGCAATATGTCGGCATTCCGATGATGCTGATCTATGCAGCTCTGCTCAACATTCCGGAAGAGGTTATCGAAGCCGCCGAATGCGACGGCATTACCGGCTGGAGCCAGTTCTGGAAGATCAAGCTGCCGCTCGTGCTGCCGGCGATCGGCATCATCTCGATCCTCACCTTCGTCGGCAATTTCAACGCGTTTGACCTTGTCTATACCGTGCAAGGCGCATTGGCGGGACCGGATGGGTCCACCGACATTCTCGGCACGCTGCTCTATCGCGTCTTCTTCGGCTTTCAGCTGCAACTGGGCGACCGCTCGATGGGCGCGACCATCGCGACGGTGATGTTCCTCATCATCCTGGCCGGCGTTTCGTTCTATCTTTTCATCGTCCAGCGGCGCATCCGCCGCTACCAGTTCTGAGGAGCGCGAACCATGTCCAAGGCACGCACTTCGCTTGTCCGCAACGGCCTCGTGCATCTGGCGCTCATCGCCTATACGCTGGTGGCCATCTTTCCGGTGTTCCTGACCGTTATCAACTCCTTCAAGGATCGAGCATCGATCTTCCGGGCGCCCTTGAGCGTCCCGACGCCATCCTCCTTCAGCATGATCGGCTATGATACCGTTCTGAAGCAGGGGGATTTTCTGACCTATTTCCAGAACAGCTTCATCGTGACGATCCTCTCGATCATCCTGACGCTGCTGTTCGGGGCAATGGCCGCCTTCGCCCTGTCCGAATACCGCTTCCGCGGCAATACAGTCATGGGCCTTTATCTGGCAATCGGCATCATGATCCCGATCCGGCTCGGCACGGTCGCGATCCTGCAGGGCATGGTTGCCGCCGGCCTCGTCAACACGCTGACGGCTCTGATCCTCGTCTATACGGCGCAGGGCCTGCCGCTCGCCATCTTCATTCTCTCAGAGTTCATGCGGACGGTTTCCGACGACCTGAAGAATGCCGGTCGCATCGATGGCCTCAGCGAATATGCCATTTTCTTCCGTCTGGTGCTGCCGCTGGTCCGCCCGGCCATGGCGACGGTTGCGGTCTTCACCATGATCCCGATCTGGAACGATCTGTGGTTCCCGTTGATCCTGGCTCCGAGCGAGGCGACCAAGACGGTGACGCTCGGATCGCAGATCTTCATCGGCCAGTTCGTCACCAACTGGAATGCGGTGCTGGCGGCACTGACGCTTGCCATCCTGCCGATCCTCATCCTTTACGTCCTGTTTTCGCGTCAACTCATTCGCGGCATTACATCCGGAGCAGTCAAGTGAGCCTATCCGAAAAGCCGATCCGCGTTCTCGTCGCCGGCCTTGGCAATATGGGCCGCAGCCATGCTCTGGCCTATCATAACAATCCGGGCTTCGAGATCGTCGGCCTCGTCAATCGCTCCAAGCCCGAGCTGCCTGAGGAGCTGCGGGAATATACGATCCATGCGGATTTCGAGGCGGCATTGAAGGAGCTGAAGCCGGATCTCTGCTCCATCAATACCTATTCCGACAGCCATGCCGATTTCGCCGTCATGGCCTTCGAAGCAGGCTGCCATGTCTTCGTCGAGAAGCCGCTGGCCACCACGGTCGAAGATGCCGAGCGCGTCGTTGCGGCTGCGCAGAAGGCCGGCAAGAAGCTGGCGATCGGCTACATCCTGCGCCACCATCCCTCATGGATGCGGCTGATCGCCGAAGCCCGCAAACTCGGCGGTCCCTATGTCTTCCGCATGAACCTCAATCAGCAATCGAGCGGTCCGACTTGGGAGACGCACAAGGCATTGATGCGCACGACCTCGCCGATCGTCGATTGCGGCGTGCATTATGTCGACGTCATGTGCCAGATCACCGACGCCAAGCCCGTCGAGGTGCGTGGCATGGGCCTGCGGCTGTCGCAGGAGATCAAGCCGGACATGTATAATTACGGCCACCTGCAGGTGATCTTCGAGGATGGCTCGGTCGGCTGGTACGAGGCCGGTTGGGGTCCGATGATTTCGGAAACGGCTTTCTTCGTGAAGGATGTGATGTCGCCGAACGGTTCGGTCTCGATCGTCATGGATCAGAATGCCAAGTCCGACGATATCGACATGCACACCAAAACCTCGGTCATCCGGCTGCACAACGCCGAGGCAGGCCCGAGCGGTCAGTTCATCCGGCCGGATCAGGACCTGCATATGGATGGCGAACCCGGCCATCAGGAGCTCTGCGACTTCGAGCAGGCCTTCATGCTGAAGGCCATCCGCGAGGATCTCGACCTCAATCGCAATATGGCCGATGCCGTTCAATCGCTGCGTATATGCCTCGCCGCCGATGAGAGCGTGCGCACCGGCAAGCCTGTTTATCTATAAGGACAAGAGACTGTGGGATCGCTTCAACTGAAATCCATCCGCAAGGCCTATGGCTCGCACGACGTGCTGAAGGGCATCGACCTCGAAGTGAAGGATGGCGAGTTCGTCATCTTCGTCGGCCCTTCCGGCTGCGGCAAGTCGACCCTTCTGCGCAGCATCGCCGGTCTCGAGGATGTGACCTCCGGTGCAGTGCTGATCAACGGCCAGGATGTGACCGCGGCGCCGCCGGCCAAGCGCGGCATTTCGATGGTTTTCCAGTCCTATGCGCTCTATCCGCATCTGACTGTCAAGGACAATATGGGATTGGGTCTCAAGCAGGCCGGTACGCCGAAGGCCGAGATCGACAACCGGGTCGAGAAGGCTTCGAGCATGCTGTCGCTCGCGCCTTATCTGGCCCGCCGCCCGGCCGAGCTTTCCGGCGGCCAGCGACAGCGTGTCGCCATCGGCCGCGCGATCGTTCGCGAGCCCGAGCTTTTCCTCTTCGACGAGCCGCTGTCGAATCTCGATGCCGCATTGCGCGTACAGACGCGTCTGGAGATTGCTCGACTGCATCGCAGCCTGAAGGCGACGATGATCTACGTCACCCACGATCAGGTCGAGGCGATGACGCTCGCCGACAAGATCGTCGTGCTCAATGCCGGCGCGATCGAGCAGATCGGTTCGCCGATGGAGCTCTATAATCACCCGGCCAATACCTTCGTTGCCGGCTTTATCGGCTCGCCGCAGATGAATTTCATTCCGGCCGAGAAGCTGGGCGAAATCGGTGCCAAAACCCTGGGCATTCGCCCCGAACATATCACGCTGTCGCGCGATCAGGGCTCTTGGGCCGCCAAGGTCATCCACGTCGAGCATCTCGGCGCGGACACAATCATCTATCTCGAATCCGAAACCACCGGTCTTCTGACGGTACGTCTCTTCGGCGAGCATAAGTACGAGCCGGACGAGATTGTTTATGCGACGCCGGATACGAGCCATATGCATCGCTTCGATGCCAATGACAAAGCGATCGGGGCCTAAGCCACTCCGATCGACCTTTTGAAAAGGGCTCTGCCGCGCGCCAGAGCCTTTTTTATTTTGTCCATATCGAATAGTCCAGTCGTCCGGACGAATTCATGCCGCTGTCATGAAACCTCACTATCAAGAGATCAGTCAACTCCAACAGCGAGAGCATCATGACGAGCGCAGCAACGACTTACGCCACCTGGCGCAAGGACCCTCAAGGCGATACCGCAATGGCGGAATCGCATAGTCCCTATTGGCGGCACTTCATCGAAACCGTGCCGGAGCGTGATTTCTCCTCGAAGACAATCCTTGATTTCGGCTGCAACCGCGGCGGCTTCCTGCGTTTGCTCCATGGCATGCGGCCGTTCCGGCGCGGCGTCGGCATCGATATCGCTTCGGAGTCGGTGGCTGCTGCGGTCGCGGCCGTCGGCAATATGCCGCTGCAGTTTCATGTGACGACTGACCTGTCGCCCTTTGCCGATAGTTTCGATGTCGCCTTCAGTTATGAGGTGATCTATCTGCTGCCGGAGCTGAAACAGCACGCCGACCAGATGTTTCAGGTCATGCGGAATGGCGGCGTCTACTATGCTGTGACCGGTTGCCACAATGAAATGCCGCTCTGGCCGAAATGGCTCGAACTGATCGGCAATAACAGCAATGCGCCGATGCAGGATCGGTCTCCACAGGATTATATCGACGCATTCGTCGCGGCCGGCTTCGATGTTTCGGTCAAGCGTTTCGGCTATGACGGCTTTGTTCACTCATCGAAGGACCGCAAATATTATCCGAGCATTCTCGATGCGCTGAGCTATCCGGCCGAATACAAGCTGTTGTTCCGCCTCGAAAAGCGTGTCTGACATGGAGACGATCGATCGAAAGAGCGGCAGCGCCCTCTGGCATCAGATCGGCGAAATCCTGGCGGCAGATATTGCCGCCGGGACTTTTGCCCCAGGAGAAAAATTGCCGACCGAGCCGGAGCTAATGCAGCGTTTCGGCGTCAGCCGTTTTACCGTGCGCCAGGCGCTGGGGCATCTGGAACAGCGCGGGCTGGTCCGCGCCGAACAGGGGCGAGGGACATTCGTCCATAAGGGCGTGCTCGACTATACGCTGTCGAAGCGCACCCGCTTTCACAAAAATCTGATCGAACAAGGCTTTGAGCCGGGTGGCGAATTGCTCGTTCACGAGATCGTGCCGGCGACGGAGCGCGTCGCTACCTATTTGAAGTTGGCGATGGGTGCGCCGGTCATCCATCGTCGTGGCTTAATGACCGCCGATGGTATTCCGGTCGAATTAGGCGATTCATATTATCCAGCCGGGCGCTTTCCCGATTTCGATAAGGCCCGGTCGCAATATGAGACGATCTCTGCGGCACTCGCCAGCTACGGCGTCACCGACTACGAACGGCTGTCGACGGAGATCGAGGCGCGGATGCCGACGGTGGAAGAGGCGCGGCTCCTGCGGCAGCCGAAATCCGTACCGCTGCTCATTATCCGCAAGGTGGACGCGGATGCGGAAGGGCTGCCGATAACCTATTCGGAGTCGATCTGGTCGGCGGAGCGGATCACCTTCAACGTGGATCTGCGATAGCAATTTGGGATGGTATCGCCGATACCCGAGGCAAAAGCGCACTGCCTATGTCCGCCTCAGCGGTGAGAGAGGATATTGACCACCTTGCCGAAAGGGTCACGGACGTAGAAGCGGCGAACGCCCCAGGGTTCGTCCGTCAGGTCATACAATATGCCGAAGCCCATGGATGTAGCGCGATGATAAAGCGTGTCGACATCGTCGACTTCGATAGAAAGGTCGGGGACGATCGTGCCGGAGCCGCCTTCGCTGGCGACGCTGATTTGCGGAACCGTTGCCGCTTCGGAGGCGAAGGTGACGATCCAGCCGTGATCCATGACGATGTCGAGGCCGAGCAGGTCATGGTAGAAAAGGCGAGCGGTGTCTGGATCGGCGGTCGGCAGGTTTGGGATGATGCGTAGGACGGTCACTGACGTTTCTCCCTCGTGGACATGGAGGCGGGCCTCAGCCGCGCCTCCACCAATGCTGGTTCAGACGGTGACTGCGGGCAGCAGCTTCGTGCGTTCCGCGAGAATATGGCGGCATGCGCTTGCCACTTCACGACCCTTGATGATGAAATGTTCCTTGAAGAACTGGATATGCGCTTCCGACTCCTGGAAGTGATGCGGCGTCAGAACTGCCGAGAGGATTGGTACACCGGTATCGAGCTGGACGCGCATCATGGCATCAAGAACCGTATTGGCGACGAATTCATGGCGATAGATGCCGCCGTCGACAACGAAAGCGGTGGCAACGATTGCGGAATAACGGCCATTGCGGGCGAGCGTCTGCGCGTGCAGCGGAATTTCGAGCGCGCCGGGGACGTCGAAGATGTCGATGGGTGGTGCGCCTTCCGTCGTCTGCCATTCGGCAACGAAGGAATCGACCGAGCGATCGACGATGTCGGCATGCCAGCGGGCCCGAATGATCGCAATGCGGCTCGGCTGGGTAGAAATCGAAATGGTCATGAATTTGCCTTTCAAGGGTTGTTGTCAATTATCCCTTGGGCGAACACGCAGAATTGCAGCACTCCCCGCGCGGAGAAGGTGCGACCCGGCTTGCTCTCTTCCATCCGGACTATACCGTCGGCTCCGGCATCTCACCGGATCTGCTGACCCTTCCGAAGCCCGGAAGGCGCTCGCGGGCTCGGGAAAACCCCATACCGCCGGTGGGGAATTGCACCCCGCCCTGAGAACGCGTGAACTATAGATGCTTTCCCTTGTGGAAATCAAAGAAAAACGCCGGGCTTTTGACCCGGCGTTTGCGAATAATTTTTCAAAGTTTCCCTGCGATGCAGGGGCCATTCTCAATCCTGAATGACGAGCAGGTCGGAGGAGGCGAAGCGCAGCGTCACCTTCTCGCCGACGCTTGGGGGCATCATGCCCGGGCTGTTGAACATGTCGAAGGAAATGGTGTTGCCGGCGACATTCATACGGGTGCGGATGACGGAACCCAGGAAGTGCGCCGAGGAAACTTCGCCCGTCAGAGCGGTATCGCCCTTGGCCGATTCGGCCAGCGAGCCGGCCTCCGGACGCAGGGCGAGCGATACCGTATCGCCTGGCTTATAGGCGGTAACCGATTGCTTTAAGGTCACGCCCTGATCGCCGATCATGATGCGGTTACTGACCGGATCGACGACCTTGCCTTCGATCAGGTTCAGCGTGCCGACGAAGGAGGCGACGAAGCGTGTTGCCGGCGTGTTGTAGATCTCGAAAGGCGTACCGATCTGATCGGCGCGGCCTGCGTTCATGACGACGATGCGGTCGGAGATCGAAAGCGCTTCTTCCTGATCGTGCGTTACGAAAACCGTGGTGATGCCGAGCTGCTGCTGGATGGCACGGATTTCTTCGCGCAGCGAAATGCGGATCTTGGCGTCGAGCGCGGACAGCGGCTCATCGAGCAAGAGGACCTGAGGCTTGACGGCGATGGCGCGGGCCAGCGCCACGCGCTGCTGCTGACCGCCGGACATCTGGTAGGGGTAGCGGCTGGCGAGATGATCGAGCTTGATGAGAGCAAGCATCTCCTTGACGCGATTGTCGATATCTGGCTTCGCCATGCCGGCGACCTTGAGGCCGAAGGCGACGTTGTCGTGCACCGTCATGTTCGGAAACAGCGCGTAGGCCTGGAAGACCATGCCGATGTTGCGCTGGTTCGGCTTCAGGGCGCGCTGATCCTTGCCGTTGATCGTCAAGCTGCCCGCGGTCGGGGTTTCGAAGCCGGCGATCATGCGCAGCACGGTCGTCTTGCCGCAGCCCGATGGTCCGAGGAAGGAGACGAATTCTCCCTTCTCGATTTGCATATTGAAATCGTGAACGACGTGAACGTCGCCGAAGGACTTCTTGATGTGGGTGAGTTCGAGAAAAGCCATGGTGAGAAGCCTTACGCCTTAACCGGAGCCAGTTTTGAGAAGCGGGAAACGAGCTGTAGCAGGCCCATGCTGAGCCAGGTGACAGCAAGCGCGATGATGGCGAGTGCCGAGGACTGATAAGCCTGGTTGGCGCCGACGAGCTGCATGTAAGGGCCGAAAGCCGGCCGGTTGAGCAATGATGCCATCGTGAATTCGCCCATAACGATCGCCAGCGTGATGAAGGCACCGGAAAGAACGCCGCTCATGACATTGGGAAAAATGCAGCGGAACATGATGGTCGTCCACTTCGCGCCAAGGCTTTCCGCCGCTTCCGTCAGGGTGCCGACATCGATCGTGCGCATCGCCGTATCGACGGAACGATACATATAGGGAAGGGACAAGACAATATAGGAGCAGACCAGAAGGAAGTTTGTCGTCTGCTCGAAGCCCGTCAAAGGCAGGATCGATGACGAATTGTAGAGGCGCAGATAGCCGAAGACGATGACGATCGCGGGAATGACCAAAGGCATCAGCGTGATGAATTCGACGATCGGGCGAATCTGGGGCAGGCGAAGCCGGACCCAGTAGGCCGTGGGCACGACGAGCAGCATGCCGACGATGATGGTCAGCACCGCCATGAACATGGAATAGCCGAACGCGTACAGGAAGTGCGTGTCGGAAAAGACCGATGCATAGGCGTCGAAACTATAGGCATTGCGGCGCATGCGCAGCGAGAATTCCAGCGTGCCGATCAGCGGAACGATGAAATAGATGGCGCCGATGACGACCGCGATCCAGGCAAAGAATTTTTGCAGCTTCATTTCTGCCACCGTTCCGCGCGGATACGCATGATGATGTAAATGATGTTGGAAATGCCTGTTATGACGATCATGCCGAGAGCCATCGCATAACCGAGGTTGGCGTTGTGCAGCACGTCGCCACGGATCTGGGCATAGAGCTGGATCGGAATGATGTTCAGCGAGCTACCCGTCAGCGCAATGGCAGTTGCGATGGCGCCGAAGGCGTTGGCAAAAAGCAGCAGCGTCGTGCCGAGCAGGCTCGGCCAGAGGATGGGCAGCGCCACCATCAGCCAATATTGCTTGTTGGTTGCTCCGAGGATGGAGGCTGCTTCGCGCCATTCCTTCTTCATGCCGTCCAGGGCCGGCGTGATGATCAGTACCATCAGCGGAATCTGGAAGTACATGTAGGTCAGGGTCAGGCCGGTAAAGCTATAGAGATTGAAGCCTGCTTGAAAAATGTCGAAGCCAAACCAGTTTTTCACCAGCAGCGTGACGAGACCCAGGCGACCGATCGTGGCGATGAATGCAAAAGCCAGAGGTACGCCGGCGAAATTTGAGGCGACGCCGGAAAAGGTCAGGAAGGCATGGCGCACCCAGGCCGGAAGTCCGCCCATGACCAGAGCCCAGGCCAGATAAAAGCCGATCAGCGCGCCACCGAGCGCCGAGGCGACCGACACCTTTATGCTGATCCAATAGGAGGCCATGATCGATTCTGTGAATAGATCGCCAATGTTCTTCAGCGTCAGACTGCCGTCGGGCGTCAGAAAGGCGCCGGCGACGAGATAGATCGTTGGGAGAATCAGAAACAGCATCGCGAAGATCAAGAAGGGCGCGATGCCCAGCCAGTCGACGACCACGCGTTTGTTGATCAGAGGGGAGGTGCTGACCGTTGATGTTGTGACGATGCTCATGATTGGCCCAATCCGCGGCGCCGAAAAAGGAAAACCTCCCCGTCGAAACGGGGAGGTGATATTGGATATGATTACTTTACGTTCGAACCGACGACGGAATCCCACTTCGTGGTGATGGCGGCCTTGCCAGCATCCTGCTCTTCGAGCGTCGGGAATATGGCCTTTTCATAGGCGGCAGCCGGCGGCAGCTTGTCGAGAAGTTCCTGCGGGACCTTCTTGTTCTTTGCCAGGTCGTTGAAGCGGATCGGGTGGCAATAGCCCTTCAGCCAGCCGATCTGGCCTTCGTCGGAATAGAGGAACTCCATCCAGAGCTTGGCAGCATTCGGATGTGGAGCGAAGGCCGAGATCGCCTGGACGTAGACGCCTGCGATAACGCCCGAAGCCGGAACGGTGACGTCAACCGGCGGGTTGCCGTTCAGGCTGTCGCGCCAGGACAGGCCGTTGTAGTCCCATGCGACGACGATCGGGGTTGCGCCCTGTGCGAGCGAAGCGGACTTGCCGATGACCGGAACGAAGTTGCCAGCCTTGTTCAGCTTTGCGAAGTAGTCGAGACCAGCAGCGCCGACCTTGGCAGCGTCCTTTTCACCGGCAGCCAGACCGGCTGCGTAAACGGCCTGAACGGCCTGGTTCGAGGTGCGCGGGTCGCCGGCGAGCGAAACGGTGTTGGCGTATTCCGGCTTCTGCAGGTCAGCCCAGTCCTTCGGCGGGTTCTTCACGACGTCCTTGTTCACGACGAAGGAGAGAACGCCGTAGTAATCGCCGTACCAGTAGCCTTCGGCATCCTTGGCGCTGTCCGGAATGGAAGCCCAGGTGGAGACCTTGTAAGGCTGTAGCAGGCCTTCCTTCTTGGCGGTCGGGCCGAAGGAGAGACCGACGTCGATGACATCAGGAGCCTGCGGGCCGGTGTTGCCCTTGTTGGCGCGGATTGCTTCGACTTCATCGCCCGAACCGGCATCCGGATTCAGTTCGTTGACTTCGATGCCGTACTTTGCCTTGAACGCAGCGATGAGATCGCCGTAACCGCACCAGTTGTGGGGCAGCGCGATCGTGGTCAGCGTGCCTTCCTTCTTGGCAGCGGCGATGAGATCGGCGCTCGGCTCCGCGGCCGCCATTGCCGTCGAAGCGACGAGCATTGCGGTAGAGATGGTCAGAAGACGATGAATTTTCGAGGTCACTGCATTTCCTCCTTCTGGGTTTCAGTGTCTGGCGTTGCTGTTAATGACGTAACATGAAGGTTGTGTGACGGTTTCAAAGCGTTGCGTTTACTGACAGCGAAGATGATTTTGCTTCTAATCAACAAGTATGACAGTCGCTGCATTTCACATCGCTTGGCGAGATATTATTTTATGCTTCAGTTTTCCTCTCAACTCAGCCTGCGGAACAGTTTTGTCTGCTCAAAAAGGCCCTCGAGCGTTTTCATGCGCTCGCTCGTCTCGTCCCACGTCGAGCTTTGAACCGCCTCGATCAGGGCTTCGACGATGAAGAGAGTAACGACTGACGAATCCCAGGCGGAGGGGGCTTCAATCTGCACGCGGAACGTGTGTCGCGCATGTTTGGCCGCCGGTGTTGCCCACTGGTCCGTAAAGACGATGATTTCGGCGCCACGCCGGCGGGCGGCCGCGGCCAGATTGACCATTTCCTGCTCGTAGCGCCTGATGTCGAAGATGACGAGCAGATCGCCCGGATTCATGTTCAGGACATATTGCGGCCAGGTGCTGGAATTGGAGGAGAGCAGCGTCGTGTTGGGACGAATGACCTGCATGTGGGTGAAGAAATATTCGGCAAGCGCGCCCGTAATGCGTCCGCCGACGAAATAGAGCCCGCGCTTTCTTTCGGATAGCAGGGTCGCAACGCTGTCGAATGTTGCGGCATCGATATCCGAAAGCGTCTGGCGCAGATTGCTCATGATGGCATCGGCAAAGCGATTGAGGATATGCGTGCCCGGCGCGTTCGATGCCCAGCGATCATGCTTCGTCAGCGGATTGGAGATGGTTGCCTCGAGCTCTTGATGAAGATGGGCCTGAAAGTCCGGGTAGCCCTTGTACCCGAGTTTCTGCACCATGCGCGCGACCGTTGGCGTCGAAACGCGCGCATTTTCGGCAACCGTGGTGATGCTGCCAAGCCCTGAAACGGGATAGTTGTCGAGCAGGCTCTTGGCGAGCTGCTTTTCGGCGCGCGTCAGCGTGTCGAAGCGCGCGTTGATCACGTCAGAAACTGTCTTCGACGCATTACTCACTCGATTTTGCTCCCCGGGACGGTCTTATGCCGCTTTCCTGCAAGGATATAACAACGCTGTCATATTTCGAGTCAATGTCACAAATGAAGAAATAATTTCAGTTTTCGATTGACAGCGGTGAAAACCTGAAGAATTCTTTTCTTATAAAAATTTCATTAATCGGCAATGGGGCGTCTCCAATGCTTGCGCAGCAAGGCATTCTGACGAAGGCGGATGGCGATTGTGTCGCGGTCGAAAGGCCGGATGGAAGCAGCGCGATTTTGCTCGTCTGCGAGCATGCTTCCTGTGCTCTGCCGGAGCGGTTCGGGGATCTCGGGCTTTCCGCCGAGGCGCTTTCCAGCCATATTGCCTGGGATCCGGGCGCACTGGCGGTTGCAAGAAGAATGTCCGCGAGCTTGAACGCGACGCTGGTTTTTCAGCGTTTCTCACGCCTGATCTATGACTGCAACCGGCCGCCGGAAAGTGCCGGCGCCATGCCGGAGACGAGCGAAATCTATACGATCCCAGGCAATCAGCATCTGGGCGAGGCAGACCGGCTGGCGCGCACGCAAGGCCTCTACTTACCGTTTCATGACAGGATCAGGGCCCTGTTAAAAGAGAGGGCCGCACGCGGACAAAAAAACGTGATCGCGACAATCCACAGCTTCACGCCGATCTATAACGGCAAGCCGCGTGTGGTGGAGCTTGGCATTCTGCATGACGAGGACCGTTGGCTGGCCGATCGCATGCTGGATGCGGCGGCTGAAGCGCCGCTCTATCGGACGGAACGCAATCAACCTTACGGGCCTGAAGACGGCGTCACCCATACGCTGAAGCTGCATGGGATCGCCAACAGCCTGCATAATGTAATGATCGAGGTCCGCAACGACCTCATTCAAGATGACGTCGGCCAAGGGGTCGTGGCCGATTATCTGACAGGGCTTATCCAGAGCAGTCTGGAAGCCTGAGCATAAAAGAAAAAGACCCCGGGGAGCAGTTCCACTGCGATCAGGCCGCACGGCAAAAAGTCGGCGGCCCATGTGACACAAGGTTCTCCGCAATCCCGCGGACGACCGGGCTTAAGGGGGAATGACATGTCTGATTACACAGAGTTAGACAAAAAGCAGGATGTTCATATCCTGCACTCCATGGGCTACGCCCAGGAGCTGGAACGGCGCATGAGTTCATTCTCGAATTTCGCCATTTCCTTCTCCATCATTTGCATTCTATCTGGCGGCATCAACTCGCTTGCACAAGCGACATCGGGCGCTGGCGGTGCCGCGATCGGTATAGGTTGGCCGCTCGGCTGCCTGATTTCGGGTGTTTTCGCGCTCTCGATGGCACAGATTTCCTCGGCCTATCCCACGGCTGGTGGCCTCTATCATTGGGGCTCGATCCTCGGCAACCGGTTCACCGGCTGGCTGACGGCATGGCTCAATCTTCTCGGTCTGATCACCGTGCTCGGCGCGATCAATGTCGGCACCTGGGGCTTCTTCAGCGGTTCCATCGCCGGCTGGTTCGGTATTGCCGTCGATACCACGACTTCGGCGGGTTTTGCCAATCAGATCATTTTCGTCGCCATCATCACCGGCCTGCAGGCGCTGATCAATCACTTCGGCATCAAGCTCACCGCAAAGCTGACCGATATGTCCGGCTACCTCATCTTCGCCGCTGCGATCGCGTTGACTGTCGTCTGCCTCATCGGCGTGAAGAGCTGGGATATCAGCCGCATCTGGACCTTCACCAACTATTCCGGCACGCCGGAAGGTGACGCCTCGGTTTGGCCGAAAACGGACAATGTCTGGTACATCTTCGCCCTCGGTCTGTTGCTGCCGATCTACACGATCACAGGTTATGATGCCTCGGCGCATACGTCCGAGGAGACGGTCAAGGCGTCCAGTTCCGTGCCGCGTGGTATGGTTTCCTCGGTCTGGTGGTCATCTTTCTTCGGTTATATCATGCTCCTCGCCTTCCTCCTGGCGATCCCGGACATGAATGAAGCGTCGAAACAGGGCTGGAACGTCTTCTTCTGGACCATCAACGGCATTACCAATCCTGTCGTGGCCAATATACTTTATGTTGCGATTTTCATCTCTCAGCTTCTGTGCGGCCTTGCGACCGTGACATCGGCATCGCGCATGATCTATGCCTTCTCGCGCGACGGCGGCCTGCCGTTTTCGAAAGCGCTCGCCAGCGTCAGCCCAAAATTTCGGACGCCCTCGATCGCGATCTGGACGGCTGCGGTTCTTTCCGTACTGTTCGTCTGGGGCGCTTCGCTCGTCACGATCGCCGGCTCTTCGGCCTATACGATCGTCGTATCGTGCACGGTTATCTTCCTTTTCCTCTCGTTCGCCGTGCCGATCGTGCTCGGCATCAAGGCGATAGGAACCGCAAAATGGCCGAAAATGGGTCCATGGAACATGGGGATCGGCGTTTACAAGCTGGTCTCGCTTCTTGTGATCGTTGCGATGGCGGTCATTTTCGTCATCGGCGTGCAGCCGCCGAACCAGTGGGCGCTTTATATCACAATCGGCTTCCTGGTGTTGACCGCGATCATTTGGTTTGCCTTCGAAAAGCGTCGCTTCCAGGGGCCGCCGATCGGCGACATGATCGCCAAGCGTCAGGCGGATATCGCGGCTGCCGAACGGGCAGTCGGCGAGGTATGATCCTCATCCGTCATCAATCCGGCGGGGCCGTTGTCGCGGCCCCATCAAACTTGACGAGCGGCTTCGGGCAATAGGGCGGCCCACCGCGTCGTCGGATGATCACCCCTCTATCTTTCAGGCGGACCAAATTATGAGCAGCTATACGTTCGACGACCTCAGACGAGATGTGGCCGAAGGGCGCATCGATACGGTTCTCGCATGTCAGGTCGACATGCAGGGCCGGTTGATGGGCAAACGTTTCCAGGCGGAATTCTTCATTGAAAGCGCCTGGAAGGAAACGCATAGCTGCAACTACCTGCAGGCGACCGACATCGAAATGGAGACCGTCTCCGGCTACAAGTCGACAAGCTGGGAGAAGGGCTACGGCGACTATACGATGAAGCCCGATCTCGCGACGCTGCGCCGCATTCCCTGGCTGGAGGGCACGGCGCTCGTCCTTTGCGACGTGCTCGACCACCATACCCATGAGGAAGTGCCGCATTCCCCGCGCGCCATCCTGAAGAAGCAGGTGCAGCGATTGGAAGCCATGGGCCTCAAGGCTTACATGGCTTCGGAGCTCGAATTCTTCCTGTTCGACCAGAGCTATGACAGCGCGCGCGAGGCCGGCTATCGCAACATGAAGCTCGCCAGCGGCTATAACGAGGATTATCACATCTTCCAGACCACCAAGGAAGAAGAGGTAATGCGGGCGATCCGCACTGGCCTCCAAGCGGCGGGCATCCCTGTGGAAAATTCGAAGGGCGAGGCTTCGGCGGGGCAGGAGGAAATCAATGTCCGCTACGCCGATGCGCTTGATATGGCCGACCGTCATGCGATAATCAAGAACGGCTGTAAGGAGATTGCCTGGTCGAAGGGCAAGGCGATCACCTTCCTGGCGAAATGGAACTATAGTGCCGCCGGCAGCTCGTCGCATATCCATCAGTCGCTCTGGAGCACCGACGGCAAGACACCGTTGTTCTTCGACAAGGAAAAAGAACACGGCATGACGCCGATGATGAGGCACTATGTCGCCGGCCTTCTGACTCACGCCAGCGAGATCACCTATTTCCTGGCGCCCTATATCAATTCCTACAAGCGCTTCGTTGCTGGCACCTTCGCGCCCACGAAGGCGATCTGGAGCACCGACAATCGCACAGCCGGCTATCGCCTGTGTGGCGCTGAAACCAAGAGCATTCGCATCGAGTGCCGCGTCGGCGGCTCTGACCTCAATCCTTATCTGGCGTTTGCGGCCCTGATCGCCGCCGGCATCGACGGTATAGAGAACAAGCTCGAACTCGAAGCACCCTTCGTCGGCGATGCTTATGGCGCGCGCGAAGTCCGCGAGATACCGCGCACCTTACGCGATGCCACGACGGCGCTGACCACTTCGAAGATGCTGCGCGCCGCCTTCGGCGACGATGTCATCGACCACTATACCCGCGCCGCCGAATGGGAGCAGGAGGAGTATGATCGCCGCGTCACCGATTGGGAAGTGGCGCGCGGATTCGAAAGGGCGTAAGGCTTTTGCGATCTGCCTCATGCCCGATTTCATTCTATGATCGGGCAGGGCCTCAGGATGTTTTTGCCGGTTGCGGGACATCCGGCAATCAATTGATGACGAAGAAAACAGGAATTCGATCATGACCATGATCACGTGCGTCTCCCCGATAAACGGAGAGGTTTATGCCGAACGCCCGGCCTTGTCGCTGGATGCTGCCAAGGACGTCGTAGCCCGCGCCCGCAAGGCGCAAAAGGATTGGGCGCGCCGCCCGCTGGAAGATCGCGTTCAGCTGGTGCTGAAGGGTGCCGCCCGGCTCAATGAGATGGCCGATGTGGTCGTGCCGGAGCTTGCCTGGCAGATGGGCCGCCCGATCAAGTATGGCGGGGAATATCGCGGTTTCAACGAGCGTTCGAACTATGTCGCGTCGATCGCCGCCGATGCCTTGGCACCGTTGGTTGTCGAGGACAGCGCGAATTTTGCCCGCCGCATAGAACGCGAGCCGCATGGCGTCGTCTTCGTCATCGCGCCCTGGAACTATCCTTACATGACGGCGATCAACACGATCGCCCCGGCGCTGATGGCCGGCAACACCGTGGTTCTCAAGCATGCGAGCCAGACGTTGCTGGTCGGCGAGCGGCTGGTGCAGGCTTTCGTCGAGGCCGGCGTTCCCGCCGACGTCTTCCAGAATGTCTTCCTCGATCATGAAACGACCTCGGCGCTGATTGCGGCCGGCAGTTTCAACTTCGTCAATTTCACCGGCTCCGTCGAAGGCGGCCGGTCGATCGAGCGTGCGGCCGCCGGCACCTTCACCAGCCTCGGCCTGGAGCTTGGCGGCAAGGATCCGGGCTATGTGATGGAGGATGCCGATCTCGACGCTGCGGTCGATACGCTGATGGATGGAGCGACCTATAATTCCGGCCAGTGCTGCTGTGGCATCGAGCGCATCTATGTGCATGAATCGCTATACGACGCCTTCGTCGAAAAGTCGGTTGCCTGGGTTTCGAATTACAAGCTCGGCAATCCGCTTGATCCCGAAACGTCGCTCGGGCCGATGGCGCACAAGCGCTTCGCCAAGGTGGTGCGCGAACAGATCGCCGATGCCGTCGCCAAGGGCGCCAAGGCGCTGGTCGATCCCAAGCTGTTCCCGGCAGATGATGGCGGCGCCTATCTGGCGCCGCAGATCCTCGTCGATGTCGATCATTCGATGGCCTTCATGCGCGAAGAGACCTTCGGCCCGGCCGTCGGCATCATGAAGGTGAAGAGCGACGCGCAAGCACTGGAGCTGATGAACGACAGCCCCTACGGTCTGACGGCATCGCTCTGGACCAGGGATGTCGAGCGCGCCTCGCGCATTGGCCGTGAGATCGAAACTGGCACCGTCTTCATGAACCGCGCCGATTATCTCGATCCGGCGCTGTGCTGGACCGGCGTCAAGGAAACCGGCCGCGGCGGCTCGCTGTCGATCATCGGTTTCCACAACCTGACGCGTCCGAAATCCTATCATCTGAAGAAAGTAACAGCATGAGCACTATCTCAGCCAATTGGAGCTATCCGAACGCTTTCAAGCTCGGCCGCGGCCGCATCAAGGAACTCGCGGACGCCTGCAAGAGCCTGGGCATGAAGAAGCCGCTCCTGGTCACCGACCGGGGACTTGCCTCGATGGCGATCACCAAGACCGCATTGGACATCCTGGAGGATGCGGGTCTCGGACGGGCTCTCTTTGCCGATGTCGATCCAAATCCCAACGAGAAGAACCTCGAAGCCGGCGTGAAGGCCTTCAAGGATGGCGGGCATGACGGCGTCGTCGCCTTCGGTGGTGGTTCCGGCCTCGATCTCGGCAAGTGCGTCGCCTTCATGGCTGGTCAGACGCGGCCGGTCTGGGATTTCGAAGATATCGGCGACTGGTGGACCCGCGCAAGCGTCGAAGGCATTGCGCCGATCGTCGCGGTGCCGACGACCGCCGGCACCGGCTCTGAAGTCGGCCGCGCCAGCGTCATCACCAATTCCGCAACGCATGTGAAGAAGATCATCTTCCATCCGAAGTTCCTGCCCGGCGTCGTCATCGCCGATCCCGAGCTGACCGTCGGCATGCCGAAGGTGATCACCGCCGGCACCGGCATGGATGCGTTTGCTCATTGCCTGGAAGCCTATTCCTCGCCGTTCTATCACCCGATGTCGGCTGGTATCGCGCTGGAAGGCATGCGGCTGGTCAAGGAGTTCCTGCCGCGCGCCCATCGCGAGGGGACGGATCTCGAAGCGCGTGCCAATATGATGAGCGCCGCCGCCATGGGCGCCGTTGCGTTCCAGAAGGGTCTTGGCGCCATCCACGCGCTGTCGCATCCGATCGGCGCCGTCTACAACACCCATCACGGCACGACCAACGCCGTCGTCATGCCGGCCGTCCTGCGCTTCAACCGCAAGGCTATCGAGGACAAGATCGGACGCGCCGCCGCCTATCTTGGGATTTCGGGCGGTTTCGACGGCTTCTATGATTATGTGCTGCAATTGCGCTCGGAACTCGGCGTGCCGGAAAGTCTGTCCGCCATGGGCATCGCACCCGACCGGATCGACGAGCTTTCAGCCATGGCAATCGAAGACCCTAGTGCCGGCGGCAATCCTGTGCCGATGACGCTCGAAAATACCAAGGCCCTATTTAGGGATTGCTTCTAATCTTACTGCGTCACAAATTTGTGGATTTTATCGATCCTTCATCCGGGAGCAGCATGGACATCGCTGGAGGTTGCGACTGAGTGCGACGGTCAAGTGCCTTCGGATTGTGGCGATCGAATTCGACACGTGTCGCTCGGGTCGGATCGGGGGCTCCGCGGGGTCGATAACCCTGGGGAAGGCCAGATTGCGGGCGGTTTTTGGTTTCGGGCGGCGCTGAGGGGGGAATCGTCTCCCTTTGGGAGATGAGGAATCCGTAAGCGGCAATGCAGAGGCTTGCATGATGATGGAAGCCGCGCCAACCGCGTCCCTCATAGTGGCCGAGCCCGAGTTCCTGTTTGAGTTCCTGATAGTCGCGCTCGATGCGCCAGCGCAGCTTGGCGGTGCTGACGAGCTTTGCGAGCGAAGCGGCGGCCGGGAGAGTGGAGAGCCAGTATTTGAGTGGTTCGGCATCACCCTCGGGCCATTCGATCAGCAGCCATTCCTCGGCGCGGGGCTCGGTCAATTTGTAATCCCTGGACGCGGGCCTGACGCGCACGGCGGCGAAGCGAGAGTTGAGGTCAGTGTTGGTTCCTTCCCGCCAGCCGATGATCTGCCAGGCATCTTGCGGCAGTTCCTGCGCCAACGCCTTGGCCGATATCGGGCTGTGCTCGGGGCTGCGGCGCATCAGCGAGGTTGGCCGCCCCTTTCCGCGCCAGGGCTCGGGTGGCAATGGTCCCTCGCCGGGTCGCCAGACGCTGAGTGTCGGCTGCACGCCCACGACATAGTCGAGGCCGAGTGCCGACAGGCCGGCGCGGAATGCGCCGTCCACGCCATAGCCGGCATCGGCCAACACCACACCGGGCGCCACTCCGGCTGCCTGGGCGGCTCGGATCTGCTCCAGCGCGATGGCCGGTTTGGTCTGGAATGCGACGCTGTCAGGGATCTTCGCCTTGCGCCGCCGCTCGGCATCGTCGGCCCAGATCTCGGGTAGATACAGCCGGTAGGCAATCGGCAAGCTCGCTGCGACGTTGGCGATCGACAAGCTGACCGCGACTTGGCAGTTGTCCTGCTTGCCGAGTTGGCCACAATATTGCCGCGCCACCCCGACCGAATGCCTGCCCTTCTTGGGAAAGCCGGTGTCATCTACAATCCACGCCTCGATCGGCCCATGTCGCTCGATCAGCGGCAGCACCAAATCGCCAATCCGCCGCAGAAGCGCCTCGTCCGACCACGGCGCCTGACCGACGAAATGCAGTAACGACTGATGCTTGGACGAAACCCTCGCCGGTGCCGTTACCGCTGCCAGAGGCTCGACACTCTTGCGCTCCACCGGCAGCATGAGGCCAAGGCAGTAATCCTTCAGCGGCTCTGCCCGATCGGCATGGCCGATCACATCGACAAGCCTCTCGACATAATCCGCAAAGTCTGGTTCACTTCTTCCGTTCAGGCCATTCATCTCAGCTTGCTCCTGCTGACCACGAATCGCCACGCTAGCACATCATCGCAAACCGCGAATCTCCCGTTTTTTGTGACTCAGTAAGACTAATAAGCCGTGGCTTCCGTCGGCCGCACTGTGAGCATATCGCAGGGCGGCCGTTTTCCGTCACCCTTCTTTCCAGGGATTGATTGTCGAGATTCCTGCGGCCACGAATGGAGCTGTATCTCGCGTGGCGACGGCGAAACCATGTGTTGCCGCAATTGCCGCGATTTGGCCATCCGCGACGGCAATCGAGTATCCTGCGGATCTCGCGCGGCTGATTAAAGGTGCGTAATTTTCTGCGGCGGCCTTGTCGAAGGCAAGAATGCGTGAAGCAAAGAGCCGTGAAACAAGTTGGGTGAGCGCGCCATCAAGGCCCATCTTGCGTTTGCCATCCGGCAGAATCTCTATACCGACCAACAGTTCGGCGAGGCTTGTGCTCGTCAGGAAAAGCGTTTCCGCCAGCTGCTGGTCCAGCCATTTCAAAACTTGATCATTGCCCGTGGGCTTCATCGGTTCCGAGACGACATTTGTGTCGAGAATAATCATTCGAAACTAGCCGGTTCTGTCGGCGTCCGCTCACGCTCCAAATCGAGATCCAAACCACCAAACTGGCGCCCAAATGCTGCCAATTCCGAGCCGATCTTCAGCCGGTCCTTTGGACGCACAGCTTCCTCCAGAATTTCACGGATTTCAGCTTCGGTGCTGCGTCCATGTTGCTCGGCTCGCAGCTTCAGCGCTCGGTGAGTTTCATCGGGAAGATTTCTTACGGTAATGGCAGCCATCGCTATTTCTCCGAATGTCGAAGGAATGATATCAATTCTGAAATTTGATAGCAATTCCGAACGCTGACGGTACGGAGGATCGCATCCAAAAAGGGCCATTGGGCAGTTGAGTCGATGGCCTTTTCGCCCGTTGGCAAATCAATCCACGAATTCGACAACGGTGCCGGGCTTGACCATTTTGCCGAGCTCAGTCGCATCCCAATTGGTGAGGCGCACGCAGCCATGGCTCTGTGTCTTGCCGATTCTCGAGGGGTCCGGCGTGCCGTGGATGCCGTAGGTAGGCTTCGACAGCGCCATCCAAACCGTACCGACCGGGCCGTTCGGCCCGGGTGGGATGTTGAGAATCTTATCGTTTCCGGCCTGCTGGAAATTGATCTTAGGATTGTAGGTATAGCCTGGATTGAAGGCGACGCGCTCGACCGTGACCGTGCCGGAGGGCGAGGGCGTGTCGGCGGATCCGATGCTGGCAGGGTAGGCGGCGACTAAGGTGCCGTTGGCGTCATAGGCGAAAACCTGCTTGCGGCCCTTGTCCGCCAGGATCTTGGCGACCGCACCCGTCTTGCTGGAACCAGTATTGACGACCTTGATGGTGCTGCCGGGCACGGTGAAATCGACACCGGGATTGAGCGCCTTCAGGTAGCCTTCATCCATATGAAAGCGCTCCGCCAGCATTTCGGTCGTCGACGTATAGCCGAGGGAGGGCATCTGGGATTTTGCGGCATAATCTTCGGGGATCGATGCAACATAGGGGCCGGCCGCGTCGGCCGCCGTGATCGTGTAGTTAATGATCGGCATGCCGCCGGACATGCGCAGCTGCTCGAGAATTGCGTCGGTATTGTTCGGATCGAGGGTCTGGCCGGTCATCAGCTGATAGGCATAGATCGCCTTGGTGACGTTGGCGCCCATGCGGCCATCGATGGCGCCTGGCGAAATGCCCTGCCGCGCAAGGAAGACCTCGATCGCGGTGATCTCCATCTTCGACTTGCCCTTGAGCGTGATGACGGGCTCGGCCGGCGGCTTGTTGACGATATCTGGTGCGCCCTGCTGCGGGTCTATCGATGCATAATCGTTGCCGCTCGGGTTCGTCTGGCCCTGGTTCTTGCTCGGCAGAGGCTGATTGTCGAGCGGCTGGCGCTGAATATCGCCATCACGCGGGATGCCGCCGGTCACGACGCCCCGATCCTGCTGATCGTCGCCGTCGTAATTGCCGTAGCTATCGGTGCGATACTGGCGGTAGTCCTGGTACCCGCCGTTGTTGGAGAGCTGCGTGTCGCCATAACGGCCGCCATTGTCGCGGCCATTATCGTTATAGGCTTCGCGAGCGGGCGCGCGAGGATAATAGGTACTTGCCTTCATCTCCGTGGCGACGACATTGCCGTAGGAATCGATCAGAACCCGTCGGCCGCGTCCATCGCGCGTCATGGAATATCCACCGCCGTAAGGGTATTGATCGAGGATACGGCCGTCGGGAGTGACGAGAACCGTGTTGCCGTTTCCGCTGCGATAGTATTGTGCCTGCGCATCGGTGAGCGCGGGCATGGATACTGTGGCAGTCATTGCCAGGACAAAACTCAATTTTACGAACCGGTTCACGTCTGTCGAATCCTCGGGGTGGTCGTTCGGCTGACACACACATGGCAATTTTGACGCCAGTATGGAAATTTAGATTATCATGCTGAATAAAGTATAAAAAATTCTGTGATCAAGACTTCAAGTTAACATTCGGTAAGCCAAATCACCGTTTATTTCAGCCGCGCTCCATCGCGGGACAACGTCCGCTGGCAGCGCCAATCGGGAAGGATGCTGGGGATGATGGATTTTTCGGCGGCCAAGGGGCCGAAACTGATGCTGGACGAAAGCTCCGTGCTGGATATCGGTGCCTGCATCGTCGATGGAAACAATCTCGCACCTGGACGCGCCATTCCCGACGACGGCGATCCGCGTATCGACCATTCGCTGGAGGGCTTCCTCTTTACTTGCGGCCCGGACCATATCCGTCATCCGCAACCGATGACGGGAGCCTTCGAAGGAAGGCGCTATCCGCTTCATGGATCCTTTTCCTCCCATCCGGCCAAAATTCTCTGGACCAGGTTCGAGGATGGCAATGCGGAATGCCGCGCCGATATCGACGTCATCACCGCCGAACGTCGCACGGCGAGGCTGGAACGCCATTGGCGGATCGACGGCGCGACGGGCGAGGTTTCGCTCGCAGACCGCATCGTCAATACGAGCGTCGAGGCGATGCCGGTCTTTCTAATGTACCATATGAATCTCGGTGGAAAGTGGTTCGACAGCGGCACGCGCCTCACCGGACAGATGCTGGAGAATGGCGGCTTTCCCTGGACGTTCGGCGAGGAGGGCGGCGACATCTTCTGCGTGCCGGCGCAGGACAAGGGCGAGGATTGGGCGGAGATCAGTCTCGGCCCCATCGCGGCCATCGGCGGCAAGTCTTTGAGGGTGCGCTTCGGTACCGATATGCTGCCGTTCCTGCAGGTCTGGCGCAACCAGCGCGCGCCTGCGCATGTCCTCGGCATCGAGCCGGTGTCGCATCGCTGGGTCTCGCGCGCGGAGCTTGAGGAGGCGGGCGAATTCAATATTCTCCAGCCCGGCGAAGCCCGCAATTTCATGCTCAACTTTGCCTTTGTTTGAGAGTGCCCGCGGTTGACGCTCGCCCTGTCGCGGCGTAGATCATGGCCACGGTTTTAGAGAGGACATGAACCATGGATATCCGCCCGATCGACGATGAATACTCGGTGTCCGGCCAGATCACCGTAGAGGATCTCGACCAGATCAAGGCCATGGGTTTCAAGTCCATCGTCTGCCACCGCCCGGACAATGAGAGCCCGGATCAGACGCCGTTTGGCGTCATCGAGGCCCGTGCCAAGGAACTCGGCCTGGAGATCACCCAGGTGCCCGTCGGCCCCATGGGCGTCACCGAGGAAGCCGTGCAGGGCATGGTCGATGCGCTGGACGAGTTCCCGCGTCCGATGCTCGGCTATTGCCGGTCGGGTGCACGCTCGACCGCGATCTATCAGAAGACGCATCATATTCGCGGCTGAACGGGTCTTTACCCGGCCTTTTGATTGCGGGGTGGGCCGCGGGCCATGCCCTGTTTACCTGTCGAAGAACAACATCAGGAGAAGACCATGAGCATCAAGCGTATTGACGTTGGCGCCCGCATGAGCGGCGCTGTCATTCACGGCAACACCGTCTATCTCGCCGGCCAGGTTGGCGAAGGCGAAAGCGTCACCGATCAGTGCAAGTCGGCGCTGGCTGAAGTCGACCGTCTGCTGGGTGCTGCCGGCACTAACAAGTCGAAGATCCTGCAGACCCTCATCTATCTCTCCGACATCTCCTATTTCGCCGAAATGAACGCTGCCTGGGAAGCCTGGGTCGATCCGGCCCATACGCCTGCCCGTGCGACCAGCGAAGCCAAGCTCGCAGCGCCGAAGTACAAGGTCGAATTCATCGTGACCGCAGCTCTCGACTAAGTCGGCTCCGCGCGTTTTTTTTAAAGGCCGGTGGGCGTGTGCTCACCGGCCTTTTGTTTGGGCGATTTCCGTCAGGGTGCGGGAGGGCGTGATTGCTTCCGGGTCGAGCGTAATCTCGATGATCGCAGGCTTGCCGCTCGCACGGGCGCGTTCGAATGCCGGGCCGAACTCTTCCGTCGCTCTCACGGTTTCACCGTGGCCACCATAGGCGCGGGCAAGGGCGGCGAAATCCGGATTGTCGAGCGCCGTGGCGCTGACGCGGCCGGGATATTCGCGTTCCTGATGCATGCGGATAGTGCCGTACATGCCGTTGTTGATGACCAAGGCGATCAGTGGCAGGCCGTACTGGACGGCGGTCGCGAATTCCTGGCCATGCATCATGAAACAGCCGTCACCGGCAAAGCAGATCACCTCGCGCTCGGGAAAGAGCTGTTTTGCAGCCACTGCCGCCGGCAGGCCATAGCCCATCGAGCCAGATGTCGGAGCCGCCTGGGTGTTGAAGCGGCGGAAGCGATGGAAGCGGTGCAGCCAGGTGGCATAATTGCCGGCGCCGTTGGTGAATATCGCATCATCAGCCGTATTGGCTTCGATCCAATCCATGATGCGGCCCATGTGAACGGCACCAGGGCTCTTTTCCGGTGTCGTTGACCAGGCGAGATAGGCTGCATGCATGCGCTCCGTCCGTTCGGCCCAGCGCGTCTCGATGGGGGCGTCGAGGTCAGCCAGAACAGCAACGAAGTCCGCCGAGCTGGCGCAGATTGCCAGGTCCGGCCGATAGACGCGGCCGAGTTCGGATGGATCGGGATGGATATGAACGAGCTGCTGGCGCGGGTAGGGGATATCGACCAGCGTGTAGCCAGAGGATGGCATTTCGGAAAGACGTCCGCCGAGAAGGATCAGCAGATCCGCTTCCTTGATTTCCTTTGCCAGCGCTGGATTGATGCCTATGCCGACATCGCCGGCATAGTTTGGATGCAGATGGTCGAACAGCATCTGCCGGCGGAAGGAGCAGCCGATCGGCAGCCTGAAACGCTCCGCGAACTGCCGGATGCCGACAACCGCCTCTTCATCCCAGCGCGTACCGCCGAGAATGACTATCGGCCGTTCCGCGGCGGCCAGGCGTTGACTGAGGTCGGCAAGCTGGCCGCGGCTCGGATGGGCGGCGACGGGTGCGTGTGGCCGCGCTTTTGGCGCCTCGACCTCATCGCGCAGCATGTCTTCGGGCAGGGTGAGCACGACGGGGCCGGGACGTCCGGATGTCGCGACCGCGAAAGCACGGGTGACGAATTCCGGAATGCGGGCGGCATCGTCGATCTCGCCGACCCATTTGGCGAATTCCGTAAAGGCGCGGCGGAATTCCACTTCCTGAAAGGCCTCACGTTCGCGGGCATCGCGCTGGACCTGGCCGATGAACAGGATCATCGGAATGGAATCCTGACGGGCGATATGAAGCCCGGCGGACGCATTCGTGGCGCCGGGGCCGCGGGTGACCATACAGATACCCGGCTCGCCCGTCAGCCGGCCCCAGGCATCCGCCATCATCGCAGCACCACCTTCCTGGCGGCAGACGAGCACCTTGATATCGCTGTCATGCAACGCATCGAGCACGGCGAGAAAGCTCTCGCCCGGCACGCAGGATATGCGCTGCACGCCATTTGCCTTCAAAGCCTCGACGATGAGTTGCCCGCCCGTTCGCTTCATGTCCTCGCCTTTCCCTCCAGTTCGGCCAATTCGGCCAGAACCTCCTCCTGATGCTCGCCGAGACGCGGGCTCGGCCGCGTATAGGTCAACGGCGTTTCCGACAGCACGATCGGCGTGCGGACGCTCGGAATGACGGTGCCGGCACTGTCCTCGAGATCGATCTTGAGGTCGCGCGCCACGATCTGCGGGTCGGCGAACATGTCCTCGATCGTGTTGATGGCGCCGGCCGGGACGGCATTGGCCTCGCAGGCTCGAAGCAGCTCCGCCTTGTTCCATTTCAGCGTCTCGGCCGAGACGAAAGCCCGTACCTCGTTGCGGTGGGCGACGCGGGCCTTGTTGGTCGCATAGCGCTCGTCGTCGGCATGGGTCTCCATGCCGAAAATGGCACAGAGGCGCCGGAACTGACCGTCATTGCCGACGGCAAGGATGAGATAGCCGTCGGCGGTGGGCACGACTTCATAAGGCGAGATGTTCGGATGGGCGTTGCCGAGGCGCACGGGCGGTTTGCCCGAGATCAGGTAGTTCATGTTCTGATTGGCAAGCACGGCCGATTGCACATCGAGCAGCGCCATGTCGATGAGTTGTCCTTCGCCGGTCTTCAGGGCATGGATCAGGGCGGCCTCAATCGCCGAAACCGCATAGATGCCCGTGAAGAGGTCGGCGATCGCGACGCCTGCCTTCATCGGCTGCCCGTCCGGCTCGCCGGTGATCGACATGAAGCCGGACATGCCTTGGACGATATAGTCATAGCCTGCTAGGCCGGCGTAGGGGCCGGTCTGGCCGAAGCCGGTGATCGAGCAGTAGACGATGCGGGGATTGATCTTTCTCAAGCTTTCATAATCCAGCCCATATTTCACCAAACCGCCGAGCTTGAAATTCTCAATCACCACATCGGCCGTCTTCACCAGCCGGCGCACCAGCTCCTGTCCCTCTTCGGTCCTGAGGTCGGCAACGATGGAGCGCTTGCCGCGGTTGGCCGCATGATAATAGGCGGCCGAGAGATTTTCGCCGTCCTTGCCCTCGACGAAGGGCGGTCCCCATTGGCGCGTGTCGTCGCCGCCGTCGGGGTTTTCCACCTTGATCACATCGGCGCCGAGATCGGCCAGCATCTGCCCGGCCCAGGGACCGGCGAGCACGCGGGCAAGTTCGATGACGCGAATACCGGAAAGCGGAGGTTTCTTTGTCTTTTGCTCTGTCATGTCGGTCCGCTCTCCCGCTCAGGGCGTGAATGCTGTTTCAGATGTATCGGATACAGGCTTGGAAGCAAAGCGCCGCTCGCGCCAGAGAATGTACAGGCCGGAGCCGATGATGATGAAGATGCCGAGCCATTTGATCGCATCCGGGAAATTGTCGAAGACGAGCCAGCCGAAGATCGTGGCGGAGACGATCTCGAAATATTGCAGTGGTGCGAGCGTCGAGGCCGGCGCGGCGCGATAGGCATGTACCGTGAGGATGCCGGCGGCCGCTGCGGAGGCGCCGACACCAAGCAGGTAGAGCATGGCAGTCAAATCCGGCATGACCGGATCGAGGATCACAGATCCCGTCACCCGGCCTATGGCAAGCAGGATCAGGCTGAAGCCGATGCCCCACAGGCCGGTCTGGAACTGCATCGACCAGGCATCCTCGCTATGGGAGACGACGCGCGTGATCATCACATAGACAGCGATGCAGAGCGCGGTGACGACGGGCAGCAGGGCAACGAAGCCGACCTCCTGAAAGCTCGGCTGGATGATCAGCATCGCGCCGAAAAAGCCGACGGCACAGGCGGTGTAGCGCCGCCAGCCGATGGTTTCCTTCAGGAATATGCTGCTGAGAATGGTCAGCATCATCGGCTCGACGAAAAAGATGGCAATGGCATCGGCAACTTCCATCACCTGCAGTGTGGTTACGAACGACACCATGGACAGCGTCAGCATGGCGGCACGGATGGCATGAACGCCGCCGCGCCGCCATGTCCACACGCCCCATTGCCGGCGCATCGCCATCATCGGCAGCGCAAAGAGCGTTTGAAGGATGAAGCGGGCGGCGGTGACTTCGGCCGGCGGGATCGTGGTTGCGGCGAGCTTGGAGAAGATGTCGATGATCGGCGAGAGGACGACGGAGAGGAACATCATCGCCAAGCCGAAGGTCAGCTCCGATTGCGGCAATCGGATCGAGGAGCCGCTGGAGGTGTTCATTGCAGAATTCCCATGAGAATCAGTTGTTTGCCGTCACCTGTTTGCACCAGCCGGCAAAGCGGGAAATGGCTTCATCGGCACCGATTTCGTTAAGCGTCTCGTGCCGCATGTCGGGATGGATCTCGGTTGTAATATGAGAGAAACCGGCGCTTTTCAAATGGTTTGCCAGCCAGGAGATCGCTTTCGCATTATCGGTTGCCGGATCCTTGCCACCCCCGACGAGATGGACGGGCATATCGCGCCGAAGCCGGTCGAGATAGGTCTTTTGCGGCGCCCGGAAGGTAAGCTCGAATATGTCGAGCCAGAGCGAGACGGAGGCGTCGAAACCGCACAGGGGGTCGGCGATGTATTTGTCCACGTGCTCGGGAATGCGCGAAAGCCAGTCGAAGTCGGTGCGGCGATTTGCGATCGACCGGCCCCAGGTGCCGAAAGTCAGCTTCGGCAAGGGGCCGCTTGGAACATCCGATCCCTTGAACATGCGCTCCGTCTTGAGGATGAGCTGGGCGGTGCGGCCGGCAAGGCCCGCATTGAAATTGGAGTTCCACACGGTGACGGCATCGAACTTGTCCGGATGTGTGACGACCGTGTTGAGGCTGATCAATCCACCCATGGAGTGGCCGAACAGGATGATCGGCAGGCCGGGATGAGCGCTTGCGGCAAGCTCGCGCATGGCGAGCACATCGGCGATGACATGGTCCACTCCACCTTTTCGCGCGAAGCGGCCGATGGGTGCGTCGTGGGCAACGGTCTCGCCATGGCCGCGATGGTCGTGCGCGTAGACGTGAAAGCCCTGAGCGGCCATCGCATCCGCAAAGGCTTCGTAGCGGCGGGAGTGTTCGGCAAGACCATGCGATATCAGCAGGATGCCGCGTGCTTCCGCAGTTGCCGGCAGGTGATGATAGGCAATCTTCGCGCCCGTCGGGCTATTCAGGCGCTGCGTATCCGCGAACATGCATTCGGTCCTCCCGTTTGAACGAAAGATTATCATCAGGCCGATTGCAATGGATAGGTGCCGAAGCACACAGAAATAAATCTTTCCGGGTACTACGATTCAGGATTGCGCCCGCTCCATCAAACTGCTTATTTGTTCCCATAATGTTCTATTGGAGGCAGGGAATGAGGCAGTTGCTTCGGGTATTTGCAGTTGTATTTCTTTCGGTCGGAACGGCCGCCAGCGCCATGGCGCAGGAGCATAGCCGTGGGCGGACGCGTTTTATCCTGGCCGCAAGCTGGGAACCGGCATTTTGCGCGACGAACCAGAAGAAGGCCGAATGCCGGAGCCAATCGTCGAGCAATCATGATGCCACGAACTTCTCGCTGCATGGCCTGTGGCCTATGCGGCAGGAATATTGCGATGTTTCGGAGGATTTGAAGCAGGCGGATCGCGGCCGCGACTGGAAGGATCTGCCGGCGGTGGAGCTGTCGCAGGAGGTCAAGGCGAAGCTGGACAAGGCAATGCCGGGCACGCAATCCGGCCTCGAGCGGCATGAGTGGATCAAGCACGGCACTTGTACGAAGCTCAGCGCCGACAAATATTTTTCAATCGCCGCCGGCCTGATCGCCGAACTCAATGCGTCGTCCGTGCGCCAGCTCTTCGCGGAGAATATCGGCAAGGAACTCGATGCCGAAAGCATCAAGGCTGCCTTCGACCAGAGCTTCGGCGAGGGCGCCAATGCGCGCATCAAGATGAGCTGCCGTCGGGTCGGCGATGTCAGGATGATTTCGGAGCTGACCATCGGCCTCTCGGAAGATGCGATCGAGCCACAGCAGGGTAACGAGCCGCGGCTCGCCAAACTGATCCAAAGCGCGGGCAGCACCGCCTTCGGCTGCGACCGCGGCGTGGTGGATGCCGCCGGTTTCTGAGGAAATACGGCCTTTCTGACCCGGATAATGCCCTCGGACAAGGTTTCGCCGTTGCCCGAGAGCGGGGTTTCGCCTACATAGCGGCACAATTCGCAATGTTATCCGCCCGTGGAGCAACCCAAGCTATGGCACGTCAGTTCATTTATCATATGGCCGGTCTGAATAAGGCCTATGGCGCCAAGAAGATCCTGGAGAATATTCATCTCTCCTTCTACCCCGACGCCAAGATCGGTATTCTCGGTCCGAACGGTGCGGGTAAGTCGACGGTGCTGCGCATCATGGCCGGCCTCGACAAGGAATATACCGGCGAGGCATGGCTGGCCGAAGGCGCCACCATCGGCTATCTGGCCCAGGAGCCGCAACTCGATCCTGCGAAGACTGCGCTCGAAAACGTCATGGAAGGCGTTGCGGCGAAGACCGACGTCCTCAATCGCTACAACGAATTGATGATGAACTATTCCGACGAGACGGCGGAAGAGGGTGCCAAGCTCCAGGACATCATCGACAGCCAGAACCTTTGGGATCTGGAAAGCCAGGTTGAGATGGCGATGGACGCGCTGCGCTGCCCGCCCGGCGATGCGGACGTCACCAAACTCTCGGGCGGCGAACGCCGACGTGTGGCCTTGTGCAAGCTACTGCTGTCGCAGCCGGACGTGCTGCTGCTCGACGAACCGACCAACCATCTCGACGCCGAAACCATCGCCTGGCTGGAAAAGCACCTGCGTGCCTATCCGGGCGCCGTGCTGATGATCACCCACGATCGCTACTTCCTGGATAACGTCACCGGCTGGATTCTCGAACTCGACCGCGGCCGCGGCATTCCCTACGAAGGCAACTACTCCTCGTACTTGCTGGCGAAGGCGAAGCGCATGCAGCAGGAAGGTCGCGAAGAGGCCGGCCGCCAGAAGGCGATCGCACGCGAACAGGAATGGATCGCCTCCAGCCCGAAAGCGCGCCAGTCGAAGTCCAAGGCCCGTATCCGCGCCTATGACGAATTGGTCGATGCCGCCGAGAACCAGCGTCCCGGCGATGCGCAGATCATTATTCCGGTCGGCGAGCGTCTCGGCCAGGTCGTCATCGAAATGGAAGGCATCACCAAGGGCTATGGCGACCGCGTATTGATCGAAGACCTGACGCTGAAGCTGCCGCCTGGCGGCATCGTCGGCGTGATCGGTCCGAACGGCGCCGGCAAGACGACGCTTTTCCGCATGATCACCGGCCAGGAAAAGCCGGATAGCGGTTCTATCCGCATCGGCGACAGCGTTCATCTCGGCTATGTCGACCAGAGCCGCGATGCGCTCGATGGCGGCAAGACTGTCTGGGAGGAAATCTCCGGCGGCGCCGAAGTCATCAAGCTCGGCAAGTATGAAATGAACTCAAGAGCCTATTGCGCGACGTTCAATTTCAAGGGCGGTGACCAGCAACAGAAGGTCGGTAACCTCTCCGGCGGCCAGCGCAACCGCGTCCATCTCGCCAAGATGCTGAAGGCCGGTGGCAACGTTCTGCTGCTCGACGAACCGACCAACGACCTTGATACCGAAACGCTCGGCGCTCTCGAAATCGCTCTCGAAAACTTCGCCGGCTGCGCCGTCATCATCAGCCACGATCGCATGTTCCTCGACCGTCTGGCCACACACATCCTTGCTTTCGAAGGTGACAGCCATGTCGAATGGTTCGAAGGCAACTTCGAGGATTACGAACAGGACAAGATGCGTCGTCTCGGCGTTGACAGCATCAATCCGAGCCGCGTCACCTACAAGCGACTGACGCGATAAGCTCCCGTTTTTGCTCTTCGAAAACCCCGGCTTGTCCGGGGTTTTTGTTGTAATCAAAGTAAACCTCCACCTACGGTGGAGGACTGGACGCGTTCTACACGGTAGTTGAGAGACCTCCTGCTTGAACCGCTGGCGTGGCCCAGACTTCGAACAAGGAGGTTTTATGGATGAGCAAACGCTCTCGCATGCGACGTGGGACTGCAAGTATCACGTTGTTTTTGGCAGCAAATACCGAACGAAAAGACTTTACGGGGACGTGCGGCGTGAGTTGGGAGAACTCTTACGTCGGCTGGCACAGCAGAAAGGCTGCCAGATCGAAGAGGGTCATTTGATGCCCGACCATGTGCATATGCTGATATCGATCCCGCCGAAATATTCGGTTGCGCATATTGTTGGCTTTCTGAAGGGCAAGACGGCGCTTTATGTTGCCAACAAATATGCGCGCAAGCGGCGCTACAAGGGTTATCACTTTTGGGCGCGCGGGTATTTCGTATCGACGACGGGCTACAACGAGCAGGTCGTCAGACAATATATCCGTAATCAGGAAAAGGCCGACAAAGCTTCCGACTTTGCCGACCTCTTCAATCGTAGCTACTAAGCGCTAACAAAACCACTTCTAGTGGTTCAAGCGCAGCGTTTCAAACCTCCACCTTTGGTGGAGGTCATGACTGTAATCAAAGTAAACCTCCACCTACGGTGGAGGACTGGACGCGTTCTACACGGTAGTTGAGAGACCTCCTGCTTGAACCGCTGGCGTGGCCCAGACTTCGAACAAGGAGGTTTTATGGATGAGCAAACGCTCTCGCATGCGACGTGGGACTGCAAGTATCACGTTGTTTTTGGCAGCAAATACCGAACGAAAAGACTTTACGGGGACGTGCGGCGTGAGTTGGGAGAACTCTTACGTCGGCTGGCACAGCAGAAAGGCTGCCAGATCGAAGAGGGTCATTTGATGCCCGACCATGTGCATATGCTGATATCGATCCCGCCGAAATATTCGGTTGCGCATATTGTTGGCTTTCTGAAGGGCAAGACGGCGCTTTATGTTGCCAACAAATATGCGCGCAAGCGGCGCTACAAGGGTTATCACTTTTGGGCGCGCGGGTATTTCGTATCGACGACGGGCTACAACGAGCAGGTCGTCAGACAATATATCCGTAATCAGGAAAAGGCCGACAAAGCTTCCGACTTTGCCGACCTCTTCAATCGTAGCTACTAAGCGCTAACAAAACCACTTCTAGTGGTTCAAGCGCAGCGTTTCAAACCTCCACCTTTGGTGGAGGTCATGACTTTATGTCCGGCGATGATAGCCGGTATTCCATTTTCGGCAAAAAATAACAGATTACCGACGTCGGGCAGCCTTAACCGCCAATTGGCTCTTGCAGCGAGCGCCCAAATCACATAAAGATATCTTTATATCTTGATTGGGTGGTGGTTGATGGATTTGGTTAAACTCGGCTTGGATGAGGTGGTGGATGTGCTGAAGGCGGTCGGCGAGCCGACGCGGCTACGTCTTCTGGCACTCCTTGCGGCTAGCGATCTGACCGTCACCGATCTTACCGAAATTCTCGGCCAGTCGCAGCCGCGTATTTCCCGACACTTGAAGCTGCTTGGTGAAGCCGGCCTGATCGATCGCTATCAGGAAGGCGCCTGGGCCTATTTCCGTTTGAAGCAGGAGGGCAAGGCGGTGACGCTGGCTCGCAGCCTTCTGCGCCATACCGCGGAAAAGGATACGGTTCTGCTGCGTGACGGCGAGCGCCTAACTTCGGTCAAGCGCATCCGCGCCGAACGCGCGCAGGCCTATTTCAGCCGAAACGCCGCCGAGTGGGACGAACTGCGTCGCCTGCATGTCGCGGACGAGGATGTCGACAAGGCGCTGATCGAGCTGATCGGCCCGCAGCCGATCGATTCCTTCCTCGATCTCGGCACTGGCACGGGGCGGATGCTTCAGCTCCTGGCAGGGCACTATCGCCGCGCCGTCGGCATCGATGCCAGCCGTGACATGCTCGCGGTCGCCCGCGCCAATCTCGATCGCGCCAATATCACCGCCGCATCGGTGCGTCATGGCGATATTTTCAACCTGCCGCTCGAGCAGCAGGACTTCGATCTGATCACCATCCATCAGGTGCTGCATTTCCTCGATCAGCCGGAGATCGCCGTTGCCGAGGCGGCGCGAATGCTGCGGCCTGGCGGCAGGCTTGTCATCATCGATCTCGCGCCGCACGGGCTTGAATATTTGCGCGACGAGCATGCGCATCTGCGTCTAGGCTTCTCGCATCAGGCCATGTCGGATTGGCTGAAGCTGGCGGGACTGGATGTCGAGCGCGTGCAGGACCTCCATTCGGGGAGGGAAGGCGGCCAGGCGCTGACAGTCAGCATCTGGCTGGCGCGCGATCCGCGGCTGCTGATCGCAGCCGACCAAGGCCACCAGTCGTCCCCCATGCTCGCCGGGAGAGTTTGACATGTCTTCGAGATCCGAAAATCGGAATGACGGTATCCGCGTCTCCTTCGAGTTTTTTCCGCCGAAGTCGGAAGAAGCGGAGCAGCAGCTATGGGCCACCGTTGCAGACCTTAGCGATTGGGAGCCAGAGTTCGTTTCCGTGACCTACGGTGCAGGCGGCACGACCAAGGCCCCGACGCTTTCCGCCGTGCGCAAGATGATCCATGAAACACCGTTCACGACGGCATCGCATCTCACCTGTGTCGGTGCGACGCGCGAAGATACGCATCGTGTGATCGACGAGTTCCTTGCCGCGGGTGTTCACCGTTTCGTCGCTCTGCGCGGTGATCCGCCTGGTGGTGTCGGCTCGGCCTATCAGCCGCATCCGGGCGGTTACGCCAATGCCGCCGAACTGGTGGGGGCTTTGCGCGAGCGCGGCGATTTCGATATTTCTGTATCCGCCTATCCGGAAAAACATCCGGAGAGCCGCGATACCGCTGCGGATATCGACATGCTGAAGCGCAAGGCCGAGAATGGCGCCGACCGGGCGCTGACCCAGTTCTTCTTCGATAATGATGCGTTCGAGCGCTATCATGATCGCGTTCGCGCGGCCGGCGTCTGGATTCCCATCGTGCCCGGTATCATGCCGATCCAGAACCTCACCCAGCTCAAGCGCTTTGCCGGCGCCTGTGGCGCCAGCATCCCGTCCCGGCTTGACAAGCGTTTCGACGGCCTGGACGAGAATGTCGAGGAGCGCGCCAAGGTCGCCGCGGACGTCGCAGCCGAGCAGATCCAGGATCTGATACGTCGCGGCATTCATGAGTTTCATCTCTACACGATGAATCGCTCGCCGCTCGTCTCAGCCGTCCTCGAACGGCTTGGCCTTCAGCGCAAGGTGGATGCGCGCGCCGGCGCGGCCGCCTAAAGCGCGTCGCGATCTTTCAGATTCGCTTCCTGCACTTTAGGTCTTTGATTTCGCGCATTTCGCCTGACATGAAAAAGCGCATGTCCAGCTCGGGCATGCGCTTTTCTAATGAAGCAGGGGTTTTGTTAGCTTTTCGGAGTTTGATCGTCTGCGAATTTCGTCAAAGCCGTCAGATGAAAAGCATCGTCACGACGAAAGCGAAGGCCGCACCGACCACCAGGACGTTGATGGATCGCGTCAATCCCATGTCTTCCTCCTCAGTCAGCCGTTAAATTTTATGTCGAAAATATGTCGTTTGGAAAGCAAATTCGATGCTGCGACGCGGCATGAGGTTGGCGTTTCGATTCAGGGAATCGCGGCAGTATTTTGATTTTGCTGCGAAAATTAGGATCGCTCGCTAGGTGACGGGTTGTGAATAAGTATTAACATGCTGTGACCGCAGCCCGCCCGGTGGAACGTTAGATCATGTTGCGCGCGTTCTTACGCCGTGTTTCATCCATGCATAAAGCCGGCCGTCAAGGACAAGCAGGCCCGCGCCGATCAGCAACATGCCGGCGATCTCAGCGAAGCCAAGTCGCTCATCCAGGAACAAGAAGCCAAGCAGAAGGGCGCTCGGCGGCACCAGCAGGGTCACAAGCGAAGCGTTCGTGGCGCCGGCAAGCGCCATGATGCGAAAGTAGAGAATATAGGCGAAAGCTGTCGACAGCAGCGCCAAGCCCGGAATAGCGGCTATCGCCGTCGCCGGCGGCGCCGCAAGAGACCAGGGTTGGTCAACGATCATAGCGACCGGCAACATGATCAGCGAGGAGCCGGTCAATTGACCGGCCGCAACGACGGGTGGGGCGATGCCCTTGAAGCGCTTGGCGTAGATCGCGGCAAAACCATAGGAAATCGCCGCGAGAATTGGCAGCGACAGCGCCCAGAAGGGAACAGAGCCGCCGGTGGTGACGCTTGGTCCGAGTAGCACTGCCGTCCCGATCAGCCCTGTGAAACAGCCGATGAGCTTGGCCGGAGTGAGGCGTTCGTCGGTGGTCAGCTGGTTGCCGATCAGGACGGTCCAGATCGGCGTGGTCGCGTTGAGGATGGAGGCAAGACCGGCGCCCATCTGCGTCTGACCGAAGAAGATCAGGGTATGCGGCACGGCATTGTTGATGAGCCCCAGCAGGAGAAATTGCCGCCATTGGGTCCGCAACACCTGATAAATGCCAAAGCGACCGGCAAGGTAGAGATGCAGTGCTAGCGCTGCCAGTGACAGGCGCAGAAGGACGAGCGTAAAGGGCGGAACGTGATGGACCGCAATACGGGCAAAGAAGAACGAACCGCCCCAGATCAGCCCCAGCAATAGAAGCAGCCCCCAGGTCGAGGCACTCATCCTGTTTTCGTTACCCATCATCATCTCCCCCGTTTCGGTTCATGTAACCTGGAAGAGGGCCTGGGTTCCACCCGTTTTCTGGCGGGATGCGCGGCGGCTGGCTCGTGAGGGGCTGGCGAAGGCTGCCGCAAACAAAAAAGGCGGCTCGCGGCCGCCTTTTCGATCGAGAAGCAGGAGTGATCAAAGCGCGTTGAGGAGCGCAGTGGTTGCCCAGCCGTCCGCCGGCATGCCGAGGCGGAATTGTTCCTTCTGGATGGCGATGCGTGTGCCGGAGCCGAGAATGCCGTCGATCTTGCCGACATCGTAGCCGCGCGCCACGAGCTTGGTCTGAAGCGCCTTCATGTCGGTGTCGTTCAGGCCCCCCTCGGGCATGCCCTTGTTGTAGGGCGGAATGCCGGCAAACCGGGTGGCGAAATAGGCTGCGGATGTTGTGTAGATGAACGACTGGTTCCAGCCGAGATAGGTATTGTAATTCGGATAGGTCAGGAAGGCCGGACCCTTGCGGCCCTGCGGCAGGATGAGGGCAGCGGGCAATGAACCGAAGTTCGTGTCGCCGTCGCGGGGCTTGATGCCGAGCTGGAACCAATCAGCTGCCGTGAGCGTGCCGCCGATACCGGATTTTTCCCAGGGGAGATTATCCGGTACCGTGACTTCCTGCAGCCAGGGTTGACCGCGCTGGAAGCCAAGGTGCTGAAGGAACCTTGCCGTGGTCAGGATGACGTCGGGCGCGCTGCTCTTCAAATTCACATGGCCATCGCCATCACCATCGGTGCCGTAAGCGATGATATCGGGGGGCAGCATCTGCGTCTGGCCGATTTCGCCAGCCCATGCACCCGTGGTCGTTTCCGGGTCAACGTCGCCACGCTGCACCAGCTCGATCAGCGCGATCAGGCGCGGACGGAAGAAGTCCGGCCGGCGGCAATCGTGCGAGAGGGTGACCAGCGCGTTGCGGGTGTTGAAATTGCCCTGAACGGCGCCAAAGTCCGTTTCCATGGCCCAGAAGGCGGTGATGACGCCGGGAGGAACGCCATAGTCCTTTTCGGCCTTGGCGAAGACGTCGGCATATTGCTTCATCTTTTGGCGGCCGATATCGAGACGGCCCTGGCTGACGGTACGCTGAGAGAATTCGAGGAAGGTCTGGCGGAAGACGCCCTGGCTGCGGTCCATGGCGAGAACCTTCTGGTCGATCTGCGCGCCGGCCAGCGTCTTGTCGGCCGCGGCGGCATTGGCGCCATCAGCAATCGCTTCAGCTTTCACACCAGCCAGGAAGCTCGCGAGATCGCCACCACAGGCTACTTTCGGAGTGGCGTCGCTGCTGGCGGGCGGCACTGCGGCCGGAGCCGCGCTCTGAGCCAGAGCCGTACCGGTCATGGCTGAAGCGAAGAGCAACGCAAGAGCGCTGCGTCGAATGGTGTGACGATCCATGAGCGATCCTTCCCAGGTGATAGAATAGGGTCGCTTTCACAGAAGATTGTGACATAAGCAAGAGTGAAGTGGAGTCGGCCTTAAGAATTTCCTTGCTTTTCTACTGCCGCCACCCAGTTTTGCCAGTTCCGCTCGGAGCCGGAGAAAACATTGATATCAGTCGGACCTTTGATACCGGGGATAACCCCGGTCGAGGTATATTGCCAGAAGGCCCAGCTGCGATCGGCATAGATCTCTTTCGGATGCTTGGCGACCGAGCGGACCCAGAAGTGGTAATCCTTGAAATAGCCGACGAGATTTTCGCGATGAAAATCGACCGACGTATAGATGATCGGGCGTTTGCCGTAATAGGCTTCGAGGCGATCCATGAAGCGCTTGATTTCCGTTCGCACCGTTTCAGGAGCCGGTCTGGTCTTGCAGGTCGGGGAGCCTGGGTTCCATTCGACGTCGACGACTGGCGGAAGCGCCATTGTATCCTTCGGCACGTTGCGGATGAACCAGTCGGCCTGCTCGTCGGCGGTGGAGCAGAAATAAAAGAAATGATAGGGCGCGTGCAGAAGTCCCGCGGCACTGGCTTCCTGCCAGTATTCGGTAAAGCGCGGATCGATCCGGTCCTTGCCCTCGGTCGCCTTGATGAAGACGAAGGCCACACCTGAGCCCTTCACGGCTTTCCAATCGATATCGCCCTGCCATTTGGAAATGTCGATGCCGTGGATAGGATGGCGCTGCGGATGGTCGCGGCCGAAATCCTGCGGCTTCGTATCGCTGAACCTGGTCTTGGGAAGGGCTGCCGTCGAGAGAGCGTCATAGCCTGTCGTGCAACTATTCAAGAAAAGGGCGAGCGGCAGTAGGCATGCCAGAAGCCGGCGCATGTGTAACCCGTTATGGCGCGAGTGATCTTGCTGCCCCAAGACTTGGCTTCCGTAATATGGTCCCCGAGAATCCGAAAGAGCGGCAGACCATACCGTTGCCGGCTGGCCTTGCCACTTTATTCACCATATCAACGTAAAAAATACGTTATCTTCAAGCAAATTCTTATGCTTGGCGCATTCTTTGACGGATTTTGCGCTGGAATCCGCCGTCGCTCAGGCGCCGGGCTTGCTTGCCACAGCGCGCCAGGCATAACCGCGACCGATCCTTTCGGACTTCACGGACATGCCACGTGCTTGGGCCTTGTCTTCAAACACGGTCAGAAGGTCGGCGCGCGGGTCGACGTGGAACTTCTTCAACCAACCCTTCAAAAGCGCCCTGAACCAGCTCGGAAGCCCTTCCTGCTGGCCGAAATCGACGATATGCAGTTCGCCGCCCGGAGCAACGGCATCGAGCGAGGCGCCGATTGCGCTTTTCCAGTCCGGGATCATCGACAGCGCATAGGAAATCATCACGCGGTCGAACCCGCTAACGCCGAAATCAGAGGGCGCAAAGGCCGTGGCATCGGCAACGCGAAAATCCGGCATCTGCTTCAGGCCGAGGAAATTATTTCGCGCCGAAATCAGCATCTCCTGCGAGATGTCAAGGCCGTAGAAGCGAGCTGAAGGGAAGCGGCGATAGGCGAGCAACATGTTGCGGCCGGTGCCGCAGCCCACTTCCAGGAAGGAGCCGCCGGCCGGCACATTCAGATGCTCGATCGTGCGGTCACGCCCGAACAGGTAGTATTTGCGGGTCAGGTCATAGATATGGCGCTGATAGCGGTACATGCCATCCATCAGTTTGGCATGATTGTTCGCGCTGGTTTCTATGCCCGTATCCGCCTGGCTCACGCTTTTTTCCCGTAGATGTGGAAGCCGCCGTAGATGGCCGAGCGGTCCCGTGCATTGAGCTCCTGTGAACGCTCCTCGAAATAGACCCACTGGTCGCGGATTGCCGGAGAAAGACGACCTTCGATGATGCTCTTTTCAGCGGCGGTGCGGAAGATGACGCGGGCGCCTTCACGCGCCGTGCGGGTAATCTCGGCCCAGAGGTGGTTGAGCTGTTCGTCCGTCATCCAATCCTGCGCATCGAGCAAGATGTAGCGATCGCGCGAGGCAGCCGGCTTGGAGGCCAGAAGCTCGATGAAATTGGCATGATGCACGTCGACGCGGTCGGCATTGGCGCGGATCGCGGCATAGTGCTCCGGCTTGAGATAGGTGGGCAGCGGACCCTGACCCTGGGCGGCGTAGCGACGCGCAAATGCCTGCCAGGCAAAATAGTTGTCGCGCATGGGGAAGTGGCAGGCGAGCTTTTCAAGACGGTGCTTCAGCACGGCAGAAATGGAGTCGTCGCCGGCAAGGCTTGCGAGTTCGTCATACTGCTGTGGCGGGATGCCGAGACCGAAGAGCGAGCTCTTGCGGCCGAGCAGCCAGCGAACGACCCGCTTGTCGAAGATCGGTGCGATCTCTTCCTCGAAGAACTGGCGCTGCTCGCGCATGGTGCGGGCTTGCGTCATCTTGTCGAGACGAACGCCATTCAAGCGCGCCAGCACATGGGCTGCGCCGATGAAGCGGCCGAGAAGGCCGGTCTTGTAGATATTGCGGTTGAAGACCGTGATCCGGCGGCGGCCATAGAGGTCGCGACCGCTCCAATAGTCCGCGGTTGCACTGTCGAGGCGCGATGCGATGAACTGGTCGTAGGCCTGGCTGTTGGCGTTAACATCAGGCGTGCCGAAGAAGCGCACCAGATCCGTATGACCAGGCAGCAAGCGGAAGGCTGCGAGCTTCAGCTTGTTGAGTGCGATGTGATGGCGGTTCAGGTCGACGACATCGATCGAGGCGGGGCTCTGCGAGAGGTAGGCGAGCATGTTGCAGCCGCCGGAACCGATAGTCACGATGCGGTGATGCGGCTGAAGCTCCATCGCCTCCATGTCGATATCCGGATCTTCCCAGATTTGCGGATAAACAAGGCCGGAAAACAACATTCCGAAGAGCCGCTCGGAGAGGCCGGCCTTGGACAGCGCCTTGTGCTGCAGGAGAGCGTCCTTGAGTTTCCGGTTCTTTTGGAGACCGGCATCCGGGGCGAATTCCGTCATCTGAGTCTTGTCACCGATTTGTGAAGTTCAGGGCGTGTAACCCGGCAATGCTACAGTCTGATGACGTGGGCTGTTGGCGGATCCGACGGAAAAGCGCCCTTGCACATATTTAAGGAGCAGCGGCCATCATAGGTCTTTCATCTTGCTGCGTTTCCTGATTGTCTCCGCCTACCTTTTGGAGGGTGTGTGACATGCGTTTGATATCGAGAGTGATCGGGGCTCTTATTGTTTTGCTGCTGATCATTGTCGTCGGCGGAGCCATCTGGCTTTCCCTTTATCCGCCGGAATTGCTCAGGGTCGGTGATGGCTATGCCGCGAAGATCGTCTGCTCGAACACGTTCGTGGCAAAACGCGATCCGGATAAGGTGCTGGAAGAAGACGTGCAGGCTCCGGGCAATCCGGCGCTGAAGCTCATTCGCGTTTCCGTCGATCGCGACGAAGGCATAGTGACCGCCCGTTTTCTTGGCCTGTTTGCGCCGAACTATGCGCTTTATCGCGGGGCGCTCGGCTGCACGGCGGTGCCCGATGGCGATTTGCAGGCGGCACGCAGCGCCGTCTTCCTGAACAAGGTCAAGGCACCGAAGAGCGATGCGCTGTGGCCGGACGGGGATGCGGTCAGCGCCGGGCAGGGTGAGGAGGGCGCGAAGCTTGCCAACATCGTCGCGAACCCGGATCTCGCCGGGCCCGCGATGCGCGCGATCGTGGTCGTCAAGGACGGGCATATCGTCGCCGAGGGCTATGGCGACGGCTTCAACAGGGCGACACCTCTCATCGGCTGGTCCATGACGAAAACAGTCAATGCCGCCATCATAGGTCGTCTGATGCTGGCGGGGCGCATGTCTTTCGACGATCAAAATCTGTTGCCGCAATGGAGCGCGGACGACCGCAAGAACATCAAGCTCAGCGATCTCCTTGCCATGGAGAGCGGTCTCGTCTTCAACGAATCCTATGGCAACGTGTCCGATGTGACCCGCATGCTCTATCTCGATCCGGATACGACAAGCATCGCCTCTGGCGCGCGTCAGGTCGAGGCTCCCGGCGAGCGTTTCAGCTATTCGAGCGGCACGGCAACCCTGCTCTCACGCCTCTGGATGAATCGGCTGCCCAATCTGAGCGTAGCCGTCTCCTATCCGCGTGAGGCGCTTTTCGGACCGCTCGGCATGTATAGCGCCGTTTTGGAGGCCGATGAGCGCGGGACCTTTGTCGGCAGTTCCTATCTTTACGCCAATGCTCGCGACTGGGCGCGTTTCGGTCAGTTCCTGCTTCAGGACGGAGTCTGGAATGGGCATCGGCTGCTGCCTGAGGGGTTTGTCGGCGCCATGCGCACGCCGACGAAGGCTTCGGAGGGCGTCTACTCGCAGGTTCAGGCCTGGCTTGCAGGTCCCGGCGGTTCGAACGCGCAATTCGGCCTGCCCGCAGATACGTTCTGGATGAGCGGCCACGACGGCCAGACGGTGGCCATCGTTCCGTCCGCCAATCTCGTTGTCGTGCGGATGGGATTGACGCCGGCCTGGGCGGGCTACCGGCCGCAAATCCTGCTGAAGCGGATCATGGATGTGATAAAGCCGGCCTCGAGCTAGAGCATGATGCCGAAAAGCGGTTTTCCGCCCGGAATTGCGTAAAACAAGGGAATGGAACGGTTCCGCCATTTCGTGAAATGCCGAACCGTTCTAAGCCGGCTTTCAAAATGTCCCGGTAAAATCAGTAATCGCCGTTGGCGACATCAGTCAGGCCCTTGCGCTTGGCATCGTAGTAGTAGCCACGCGCATAGAGCTGAACGGCGTTGGTTTCCTTGTTTTCGGCCTTGCTGTCTGCCGTCATCCATGCGCCGCGCAGATATTTGGCGGCGTATTTGATGTTGGTTTCCGCATCGAGGAGGCCGGACGCCGGGCCCTGGTAACCCATGGACTTGGCTGTATTGTACTTGATCTGCATCAGGCCGAAATATCCGGCCCGGTTGTAAGCCTTCGGATTATAGCGGCTCTCGCGGTGAACGACGCGATGGATCAGCGATTCCGGGATTTCGTAGAGCTTGGCGTACTTCTGGATAAGCTTGGAGACGTAGCCCTTTTCCTCGGCGGGGACGTCTGAATCGTAATTCGGGGTGCGGGTCGTCATCACCGCAGGAACGACCGTCGGGCCGCTGCTGTCGAAATTGAAATCATAATGCATGCGGTTGTCCACATAGCGCGGCTGGCCGATCTGTGCCGGCGTCGCGAAGGCGACTTCCGCCTGCGCCCCGGATCCGGGACGGGGCGTCGGCACGGCAACCTGAATAGCGGCAACATCCGACGTCATCGGAATGGTCGGCTCGCCTTGCGCGACAGAGGCCGAGACCGGTGTCAGGGCGGCGTCGCCAGGACGTGCCGGGTTAGGCATCGGGATCGCGACCACGGAAGGCACGAGCGGCACGTCGGATGCGGCATAGGCGGCAGCCGTCGTCGTCGTATTGCCGGCAGGCGCACCGGTCGCCGCGGCAATGGCAGTGGTTCCCTGGTTGGGCGCGTTTGCCACCGGGGCACCGAAGCGAGCTTGCGCTGCATCGATCTGCTGCTGGTTCATGGTGCCGGGAGCGGCGTTTACCGTGCCCGGGGCAGCGCGGCCGGATTTTGCCAGTGCTGCCTGTTGTTGCGGCTGCCGCGGCCCGATGAATGCCGGCGCTACTGCGGCCATTGCCGTGCCACCCGTCGACGAGGCAGAGCCGGTTGCGGTCAGGGTCGTATTCGGATGCGGCACGTTGGTGTGTGCCGACGGGAGTTCTGCCTGAGACGTCTGCTGCTGAGTGCTTGCGCACCCGGCGAGAGCGCCGCACATCATTGCCGACAAGGCAACACTGCGCTTCAGGCTGGGAAATCCGATCGCTACCATTCTGTCACTTTCGAAAAGCCAAACCTAATTTCGATGCAATTCGGCCACAGGACCGTCAAATTCGATCACAGGATCGATAAAATTATGAATCCCCATTAACCTATCCGTGATCGGCCCGCAACCCTGCACCGCCTCAGGCGGCCATCCGGCGGTATCCGGCGGTCACTGCACCGGCGGCAATCAACAGGGTGCCACCGGTTCTGTTGACAGCGCGTTGCACGCTTGCCTTGCGGATGAAGCCGCGTGCCATGTCGGCTACGAACACGTAAATGAGCGAGTTCAATGCCGCCAAAGTGAGGAAAGTTGCCTCCAAGATAAGCGTTTGCTCAAGAAATGGCTTCGACATGTCGAGAAATTGCGGCACGAAAGCGATGAAGAAGACGATGCTCTTCGGGTTGAGTGCCGTTACAACATATGCGTGCAACATAATTTTCAGCGGTTTTTCCTCAGGGAGATTGTCGTTGTCGCCCATCGGACCCGTCACGATCGGCGCTCTCCAGAGCTTGATTCCGAGGAAAACGAGGTAGGCAGCGCCGATCAGCTTAAGAATCGTAAACAATGCCGCCGAAGTGGCGAGAAGGGCGCCCAGGCCGGCCAGGGAGGCGGTCATTGCCGTAAAATCGCCCAAAGTGACACCGGTCACGGTTGCCAAGGCCGTCTTGCGGCCGTGGCCCAGCGCATAGGATATGACAAGGAGAATGGTCGGACCCGGTATGGCCAGCATGATGCAGGACGCGGCGGCGAAAGCGAGCCAGGTTTCGATGGACATAGAATCCTCCTCTATTCCTCTTCCGCCGCCAGCAAAGACACCGGAGTTGCGATCCGTCAATCCGCTTGATCGTGATCAGGCCGCTTGATCACAGATCAGGCCGATTGATCGCAGATCAATCAGGCCTGTGTGTATTTCTGCCCGATATGGTCCATCACGTCGGCGAACCACGGCTGCGTGATGTCGAATGCCTTGCCGCCCTTGATGCGGGGGAATTCGATGACACGCAGCTTGCCGCCCTGACCTTCGTCATGGCCGGTGACGCCCGATACCTTATTGAGCGCGCTTTCCACGGCGAGATCGACCATGCCCTGGATCAGGCGGAGATCCTCGCCATTCGCTGGCGCGGAGCGTGCGAAATAGCCCGATTTCTGCACCATGGAGCGTTCGGCGCCGATAATCGCGGCGAACTGCTTCTGGAACCAGCCACCGACATTGATCGTATCGATCTTCACATGGCCGAAGGCGTCACGCTTGACGGTTTCGCCGGCGGCTTCGCGTTCGGCGACGATGGCATCGAGACCGGCACCTTCGGACACGAACAGCGTCACCTGGCCGGTCTTTTCCATGCTGGCGCGCAGGCGTTCGCCTTCCGCCTCGATATCGAATGCCATTTCCGGCAGATAAAGGCCGTCGATGCGTTTCAATTCGGCATTCATCATGAAGCCGTCGACATATTCGTTGGCGCTGGTCTTCTGGATATAGGCGCGCGCCGTTGCGGCCGTCAGCCAGCCACAGTGGCGGCCCATCACTTCATGAATAACCAGCGTGCGCGGCGCGGCGGTCTGTTCGTTGCTGACATTGTCGAAGAAATCCGCGCCGACCTCGGCTGCCGTCCAGGCGCCAAGAGACTGGCGGATCGGCACGACATCGTTATCAACAGTCTTCGGCAGGCCGACGACGGTCAGATTGTAACCGTTGGCGCCGAGATAGGCGGCAAGATCCGCCGCGGTGGTATTGGTGTCGTCGCCGCCGATCGTGTGAAGGATGGTGATGCCGTCGGAAGCCAGGCGCTCGGCTGCGACGCGCAGCGGGTTTTCGCCTTCCTTGACCAGGCCGCGCTTGACGCAATCGGCAATGTTGGTGAGCTTGACGCGGCTGTTGCCGATCGGCGAGCCGCCATAGCGATGCAACAGATAGGCCTGTTCGCGCATGGACGGGGTCACGTCGATGCTGTCTCCCAGCAGGACGCCCTGATAGCCGGAACGATAGGCGATGATGTCGAGATCAGGTGCCACGTCGCTGTAGCGCTGGATCAGCCCGCCAACCGCGGAAGAAAGGCAGGGCGCCAATCCGCCGGCGGTGAGCATTGCGACTTTCTGTTTGGCCATGGAGATCCTCCTTGCAGTCAAGCTGCTTCATTTCAATGGTTGAGGTGGGAATGGATGCGACAGGCGGGCATGGGTGTAAAGTAAAGAATTTAAGAAATACGCGGTTTGTTTTGCCGCTGGGGGGCAGATTGTGCACCATCGGATGAGGCGCGAAGTACGCAATCATTACCAAATTGTGAAAAGAGTTTTCCGCCTTGCGACGAATGGACTGCTTGCAATGGCAACTATAATTTGATCAAGGTGTTCTACTGTTTAGAGGCCGTTGGAACCACCATGTCGTTTTGGGAAAAATTGCTGAATGCTATCGGTAGCACGGCCGGCAATGCCCTGTCGGCGGTGGTCGAGGCTATTCGCACCGTCTTCGAAGGCGACCCGGAAACCCGGCGCAAAGTGGCGTTTTCCGTCGCCATTATCGCGCTTTCGGCCAAGATGGCGAAGGCCGATGGCGTGGTGACGGAAAACGAGATCAATGCGTTTCGCGAGATCTTCGAATTCCCTCCCGACCAGGCCAAGAACGTCGCACGCCTTTATAATCTGGCCCGTCAGGATGTGGCCGGCTACGAGGCCTATGCGGAGCGGCTGTCTTCGCTTTGCGAGACCTGCACGAAGAACTGCCCGGTGCTGGAAGACGTGCTGGACGGCCTGTTCCACATCGCCAAGGCCGATGGCTTGATCCATGAGAAGGAAATGGCCTTTCTTCAGCATGTCGCCGAGATCTTCCATATGAGCGAGGAGCGGTTCGAGCAGATCATGGCACGGCATGTGAGCGTCAGCGGCCGTGACCCCTACAAGGTGCTCGGCGTATCGCGGCAGGACGATTTTCCGACGATTCGCCGCCGCTATCATGGCCTCGTTTATGAGAACCATCCGGATCGCCTGATGTCGCGAGGGGTTCCGGAGGAGTTCCATGCCATCGCCAATGAGCGCATGGCAGCCCTGAATGCGGCTTATGCCGAGATCGAGAAAGAACGCCGCGCCGCATGAGTGCATTTAAGGCCGATTTCACTCGCGCCCATGTGCAGCCTTCGCCGAACCATGGCGAGCGGCGGGATGGGTGCCGGCCCGATATCATTCTTCTGCATTATACCGGCATGGGCACGGCCGAGGGCGCTCTCGATTGGCTCTGTCGCCCCGAGAGCCAGGTATCGAGCCACTATTTCGTTTTCGAGGACGGACGCATCGCGCAGCTCGTTCCGGAAGAGCGTCGAGCCTGGCATGCGGGCAAGAGCTCCTGGCATGGCGATACCGACATCAATTCACGGTCGATCGGCATCGAGATCGCCAATGCAGGCCACCCCGGCGGACTGCCTGAATTCCCCGATGCGCAGGTCGAAGCGGTCGTCGAACTGTGTCGCGATTGCGGCCAACGCTGGGCAATCGCGCCTGAACGCGTGCTCGGACACTCTGACGTGGCGCCGGTGCGAAAGGTGGATCCGGGCGAAAAATTCCCTTGGGCGGAGCTGGCTAAGGCAGGGGTGGGCCATTGGGTGGAACCGGCGCCGATCACCGGCGGCAGGTTCTTCCAGAAGGGCGATGTCGGCCAACCGATCGAGGCGCTGCAGTCCATGCTCTCGCTTTATGGCTACAGCACTGAAATAACGGGGGAATTCTCGGAGAAGCTGAAGGGGGATGTCGAAGCCTTTCAGCGCCATTTCCGCCAGGAGCGCGTGGACGGCATCGCCGATTTTTCCACGATCGATACGCTTCATCGTCTTCTATCCGCGCTGCCGCGCTATTCGTAGCCTCGTCGCTGTCGCCGGCTATGTTTATAGCCGGCTATTTATGGTAAAATGCGTAACTCCCTGCTACGCCACATCTTTTCCCTATTATCTCCGCATTGCATTGGTCTAACGGCGCTCGCTGAACGGCGGTCGCGCCGTCTGTGTTTGTGTGTCGCGCGACCGTAGACGACTAATGGGGACTGTGCATTCCGGCGGCTCTTTTTGCCTCCAGCCGGACGTGACGGCTTGTGCTGTCCGCGGTCCCGCCCCTGGAGACAAAAGACTACATGAAAAATTTGATTGTTGCGGCTGTGGCATGCGTGGGCGTGCTGCTGGCGGGATATGATTGCGCCTTTGCGGCCCAGCGCGGCGCAAAGCAGAAAACGGTTCCACTCAAGATCGTCAGCCGCACCACCGGCTTTCCGATGCCAAACGTTCCCGCCGAATTGCGTGACGCAGAAACCTCCTTCGCACGGCAAAATCGCTACTCCGCCCTGATTGCCAAATATGCCAAGCAGAACGGCGTGGCGGTGGAACTGGCGACCGCCGTCATCAAGATCGAAAGCAATTTCAATCCGAAAACCCGGGGCAGCGCAGGCGAGATCGGCCTGATGCAGATCAAGCCGGCAACCGCCCGGCTGATGGGATATGCCGGACAGGCCAAGGGGCTCTATGATCCCGAGACGAATATCAGGTTCGGCATGAAGTACCTGGCCATGGCCCAGAATCTCGGCGGCGGTCCGACCTGCAACACCATCCTCAAATACAATGCCGGCCACGGCGCCACGCGCATGAACCCGATCTCGAAGCGTTACTGCGGCAAGGTGCTGGCGCTGCTGGACTGACATCCGCGGAGCCAGGGATTACGGGTAGGGCGGAATCTCTTTCCATGCTATCGAACCGCTATTATTTGCGGGGATTATAGCATGGCAGCGGATTTCAGGTTCATCGTCGTCGGCCGGGGCATGATGGGGGCAGCCGCTGCCCGTCACCTGGCCAGGCAAACCGACGGCATTGCCGTCATCGGGCCGGATGAACCCGAAGATCGCGCCAGCCATCGGGGCGTCTTCGGCAGCCATTACGACGAAGGCCGCATCACGCGCACGATCGATCCCGATACGGATTGGGCCCGCCTTGCGAACCGTTCGATCGACCGCTACGCGGAAATCGAGCAGGAAAGCGGCATCCAGTTCTATGCGCCCGTCGGTTGCCTCGTCACCGGTCCGAAACGGGGAGGGGAAACCACTTATGTCGGCGATGTCGTCGAAGCGGCCGGTCGGCTCGGCGTTCAAACGGAAATCCTCGGCGACGCGGAGCTCAAGAAGAAGTTCCCCTTCTTCTCCTTCGCATCGGGAAGCGAAGGGGTCTTCGAACCGCGTGGGGCAGGTCATATCAGTCCGCGCCGGCTGGTGAAGGCGCAGTCGCTGCTGGCGGAAAAAGCCGGCGCGCGGGTCATCAAGCAGACGGCACTATCGATCCGCGACGAGGGTGGTCTCGCGATCGTCACGACCGCGGAGGGCGAGACTTTCAGCGCCGAAAAAATCCTGCTGGCCGCTGGCGGTTTCTCCATTGCGGAGAGTCTCTTGCCGCGACCTGTTGAGATGAAGGTTTATGGCCGCACGGTCACCTTCTTCGAGGTCGGCGAAGCGGAAGCCGAGGCGCTTTCCGGCATGCCCTCGTTGATATCCGTGACGCCTGATGATGTGGACAGCATCTACATGCTGCCGCCGATCCGTTATCCCGACGGCAGGCACTACATCAAGATCGGCGGCGATCCCGATGATCTTCAATTCGAGACCGAGGCGGAATTGCGTGCCTGGTTTCGCGCGGCCGGGCGCGACAAGGCCCGCGAACATCTGGTGCGGATCTTCCACGCGCTCGTTCCTGGCGTGCAGCGCCCTCCGGCTTTCACCAATTCCTGTGCCGTTTCCTATTCGCCATCAGGCTATCCCATGATCGGCTACACTTCGTCACCGCGTGTGGCGGTTCTGACCGGCGGTTGCGGCACGGCTGCCAAGAGTTCCGACGAAATCGGCCGGCTGGGGGCGGAGCTGCTGCTCGCAGATCGAATCAAGGATGAAGGCTACGGCACGGATTTCGCAGCGCATTTCCGCAATTGACATCCGTTCCTCACAATGCCGCATATTTCGGTGGCAATTGCGGGCGGTCTCGGTTAATGAGCCAGTGCCAGTTGGCTGGGCAGCCGCGCTTCATCAATGTCGAAAGGCGATGAGGTGAGGAAAGTCCGGGCTCCACGGAAACACGGTGCCGGATAACGTCCGGCGGGGGCAACCTCAGGGAAAGTGCCACAGAAAGCAAACCGCCCGGCTTTGTGCCGGGTAAGGGTGAAAGGGTGGGGTAAGAGCCCACCGCGTCTCTGGCAACAGCGACGGCACGGAAAACCCCACCGGGAGCAAAACCGAATAGGGATGACGCGGGGCGCGCAAGCGTTCCAGCCCGTTTCCGGGCCGGTCATCCGGGTGGGTTGCATGAGGCGTCGCGCAAGCGCCGTCCCAGATGAATGGCTGCCACGTTCCGGCCTCGGCCGGAGCCATACAGAACCCGGCTTACAGGCCAACTGGCAAATCATCGCGCTTGCAGGAAAGGCGTGTTTCCCGCTTTCCGCAAATAATTTCGGGAATGGCGGGATGCCTTGGATTTCCAAGGTTTGCGGCCCTGGCAGGCGGGGCGTTTCGCCTGTGAAAACAATCCGTTTCGGGACGTCGGCTGAGGTCGATCCTAACCTTTCGTTAAACTTAACGGCTTATGAATATTCGAGCTGATGCCATGCCAGACGTGGCTTCATCCCATTGACGCCCATATGGTCCCATGGTATCCCAAAAGAACACTGCATACGGGCAAACCAGTGCCCAATCATCGCAAGGCCGTGATTGCTTCCGTTCCGGAAGCGTCGAAGGAGCATCGGCTCTTTCGGCTTGCGAAGCTGTGTCCGATTTTGGCTGTGCCTGCGAGCGTGTAGCTGCCTGCGGGTCGTGGGGGACGGGTGTTTCGCGTCATGAACCGCTTCCTGTCAAACGCGACCAACCGGATCGATACCAAGGGGCGGGTTTCCGTGCCGGCGGCATTTCGTTCCGTGCTGGCCGAGCGCAATATCCAGGAGCTGTATTGCTTCCAGGATTTTGTATTTCCGGCGATCAGCGTCGGCGGTCTCGATCTGCTCGATCGGTTCGAGCGTCAGATTGCGGCGGACGATCCGTTTTCGCCGGCGGCAAATCAGATGTCGCTCCTCATTCATGGGGGCGGGGTCTTTGTGAAGCTCGACGCGGAAGGGCGGTTGATGGTCACGGATTTCATCCGCGACTTCACCGGCATTGCGGGCGAAGTGACCTTCGTCGGTCGGGCGGATCATTTTCAATTGTGGCGACCGGAGGTCTTCCTGGCCTTGCAGGCGCAGGCACGAGAGGAGCGCAGGCTGGCGGGCAGGCGCTCGGAATAGAGCGGGGAAACGGAATGGCGGCGAATTCAGGCGGAGGTTCTTCTGATGCCGATGGCGGACCAGTTCGCCACATTCCGGTTCTTCTTTCCGAGGTGCTCGAGGCGCTTGCCCCCGCGCCTGGCCGGATCATCCTTGATGGAACGTTCGGGGCGGGCGGCTATACGTCGGCCATCCTTGCCGCCGGCGCCGATGTGATCGCGCTTGATCGCGACCCGACGGCGATTGCGGCGGGGCAGGCGCTCGTTTCTACCCATGCCGGCCATCTCAATCTCATCCAGTCGCAGTTTTCGGAGCTGGCCGATCATGCGCCGGCGAGCGGCCTTGATGGTATCGTGCTCGATATCGGCGTTTCTTCCATGCAGATCGACGAGGCCGAGCGCGGTTTTTCTTTCAACAAGAACGGTCCGCTCGACATGCGCATGTCGGCAAGCGGCGTGTCGGCTGCCGATGTCGTCAATCGCGCCAAGCTCGCCGATCTCATTCGCATCTTTGTGTTTCTGGGCGAGGAAAAGCAGGCGCCGCGCATCGCGCATGCGATCGAGAAACGGCGTGCGGAGGCTCCTTTCGTGACCACTCGTGATTTGGCCGGTCTGATCGAGATCGTGACGCCGCGAAAGGCGAAGGACAAAATTCATCCGGCGACAAGGGTCTTCCAGGCCTTGCGCATTTTCGTCAACGACGAGCTCGGCGAGTTGGCCCAGGCACTGTTTGAAGCCGAGCGCGCCCTCAAGCCGGGCGGGCGCCTTGTCGTGGTGACCTTCCATTCGCTGGAAGACCGGATCGTCAAGAAATTCTTTGCCGATCGCTCAGGCCGTGCCGCCGGGTCGCGCCACATGCCGATAGTAAGTGAGCGGCCTGCCACCTTCGAGCCGGTCGGCAAGTCGATGATCTCCGCGAGCGATGCCGAGGCTGAAGCCAATCCGCGCGCTCGCTCGGCCAAGCTGCGTGCGGGGCTTCGCACCGCCGCGCCAGCCGAAGCTGCCGATCTTTCGATCTTCGATCTGCCCAATCTCGCCAGTCTCGGAAAGCTCGGAGGTTGAGATGCTAAAGACTTTTGACATCGTGCTGATCGGAGTCATGACGGCCATGGCCAGCGTGACCTATACGATCAAGCATCGTGCCGAGTTGAAGCTGGAGGAGGTTCGTCGTCTCGAATCCGAAATCAAGCTTGAGAAGGACACGATCGAGCTTCTGAAGGCGGACTGGGCGCTGGTCTCACAGCCGAACCGTCTTGAAAAGCTCGTCAACGCCTATAGTGGCGAGCTTCAGCTGCAACCGACGCTCTCGACCGCGATCGTTCAGCCGAGCGAGATGCCGATGCTGCGCTCGCAGCTTCCGCCGCCGACGGTGACGGCATCCAACGATCCGAAAAGCGGCAAACCCACCAAGGGCAATGCATCCGCAGCCTCCAAGAGCGGCGATACGACCGACGCGCAGATCAGGAAGGCCATTGCGGATGTGGCCGCCGCTCCCGCGCCACGGCCAAAGACACCCGTCGTGGCGAAGCGCAAGAAACCAGACATCGACAATATCGCAACGGGATCGGTGGACGAATAATGTCTTTTCTTTCTCGCATCATGGTCCTGAAGAGCAAGGCGCACTTCTCCACCGACGGCAACAATAGACCGAGCGACGGCTTTTCGCGCTCGACCTTCGAAGGTGCCCGCAAGCGCAAGGCCACCCAGGCCAAGAGCCGCGTCGTTCTGCTGGTGGCAAGTTTCATCGCGGTCTATTGCGTAGTCGGTGCTCGTCTTGCCCAGTTCGCCATGACGCCGCCGGATACGACGTCAAGCATTTTGCCGCCGGATCGCCTTATGGCGTCGCGGCCCGACATCGTCGATCGCAACGGCGCTCTTCTGGCAACGGACATCCGTACCGTCTCGCTGTTTGCCGAGCCGAACAAGATCATCGATCCGGATGAGGCCGTCGAGGAGCTGCACAAGGTCCTGCCGGATCTGGATGCCAAGTCCACCTATAAGAAGCTTTCGGCAAAGAGCTCCCATTTCGCCTGGCTGCGGCGGCAGCTGACGCCGAAACAGCAAAGCCAGATCCTGGCGCTCGGCATTCCCGGCATCGGCTTCCGCCCGGAGAAGCGCCGCTTCTATCCCGGCGGCTCGACCGCGGCTCATATTCTCGGCTACGTCAATATCGACAACCGCGGCGTTGCCGGCATGGAGAAATATATCGACGACCAGGGGCTCGCCGACCTCGCCGCCGCGGGCATGACCAACGACCAGCCGCTGCAACCGGTGAAACTGTCGATTGATCTGCGCGTGCAGGACATCGTCCATGATGCCGTCGTCAACGCCGTCAAGAATTTCCAGGCGAAGGGTGCCGGCGCGGCGGTGGTCAATGTCCGTACCGGCGAAGTGGTCGCCATGGCGTCCGCGCCCGATTTCGATCCGAACTACCCGAACGAAGGTGCTGCTGAAGGCTGGCTCAATCGCATGACGAACGGCACGTTCGAAATGGGATCGACCTTCAAGACCTTTACCATGGCGATGGCGCTCGATTCCGGCAAAGTCACGCTGCGTGACGCTTTCGACGCCACCAACCCGATTCGCATCGGCGGCTTTACCATTCACGACTTCCACGGCCAGCATCGCGTGCTGACCGTTCCGGAAATCTTCCAGTACTCGTCCAACGTCGGCACGGCGAAGATCGCCGATCTCGTCGGCATCGACGCGCACAAGGAATTCCTCACCCGCATCGGCCTGCTCTCCAAGATGCAGACCGAATTGCCTGAGGTGAAAATGCCGACGCAACCACGCGTGTGGAAGAAGATCAATTCGATCACGATCTCCTTTGGTCACGGTGTTTCGACGACGCCGTTGCAGACGGCCGTCGCTGGCGCGGCGCTTGTCAACGGCGGCAAGCTGATCGAGCCGACCTTCCTGCCCCGGACCCGCGAGCAGGCGGATGAGATCGCCAAGCTCGTCGTCAAGAAAAGCACCAGCGACGACGTGCGCTTCCTCCTCGATTTCAACGGTTCGAAGGGATCTGGCCGCGCTGCCCGCGTGCCGGGCTACGACGTCGGCAGCAAGACCGGCACGGCCGACAAGGTGGTCAACGGCCGTTACTCCCACACGCTGAACTTCAACACCTTCATGGCCGCTTTCCCGATCGATAATCCGCAATACATCATCATGACCTTCTGCGACGAGCCGAAGACCGGTGAGCATGGCGGCACGATCTCGGCCTACACCGCGGCGCCGATCGCCCGCGACATCATCGCCCGGGCGGCACCGATCCTCGGCATTCAGCCAAGTTTTGGAAACGGCAACTCGGCCTTGCTGGTGTCTTATTAAGCGTGAAAGAATACACACGTCGATTCGCGAGGGGCGGACTGATCGAAAAGGCGAAAAGTACATTCGATGAACTTGCGGGAAATTGCCGGAAATACGTTTTCGGAACTCAACACACAGATTGGCGGGACGCTTGGCGATCTTGAGATAATCGGGATTTCTGCCGACAGCCGGAAGGTGTCGCCCGGCGTGGCATTTGTCGCCGTGGCTGGCACGAAGGCTGATGGAGCGAGTTTCATCGCAGATGCCGTTTCTCGCGGAGCGTCGGTTGTCGTCGCGGGCCATGGGGCCGATGCCGGCGGCGTGCCCGTGCTCTCGGTTTCCGAGCCGCGTCGGTTTCTTGCCGTCTCCGCTTCGCGCTTCTACGGACGGCAGCCGGAAACGATGGTGGCGGTGACTGGTACCGCCGGCAAGACCTCGGTTGCTTCCTTCACGCGCCAGATCTGGGCCCATGCCGGTCATCCGGCCGCCATGATCGGCACGACCGGCGTCGTATCGCCGACCCGCAACGAATATGGCGCTCTGACGACACCTGATCCGGTATCGCTGCACAAGCTGCTGGCCGAGCTCGCCGAGGAAGGCGTGACCCATGCAGCCATGGAAGCCTCCAGCCATGGTCTCGATCAATTCCGGCTTGATGGTGTGAGGCTTGCTGCCGCCGCTTTCACCAATCTCGGCCGTGACCACATGGATTATCATCCGACGGTTGAGGACTATATGGCCGCCAAGATGCGGCTGTTCCGGGATTTGCTGCCGAAGGGCTCGCCGGCCGTCATTTTTGCTGACGATGCCTGGTCCCCTCAGGCGATTGCCGCTGCCCGCGATGCGGGACAGGACGTGCGCACCGTCGGCCGCAAGGGCGATTTCCTGACGTTGAAGCGCGTCGAGCATTTTCGCCACAAGCAGATCGCCGAGGTGCATGTCGGCGACGATATCTTCGAAGTCCATATCCCGTTGGCTGGGGATTTCCAGATCGCCAATGCGCTTGTCGCCGCCGGCCTTGCCATCTCGACGGGCGTCGCGGCGCCGATCGCCATGGCGGCATTGGAAAAGCTTGTCGGTGCATCCGGTCGCCTGGAGCTTGTCGGTCACACGCATGATGGCGCGCTTGCCTATGTTGACTATGCCCACAAGCCGGATGCGCTCGAAAATGTCCTGAATTCGGTGCGGCCGTTCACGACGGGCCGCGTCATTGTCGTCTTCGGTTGCGGCGGCGATCGTGATCGCGGCAAGCGGCCGATCATGGGTGAGATTGCCTGCCGTCTCGCCGATGTCGTCGTCGTCACCGACGACAATCCACGATCCGAGAATCCGGCAACGATCCGTGCCGAAATCATGACGGCTGCCGCCTGCGCGACGGAGATCGGCGATCGTGCCGAAGCGATCCGCAAGGCGGTCGGCCTGCTGAAATCCGGCGACACGCTGATCGTCGCCGGCAAGGGGCATGAGGAAGGTCAGACGATCGGCGGCGTCACGCTGCCGTTCTCGGACCATGCCGAATTGCGCAAAGCATTGGAGGATTTGAAGTTTTGAGCTGGTTATGGACAACTGATGATATGATCACCGCAATCTCCGGCCGCTCCTTCGGAGGACTGCCAGAGGGCATTACGGGCATTTCCATAGACAGTCGTTCCATTCAGCCCGGCGAGGCTTTTTTTGCAATCAAGGGCGATCGCGTCGACGGCCATGACTATGCCAATCTGGCAATGGCGAATGGCGCGGCTTTCATCGTGATCAGCGAGGGGCGTCTGCCGGCAATGGGCAGGCTGACCGTACCGAAGATCGTGGTGGACGATGTGCTGGCGGCACTTGCACGGCTCGGTGTCGCCGCCCGTCAGCGTACGCAGGCCAAGATCATCGCCGTTACAGGTTCGGTCGGCAAGACCACCACGAAGGAAATGCTCCGGCGCGCACTGACACCCTCGGGCAAGGTGCACGCCTCGGTCGCCTCGTTCAACAATCATTGGGGTGTCCCGCTTACTCTGGCGCGCATGCCTGAAGATACGGATTTTGGTATTTTCGAAGTCGGCATGAACCATCCCGGGGAAATTCGTCCGCTGGTCAAGATGGTGCAGCCGCATGTGGCGATCATCACCACGATCGCGCCGGCTCATCTCGGCAATTTCAACAGCATCAGCGAGATCGCTGCCGCCAAGGCCGAGATTTTTGACGGTGTCGTGCCGGGCGGTCACGCCATTCTCAACCACGATAACGATCAGTTCGAGATGCTGGAACATGCGGCGCTGACGGCCGGCATCGAGCATGTGCACAGCTTCGGCCAGCATGCCAAGGCCGATGTGCGCCTTGCGGAATTCAATGCCTCGGAAGAAAATTCGACGCTTTGGCTGACGATCGGCGGCGAGACCATCGAAGTGGCGCTCGGCGCACCGGGCCGCCATATCGCCGAAAATGCGCTTGCCGTGCTCGGCGCCGTCATGCTCGTGGAGGCCGATCTCGACGAGGCTGTCGATGCCCTGGCGGACCTGCAGCCGGAAAAGGGCCGGGGACAGCGCCACAAGCGGGCGATCGGCAACGGTCACTTCACGCTGATCGACGAGAGCTATAACGCCAATCCCGCATCCATGCGCGCGGCCATCGAACTGCTGGCGACGACCTCGCCGCATGCGGGGCTGGGTGGACGGCTGGGCAGGCGGATCGCCGTTCTCGGCGATATGTTGGAAATGGGGGACTATGCCCAGCGCGTGCATGCCAATCTTGCCGGACCGCTGCTGGCGGCCGGTATCGAGCATGTCTGGCTGGCCGGTCCGGAGATGGCGGCTTTAAGGGATGAGCTGCCGGAAAGTGTTCATGTCGAATACCGCGAGACGACGGAGGAGCTCTCGGAATTCGCGCTCAATTCAGTCGCCCCCGGCGACGTCTTGATGGTGAAATCGTCGCTGGGAATGGGGTTTGGAAAGATCGTGGCGGGCTTGCTTGACAAGTTCCCCGCATTTTCCGACACGGGCCTCCACACCCATCAGGGGCTTTAGAAAGGGCTCTTATGCTGATCTGGCTTGCCGACCTGTCGGACCATATTCATTTCTTCAATACTCATTTCAGATTCCTCAATCTGTTCAGATACATCACGTTCCGTACCGGCGGTGCCCTGTTCACGTCCGCGTTGATCGTCTTCCTCTTCGGGCCGCGAATCATCTCCTCCCTGCGCGTGCGTCAGGGCAAGGGGCAGCCGATCCGCGCCGATGGTCCGCAGACGCATTTCAAGAAGGCCGGCACTCCGACGATGGGCGGGCTGATGATCCTGGCCGGCATCGTCGTCTCATCGCTGCTTTGGGCCGATCTTGCCAATGTCTATGTGGTTGCCACGCTGCTCGTGACGCTCGGCTTCGGGGCGATCGGCTTCTATGACGACTATCTCAAGGTTACCAAGCAGAGCGACAAGGGCTTTTCCGGTCGCGCGCGCCTCGGCATCGAGTTCGTCATCGCCGCTATTGCCGTCTATTTCATGATGACGACCGCGCTGTCCTCCGGCCCGGCCGGCTCGACCTTCGGCTCGTCTGTCGCCTTCCCCTTCTTCAAGAGCCTGCTGCTCAATCTCGGCATGTTCTTCGTATTCTTCGGTGCCTTCGTCATCGTTGCCGCCGGCAATGCCGTCAACCTGACTGATGGCCTCGACGGGCTTGCCATCGTGCCGGTCATGATCGCGGCGGCCTCCTTCGGTGTCATCTCCTATCTGGCCGGCAATTTCGTCTTCGCCGACTATTTGGCGATCAATTTCGTGCCCGGCACGGGCGAATTGGCCGTGGTGCTCGGCGCGGTTATCGGGGCGGGTCTTGGCTTCCTCTGGTTCAATGCGCCGCCGGCCGCTATCTTCATGGGCGATACCGGTTCTCTGGCGCTCGGCGGCATGATCGGCTCGGTCGCCGTCGCCACCAAGCACGAGATCGTCATGGCGATCATCGGTGGTCTTTTCGTGCTGGAAGCGCTTTCCGTCATCATCCAGGTCGGCTTTTTCAAGATGACCAAGCGCCGTGTCTTCCTGATGGCGCCGATCCATCACCATTTCGAAAAGAAGGGCTGGACCGAGAGCCAGGTCGTCGTGCGCTTCTGGATCGTTGCTGTCATCCTGGCGATGGTCGGCCTGTCCACCCTGAAGCTGCGGTGAGGCACCGATGATCCCCGTCACCACGCTGAAAGGAAAGAAGGTCGCTCTCTTCGGCCTCGGCGGCTCGGGTTTCGCCACGGCGCGTGCGCTCGTCGCCGGCGGCGCCGAGGTCACGGCCTGGGACGACAATCCAGACAGCGTGGCGAAGGCGGCAGCGGAGGGGATAGCGGTTGCCGATCTCAGGACGATCGACTGGAACAGCCTGTCGGTCTTCGTGCTGTCGCCCGGCGTGCCGCTGACGCATCCGAAGCCCCATTGGACGGTCGATCTCGCTCATGCCGCCGGCGTGGAGGCCATCGGCGACGTCGAGCTTTTCGTGCGAGAACGGCGTGCACACGCCCCGGATTGCCCGTTCATCGCCATTACCGGCACGAACGGCAAATCGACGACGACGGCGCTGATCGCCCACATTCTGCAATCGAGTGGGCGCGACACGCAGCTTGGCGGCAATATCGGTACGGCCGTGCTGACCCTCGATCCACCGAAAGCTGGCCGTTTCTATGTGGTCGAATGCTCTTCCTACCAGATCGATCTGGCGCCGACGCTCAATCCTTCCGCCGGCATTCTGCTGAACCTGACGCCCGATCATCTCGATCGGCACGGCACGATGCAGCACTATGCCGATATCAAGGAGCGGTTGGTCGCTGGCAGCGACGTTGCTATCGTCGGCATCGACGACAGTCATTCTTCCTTGATCGCCGATCGCATCGAAAGGGCGGGCGGCAAGGTGATGCGGATTTCGCGCCGGCATGCATTGCCGGATGGCCTCTATGCGGAGGGCAGCCGCATCATGCGGGCATCGAGCGGTGCAGCAAGCGAGATTGCCGATCTCGACGGCATCCAGACCTTGCGCGGCGGCCATAACGCACAGAACGCCGCGGCGGCAATCGCCGCGTGCCTTGCCGTCGGCGTTTCGGCCGATGAAATTCGGGCTGGATTGAGATCCTTCCCCGGCCTCAAGCATCGCATGCAGCCCGTCGGAAGACGCGGCCGGGTGGTCTTCGTCAACGATTCCAAGGCGACCAACGCGGATGCGGCGGCGCCTGCGCTTTCGAGCTATGACAACATCTACTGGATTGCCGGTGGCCTGCCGAAAGAGGGTGGGATCACGACCCTTGCGCCGCTCTTCCCGCGCATAGCCAAGGCCTATCTGATCGGCGAGGCGGCGCCGGCTTTTGCCGCAACGCTCGGCGAGCGGGTGCCCTATGAAATTTCCGGGACGCTGGAGCGGGCCGTTGCGCATGCGGCAGCCGATGCAAACGAGGACGACCATGCGTCCGTGGCGGTGATGCTGTCACCGGCTTGCGCAAGTTTCGATCAGTATAAGAATTTCGAGGTCAGGGGTGACGCCTTCGTCAGCCATGTGGCTGCGATCGAGGGCGTCACCATGCTGATCGGTTCAGCAGCTGGAGGCAAATGATATGGTAAGCCGCGTTGAACGTGGGGCCTTGGCCGAGTGGTTCTGGACCATCGACCGCGTGTTTCTCGCCCTTTTCATCCTCTTGATCGGCATCGGTTTCATGCTTTCCTTCGCGGCGTCGCCAGCGGTGGCGGAGCGCATCGGGCTTGAGCCGTTCCACTTCGTCAAACGCCACGCCCTGTTCCTTGTCCCGGCGATCGCAGCGATGATCGGCATCTCCTTCATGACGCCCCGTCAGGTGCGGCGGACGGCGGTCATCCTGCTGATCGTCGCGCTGGCGATGATGCTTTTCGCGCTCTTCTTCGGCATCGAGGTCAAGGGATCACGGCGCTGGGTCAATATCGCGGCGCTGTCGATTCAGCCGTCCGAATTCATGAAGCCGGCCTTCGTCGTCGTCTGCGCCTGGCTGTTCTCCGAACATGCGCGGCAGCCGGAAATTCCGGGCAATCTCTTCGCCATTATCCTGTTCGGCATCGTCGTCGCATTGCTCGTGGCTCAGCCGGACCTTGGCCAGACCATCCTGACGACCGCTGTTTGGGGTGGCATGTTCTTCATGGCAGGCATGCCCTGGCTGTGGATCATCGTGCTCGGCGGCCTTGGCGCCGGCGGTTTCGTCGCGGCCTACTACGTCTTCGACCACGTCGCGCAACGCGTGAACAAGTTCATGACGGGCGAGGGCGACACGTTCCAGGTCGATACCGCCAAGGAAGCGATCATTCATGGCAACTGGTTCGGCGTCGGTCCTGGCGAAGGCATCGTCAAGCGCATCATTCCGGACGCGCATACGGACTTCATCTTCTCGGTGGCTGCCGAAGAATTCGGTGTCATTTTCTGCATGGTGCTTGTCCTCATCTTTGCCGTTCTGGTGCTGCGCGGCCTGTCGCACGCCTATAAGGAAAAGAACGATTTCAATCGTTTCGCCGTTGCCGGCCTCGTGCTGCAGATCGGCATTCAGTCGATCATCAATATCGGCGTGAACCTGCAGCTCCTGCCGGCCAAGGGCATGACGCTGCCGCTGATCTCCTACGGCGGCTCGTCGATGACCGCGATCTGCGTGACGGCGGGCTTCATCCTGGCGCTGACGCGTCACAGGCCGGAAAAGCGTGCGCAGGATCGCACCCTGTTCCGCGTGACGCACGGATTGCCGGCGGAGTGAGCATCTTGGGACTATCTGCCATTTGCTCTCGATATCTCCCGCCTGCCTCTCATTCTGCGTTCGCTTTTCAGGAAGCGGCGGTCTATGAGGGGGGCTTGGCCCGCGTCGATGACGTGGCCGTGGCGGCTTCCTATATTAGGGAGATGCCCCGAGTAGTGGGGTGTTCGCGGGAGCGAAAATTATGAGTAAAGGCATTGTCCTTCTTGCCGCCGGCGGTACCGGCGGTCACGTATTTCCGGCCGAGGCGCTGGCCTATAAACTGAAGGAGCGCGGCTATTCCGTGCACCTCGTCACCGACAGCCGCGCCGAACGCTACGCCGGCAAGTTTCCGGCCGAAGAGATCCACGTCGTGCCCTCGGCGACGATCGGTTCGAAAAACCCGCTGAAGGTTGCGCGCTCGCTTTGGACGCTGTGGACGGGTATGCGCGCAGCCCGCAAGCTGATCCAGAGACTGAAACCCGTCTGCGTCGTCGGCTTCGGCGGCTATCCGACGGTTCCGCCGCTTCTCGCCGCCACGCGCATGGGCGTGCCCTCCATGCTGCATGAGCAGAACGCCGTCATGGGCCGCGCCAACAAGATGCTGGCGACGCGCGTTCGCGCGATTGCGGGCGGCTTCCTCACCGATAACGGCACATTTGCGGAGAAGACGATAACGACGGGAAACCCCGTGCGCCCGGCCGTCATCGAGGCGGCGAAGCGTCCCTATGTACCGTCGGGGCCGGACGATCCGTTCAATCTGGTCGTCTTCGGCGGCAGCCAGGGCGCGCAGTATTTCTCGAAGGCCGTGCCCACGGCAATCAGCCTGCTTGAGGAGCCGCTGCGCAAGCGCCTGCGGATCACGCAGCAAGTGCGCCCCGAGGATATGGAGACGGTCAACAGCTGCACGAGAAAGCTGGAAATGGGCGCCGATGTCGCGCCGTTCTTCACCGATATGGCCGAGCGCATCGGTGCCGCGCATCTGGTTCTATGCCGCTCCGGAGCCTCGACCGTATCGGAGCTTGCCGTCATCGGCCGCCCGGCGATCCTCGTGCCTTATCCGCATGCGCTCGATCACGATCAGGCGGCCAATGCGGCCGCGCTGGCGGCAACAGGCGGCGTCAAAGTCATCGTGCAGTCGGAACTGACGCCGGAGAAACTTTCCACTATCCTGCGCGGCTCCATGACCATGCCGGAAAAGCTCGCAAAAATGGCCGCCGCCTCCAAGCAGGCGGGGAAGCCGGATGCGGCAAACTTGCTTGCCGACATGGTTGAGGCTATTGCCGCGGGACGTTCAATTCAGCAATTCAAGGGGGCAGGCGCATGAAGCTGCCGAAGGCCATCGGCCTTGTGCATTTTATCGGTATAGGCGGTATCGGAATGAGCGGCATTGCCGAGGTGTTGCATAACCTCGGCCATCGCGTTCAGGGTTCCGATCAATCGGAAAGCGCCAATGTGCAGCGGCTGCGCGACAAGGGCATTCCGGTCCATATCGGCCACAAGGCGGAAAACCTCGGCGATGCCGAAGTCGTTGTTGTCTCGACCGCCATCAAGAAGAGCAATCCCGAGCTCGCCGCCGCGCGCGAAAAGCTGCTGCCGGTCGTGCGCCGCGCCGAAATGCTGGCCGAATTGATGCGCTTCCGCAGCGCTATCGCCATCGGCGGCACGCACGGAAAGACCACGACGACGTCTCTCGTGGCGACGCTTCTGGAAGCCGGCGGTCTTGATCCCACAGTCATCAACGGCGGCATCATCAATGCCTATGGCACGAATGCGCGCATGGGCGCCGGCGAATGGATGGTGGTCGAGGCCGACGAATCGGACGGCACCTTCCTGAAGCTGCCGGCCGATGTCGCCGTCGTCACGAATATCGATCCGGAGCATCTCGATCACTACGGCAATTTCGATGCCGTGCGGGCCGCCTTCCGGCAGTTCGTCGAGAATGTGCCGTTCTATGGCTTCGGCGTCCTGTGCATCGACCATCCTGAAGTGCAGTCGCTGGTGGGGCGCATCGAGGACCGAAAGGTCATCACCTATGGCGAAAACCCGCAGGCGGACGTGCGTTTCTCGAATGTGCGCATCGATGGCACGCGCTCGCTGTTCGATATCGAAATCCGCAGGCGCCGTACGGGCAAGGTGATCCAGATCAAGGATCTCGTCATGCCGATGCCGGGTCGTCACAATATCTCCAACGCGACGGCGGCCGTTGCCGTTGCCAACCGGCTTGGCATTTCCAGCGAGGCGATCGCCAAGGGGCTGGCATCCTTCGGCGGCGTCAAGCGTCGCTTCACGCTGACCGGCGAATGGAACGGCATCAAGGTCTTCGACGACTACGGTCATCACCCCGTCGAGATCAAGGCTGTGCTGAAGGCCGCGCGCGAAGCCTGCAACGGCCGCGTCATCGCGATCCACCAGCCGCATCGCTATACGCGCCTGTCGAGCCTTTTCGAGGAATTCGCAGCCTGCTTCAACGATGCAGACAGCATCTTCCTTGCGCCCGTCTATGCGGCCGGCGAGGATCCCATCGAAGGTGTGGATTCACAGACACTGGTTTCGCGCATCAAGGCTAACGGCCATCGCGATGCACGCTACCTGCCATCGCAGGAAGATCTTGCCGCCATGGTTGCAGAGATTGCGCGACCGGGTGATTTTGTGGTTTTGTTGGGCGCTGGCAATATCACATATTGGGCAGCATCATTGCCAAAGGAATTGGAAGGCCTCTCGGGTAAGTCCGCATGAAACAGGTAAATGGGGAAAAGCTTCTGGCGTCGCTCGGCGACGGTGTAAAGGACATCAGGGGCCGGCTGACGCCGGACGCGCCGATGGATCGCGTTACGTGGTTCCGCGCCGGCGGGCTGGCGGAACTGATGTTCCAGCCGCATGACACGGACGATCTCGTCGCCTTCCTGAAGATATTGCCGGAAGACGTGCCACTGACGGTCGTCGGCGTGGGCTCGAACATATTGGTGCGCGACGGCGGCATTCCAGGCGTCGTCCTCAGGCTTTCGGCCAAGGGCTTCGGCTCCGTCGAGCTTGCCGGCGAAAACCGTATCCTGGCCGGCGCCATTTGCCCCGACAAGCATGTCGCGGCCATGGCGATGGACAACAGCATCGGCGGCTTCCATTTCTTCTACGGCATTCCCGGCAGCATCGGCGGTGCCGCGCGGATGAATGCCGGCGCCAACGGCGCCGAAACGCGCGAGCGGGTCGTCGAAGTCCATGCCGTCGACCGCAAGGGCGACAAGCTTGTGCTCGGCAATGCCGAGATGGGCTACAGCTACCGGCATTCGGATGCGTCCGAAGATCTGATCTTCACGCACGTCCTTTTCGAGGGCTATGCGGAAGATCGCGCCAAGATCCGCGCCGAGATGGATGCCGTGCGCGCCCATCGCGAAACCGTGCAGCCGATTCGGGAAAAGACCGGCGGTTCGACCTTCAAGAACCCGGAAGATCTTTCCGCCTGGAAGCTGATCGATGAGGCGGGTTGCCGCGGTCTCGTCATCGGCGGTGCGCAAATGTCGTCGCTGCATTGCAACTTCATGATCAACATGGAGCAGGCGACGGGCTACGACCTGGAATATCTCGGCGAGCAGGTGCGCCGCGAGGTTTTCGAGAACTCCGGCGTCAAGCTGGAATGGGAAATCAAGCGCCTTGGACACTTCATGCCCGGCCGGGAAGTTCGTCCTTTCCAGGGCGTCACGACCGAGTAGGCTTGCGCTATCATCGGCTCGAACTTCAGAAAATGATTCAAGAAAAAGGCCGGGTTTTCACCCGGCCTTTTCAATTGATTATCGCGAAGTCTTCAGATTTCGTCGTTGCCCGAGAGCAGGATGCCGATCAGCGAGAGCAGCGCGGCGGCGGCCAGATAATAGCCTACATAGACCAGGCCATAGGTCGTCGCGAGCCATGTGGCGATGTAGGGAGCCAGGGATGCACCGACGATGCCGCCGAGATTGAAGGTCATCGAGGCGCCGGTATAGCGCACGGTGGTCGGGAAGGGTGCCGCCAGCGCGGCGCCGATCGGGCCGTAGGTGAAGCCCATCAGCGCAAGGCCGATGATCGAGCAGGCGAAAGCGCCTGCAAGCCCAGCCGTCAGCAGCGACGAGTAGAACAGGCCGAAGATGAAGATGCCGATCGTCGTCAGGATCAGAACCAGCCGGCGCGAATATCGGTCCGACAACAGGCCGGAGATCGGGATCATCAGGCCGAAGAAGACGACGCCGGCGAGCTGGACGACGAGGAACTGGCCCTGCGAGTAGCCGAGACCCGCCGGCAACGGTCCGTTGCCCGGAGGCCTGGTGCCCCAGCTCAGCGTAAAGGCCGTCATCAGGTAGAACAGCACGAAGGTCGCGACCGCGATGATGGTGCCGAGAATCAGGCTGCGGACGTGCGAGCGGAAAATGACCGCGATCGGGACGGAAACGCGCTCTTCCTTCTCGATCGCGCGCTGGAATTCCGGGGTTTCCGTGATCTTCAGGCGGACATAGAGGCCGACGGCAACCAGCACGATGCTGATCAGAAAGGGGACGCGCCAGCCATAGTTGAGGAAGTCCGCATCCGCCATGGTTTCGCGCAGGATGAGGAAGAGGCCGGCCGACAGGATGAAGCCGATGGGGGCGCCGAGCTGCGGGAACATGGCGTACCAGCTGCGCTTTCCTTCAGGCGCGTTTTCCGTCGCCAGCAGCACCGCGCCGCCCCATTCGCCGCCGAGGCCGAGGCCCTGGCCGAGGCGGCAAAGCGCCAGCAGCACTGGTGCGAGAACGCCGATCGATTCATAGGTCGGCAGCATGCCGATCAGGACCGTCGAGAGGCCCATGGTCATCAGAGCCGCAACAAGCGTCGCCTTGCGGCCGATCCGGTCACCGAAATGGCCAAAGATCATCGCGCCGATCGGACGCGCGAAGAAGGCGATGGAGAAGGTCGCGAAGGACTGCAGCGTTGCCGAGGTCGGATCGCTTGCCGGAAAAAACAGCTTCGGGAAGACGATAACCGCCGCCGTTGCATAAACATAGAAATCGAAAAATTCGATCGTTGTGCCGATAAGGCTCGCGATCAGAACACGTGCCGGGGAATTCGCAACAGCATTGTTCGATGACGAGGGGGTCGGCGATAAAGGAGATATCGCGTCAGTCATAATCCCACCAATTTAGAGGATGCTAAGGTTTCCTTATTAGGTAAGGCGTGTCCTTAGCGCAATTTTTGTTCGACGCAAACGTCAGATGCGCAAGAAATCAGCGGTTGTGTGCTACTATTTAGCCGCAATTGTTGATTCGCAAACAATTGGGCGAATGTTTGCCGTTGAGTGGGCGTGCTTCGGGCGAGTCCTTCCCGGGGTTTTTTCATAGATGGCCGATTTTCGCTTTGGTTGAGGGCAAAGGAGAAGGGTTTTATGCAGAAAAAACTCATCGCTGAGTTTCTTGGGACATTTTGGCTCGTATTTGGTGGCTGCGGCAGCGCAATCTTCGCTGCGGCATTTCCGAGCCTCGGTATCGGTTTTCTGGGGGTTGCTTTTGCGTTCGGTCTGACCGTGCTGACGATGGCCTATGCGGTCGGCGGCATTTCGGGAGGGCATTTCAACCCAGCCGTCTCGGTTGGTCTGACGGTGGCTGGCCGCTTTCCGGGCGGGCAACTCATTCCTTATATCGTCGCGCAGGTTGTCGGTGCCATCGTGGCTGCAGCCGTGCTTTATCTGATCGCCAGCGGCAAGGCCGATTTCCAGCTCGGCGGTTTTGCGGCGAATGGTTATGGCGAGCATTCGCCGGGTGGTTATTCGCTGGTCTCGGCATTGGTGGCCGAAATCGTGCTGACCTTGTTTTTCCTCGTCGTGATTCTGGGCTCGACGAGCAGCAAGGTACCGGCCGGCTTCGCGCCGATCGCCATCGGCCTGACGCTGACGCTGATCCACCTGATTTCGATCCCGATCACCAATACGTCGGTCAACCCGGCCCGTTCGACAGGCCAGGCACTGTTCGTCGGCGGTTGGGCCCTGCAGCAGCTTTGGCTGTTCTGGGTCGCTCCCATCGTTGGCGGCGCATTGGGCGGACTGGTCTGGAAACTGGTCGACGACAACGAGTGAAATCAAAGCAATTTTAATGCCTTCCGGCCCGCATCTGCTCCTTCGATGCGGGCTTCTTTGTTTAAAAAATCTAAATGTAGCGATTTCAAAAGTAGCAACTCTCTGATTCTAATGGCAGAATTCACTAGGTCGGTTTGATTCGAACCATTCGATCATCGGCGGAACGGCCGAAAGTTAACGAAAGTAAACGCTTCATTAACCTTAATGTCGTTCTAATCAGCCTATTGAAAGCGGGGCGAGAATCGCTGTTAGGCGAGGCCCGGTAAACGAAGAGCAGGGACCGTGAAGTCGGGGGTATTGATGGGTGGCAAGCACGTGGCTGTCCTTTTGGGCGGATTTTCCTCGGAGAGGCCTGTCAGCCTTTCTTCGGGGAAGGCATGTGCCGATGCCCTTGAAGCCGAAGGCTTTCAGGTTTCTCGTATCGATGTGGGGCATGATGTCGCCAGCCGTCTGGCCGAGCTGAAGCCCGACGTCGTCTTCAATGCGCTGCATGGACCCTTCGGTGAAGACGGGACAATTCAAGGCATTTTGGAATATCTGCAGATTCCCTATACGCATTCCGGCGTGCTTGCCTCGGCGCTTGCGATGGACAAGTCGCGCGCCAAGACGGTTGCCGCCGCGGCTGGCATTCCGGTCGCCGGTTCGATCGTTATGAACCGCTTCGGCATCGTCGGCGAACATCCGATGAAGCCGCCTTACGTCGTCAAGCCGGTGCGCGAGGGCTCAAGCTTCGGCGTCGTGATCGTCAAGGAGGATCAGGCGCATCCGCCGCAGATCGTTACGTCTTCCGAATGGCGCTATGGCGACGAGGTGCTGGTCGAGCGCTATGTCTATGGGCGGGAGCTGACCTGTGGGGTCATGGGTGGCAAGGTCCTCGGCGTTACCGAGATCGTGCCGCTCGGTCACAGCTTCTATGACTATGACGCCAAGTACGCCAAGGGTGGGTCAAAACATGTCTTGCCGGCGGAAATTTCACCGAATCTTTACCAAAAGATACAAATATTATCGTTAAGGGCGCATGAAGCTATCGGCTGCCGCGGTGTTAGTCGATCCGACTTCCGTTTTGACGATCGCTTTTCCGAAGAAGGTGAACTTGTCTGGTTGGAGATCAATACCCAGCCCGGCATGACTCCTACCTCGCTGGTGCCTGAAATGGCCGCTCATGCCGGCTACTCTTTTGGTGAATTTCTCCGGTGGATGGTGGAGGACGCGTCTTGTTTGCGCTGACGGTCAAAAATATGAGGCGGTCCCGTCATCGCGTCCCGCTCGCCATCGACGATGTCGAGGACGCATTCGTCCTGCCGCGCCCGCTGCGCCGCGCAGTGCGCTTCCTGGTCAGTCTCGGCTCGGGTCGCGTCAGCATTCCCGCGCACACGGGCACGGTGTCCGCCTTCATGCTGCTGGCCGCAACCGGCCTTTACGGCATGTCGCTTGGTGGCCACACTCAGGCTGTCGCCGAGGCGACGACGTCTGCTGCCGGCTTCGCGATCGAGGACGTCAAGGTTTCCGGCAATGACGAGACCTCGGAAATCGAGATCCTGCAGTTGCTTGGCCTCGACGGCACGACCTCGCTCGTTGCCCTCGATGCCGATGCCGCTCGCCTGAAGATCGCGAGCCTGCCTTGGGTCGAAAATGTGGAAGTTCGCAAGGTCTATCCAAGGACGGTCGAAGTGAAGCTGAGGGAGCGCAAGGCTTACGCCATCTGGCAGCACGGCTCCGAGCTTTCGCTGATCCAGAAGGACGGCAGCGTGATCGCGCCGCTACGCGACAACAAGTTCGCCAAGCTGCCGCTCTTCGTCGGTCGCGATGCCGAAACCGCAGCCGCATCGGTCGAGGACGAGTTTGCCAAGTGGCCGGATGTCCGTGGTCATGTGAAGGCCTTCGTCCGCGTCGCCGGCCGTCGCTGGGATCTCTATCTCGATAACGGCGTGACCATCAAATTGCCGGAAGACAATATCGACGGCGCGCTTGCGCGACTGACCAAGCTCGACAAGAACGAAAATCTTCTCGAGCGCGATATAGCCGCCGTCGATCTCCGTCTCGATGATCGCACCGCAATAGAACTAACCACGGATGCCACAGTTCGCCGTCAGGCCGCCGTCGATGCGAGAAACAAGGCTTTGAAGAAAGCAGGGCAGGATACATGAGCTTATTCGGTTCGTCCCATTTCGGCCTGCCTCGGTTGAAGCCGCTCTCTTCGAAGCGGTCGCACATCGTCTCGGTCCTCGACATCGGCTCGACGAAGGTCGTCTGCATGATCGGCCGGCTGACGCCGCGCGAGGAGAGTCAGGTTCTCCCGAACCGCACGCACAATATCGAGATCATCGGCATCGGCCACCAGCGCTCGCGCGGCATCAAGACCGGCGTGATCGCCGACCTCGATGCGCTGGAAAGCGTCGTCCGGCTCTCCGTCGATGCGGCCGAGCGCATGGCCGGCCTCACCGTCGACAGCCTGATCGTCAATGTCTCAGCCGGCCGTCTCGGCAGCGACATCTACACCGCGACCATTGATCTAGGCGGTCAGGAAGTCGAGGCCAACGACCTCAAGAAGGTTCTGGCCGCCGCCTGCCAGCAGTCGATCCGCCAGGAACGCGCCGTGCTGCATTCGCTGGCGACCGGCTACTCGCTCGATGGCGAGCGCGGCATCCGCGATCCGCTGGCGATGTTCGGCGACGCGCTCGGTGTCGACATGCATGTGGTGACAGCGGAGCGTGCAGCGCTGCGCAACCTCGAGCTCTGCATCAACCGCGCCCATCTTTCGGTCGAGGGCATGGTGGCGACGCCTTATGCCAGCGGTCTTGCTGCTCTCGTGGACGACGAAGTCGAGCTCGGCTGCGCCGCGATCGACATGGGCGGCGGCACGACGACGATCTCGGTCTTTGCCGAAGGCAAGCTGGTGCATACCGATGCCGTCAGCCTTGGCGGCCATCACGTCACCACTGACCTTGCCCGTGGTCTTTCCACCCGCATCGAGGATGCGGAGCGGCTGAAGGTGGTCCATGCCTCGGCGCTCGCGAATTCTTCGGAAGAGCGTGAACTGATTTCCATCCCGCCGATCGGCGAAGATGAGCGTGACCAGCCGACGCAGGTGCCGAAGGCGCTTGTGTCGCGCATCGTCAAGGCTCGCATCGAGGAAACCCTCGAACTCATTCGCGATCGTATCCAGCGTTCGGGCTTCAGCCCGATCGTCGGCAAGCGCGTCGTTCTGACGGGAGGCGCCAGCCAGCTGACCGGCCTGCCCGACGTGGCCCGCCGCGTTCTTGCCCGCAATGTCCGCATCGGCCGCCCGATGGGCGTATCCGGCCTGCCGACGGCGGCCAAGGGGCCGGCTTTTTCGACGGCGGTCGGTCTGATGATCTATCCGCAGGTCGCGGACATGGAGACACATGCGCCGAGCAGCGGTCTGCTCTCGTCGCTTGGGGGTAACAACAGCCGGATCGGCCGTGTCGGCCAATGGCTGAAGGAGAGTTTTTGAGTGCCTGATCCGGAGAGGTTTTCCGGGGTAAGCATCAGGCAAGTGAAATCGAGTGAATTGGCCGGCGTGGCGATGCGGCCATAAAGAGAAGGAACGGGTACAATGACTATCAAGCTGCATAAGCCAGATATCACCGAGCTTAAGCCGCGAATCACCGTATTCGGTGTTGGTGGCGGTGGCGGCAATGCCGTCAACAACATGATCACGGCAGGCTTGCAGGGCGTCGATTTCGTCGTCGCCAACACGGACGCGCAGGCGCTGACCATGACGAAGGCGGAGCGGATTATCCAGCTCGGCGTCAACGTCACGGAAGGTCTCGGCGCCGGTTCGCAGCCGGAAGTCGGCCGCGCAGCCGCCGAGGAGTGCATCGATGAAATCATCGATCATCTCAACGGCACGCACATGTGCTTCGTCACCGCCGGCATGGGCGGCGGCACGGGTACGGGTGCAGCGCCTGTTGTCGCGCAGGCCGCTCGCAACAAGGGCATCCTGACCGTCGGCGTCGTGACCAAGCCGTTCCACTTCGAAGGCGGTCGCCGCATGCGTCTCGCCGAGATGGGCATCCAGGAACTGCAGAAGTCGGTCGACACGCTGATCGTCATCCCGAACCAGAATCTATTCCGCATCGCCAACGACAAGACGACTTTCGCCGATGCGTTCTCGATGGCCGACCAGGTCCTCTATTCGGGCGTTGCCTGCATCACCGACCTGATGGTGAAGGAAGGTCTCATCAACCTCGACTTCGCCGACGTCCGTTCGGTCATGCGCGAAATGGGCCGCGCCATGATGGGTACCGGCGAGGCTTCCGGCCAGGGCCGCGCAATGCAGGCCGCCGAGGCCGCCATTGCCAACCCGCTGCTCGACGAGACCTCGATGAAGGGCGCTCAGGGCCTGCTGATCTCGATCACCGGCGGCCGTGACCTGACCCTGTTCGAAGTCGACGAAGCCGCGACCCGCATTCGCGAAGAAGTCGATCCCGACGCCAACATTATTCTCGGCGCCACCTTCGACGAATCGCTTGAGGGCATCATCCGCGTTTCCGTCGTTGCAACGGGTATCGACCGGGCAATGAACGAAGCAGCCGAGAGAGGCATGGAATTCCGCCCGGCGGCGAAGCCCGCTATGCGTCCTTCCGCGGCCGCCGCTCCGGCAGCGGCCGCAGCTCAGCCTGCCCACGTCGCGCAGGCCCAGACCGCACAGGCTGCCGCTCCGGCTCCTCGCACTGTCGACCCGGTTGCCCAGACCATTCGTGCAGCCGAGGCCGATCTCGAGCGCGAACTGGAATTCCAGATGGGTCGCCAGGCCCATCTCCAGCAGCAGCCGGTGATGTCACAGGCCGCAGCGCCGGAAGATGACTTCCGTCCGCAAAGCCGCATCTTCGCAGCAGCCCCGGAAGCCCAGCCGGTCCGTCAGGCCCCGGTTCAGCCTCAGCAGCAGGCGCCGGTCATGCATCAGCAGCCGGTCATCCGTCAGGCTCCGGAGCAGGTCCGCATGCCGAAGGTCGAGGATTTCCCGCCGGTCGTTAAGGCCGAGATGGAACACCGCGCCCAGCCGGCCGCCGGTCAGGCTTCCGAAGAGCGGGGCCCGATGGGCCTGCTGAAGCGAATCACCAATTCGCTCGGTCGCCGCGAAGAAGACCCGGCTTTCGACGATATGATGGCTCCGACGAACAATGCGGCTCCGCAGCGCCGCGCACCGTCGCCGGAAGCCAGCCTCTACGCTCCGCGTCGCGGCACCCTGGACGATCAGGGTCGTCAGGTTCCGCAGGCGCGCATGACGAGCCATGAAGACGATCAGCTCGAGATTCCGGCATTCCTGCGCCGGCAGTCGAACTGACCTGATGCTGGACGGCCTTTTAATAGGTTGCTAACCATCTTGATGAAATCCGGGGCCGAAAGACCCCGGATTTCCTTATTTTAGACCTGTTGTCATATTTGAAATTATCCAACAAATTCAATCGGCTGCTTTCGTAACAAAACGAAAGAAACAGTGATTTGGAATGCGGTGCCTCGGCGCGTATGTAGATACCAAGCAAGCCTGCGGACTCACATTCAATGACGAATGTATGTGGTGTACGCGGCATAGTTAACAGACTGAGCCGGCGATAAGGGTAAGCGTCCGAAGATGACCGCCCGGCCTGGATCAGATAGACGAAGGCAGAATTATATGGCAATCGGATTGCTTGGTTTTCAGACCACCATTGCAAACCCTGTGACACTTTCGGGTATCGGCGTTCATTCCGGCGCCAATGTGTCGATTACCTTCTATCCGGCCGAGGCCGGCACCGGTGTGGTTTTCCAGCGCCTGCACGACAATGGCGATGTGACTGAACTGCGCGCCGTTTCCTCGCAAGTCGGTAATACGGATCTCTGCACCGTTCTCGGTTTTTCCCCGGCGCGTTCCGTCGCCACGGTCGAGCATGTGATGGCCGCGATCTACGCGATCGGTCTCGATAACGTCGTCGTCGAAGTGACCGGCGCTGAAATGCCGATCATGGATGGCAGCTCCTATCCCTTCATCGAAGCGATCGAGCAGACCGGCATCGTGTCGCTCGGCGTCAAGCGCCGTTATATCCGCGTCACCAAGCCGGTTCGCATCGAAGCCGGCGGTTCCTGGTGCGAATTCCGCCCGTATGACGGTACGCGCTTCGAGGTCGAGATCGATTTCGAATGCCCGCTGATCGGCCGCCAGAAGTGGGAAGGCGACCTGACCGGCGAGACCTTCAAGACCGAATTATCGCGCGCCCGTACCTTCGGCTTCATGCGCGATGTGGAACGCCTCTGGGCGTCGGGTCATGCGCTGGGTTCGTCGCTGGAAAACTCCGTCGTCATCTCGGACGACAACACCGTTATCAACGTCGAAGGCCTGCGCTACGCCAAGGACGAATTCGTTCGTCACAAGACGCTGGATGCCGTCGGCGATCTGGCGCTGGCCGGCGCTCAGTTCATCGGCTGCTACCGCTCTTATCGTGGCGGCCATCGCATGAACGCGAATGCCTTGAAGGCATTGCTCAGCGATGCCAGCGCCTATGATGTCGTCGAAACGTCGGCTCCGCGCCAGCGGGCTCACAGCCGCGAATTCGTGGCGGTCAATGCGCCCGAGTTTGCTCCCTGGTCGGCGTAACGCTGCGGAATTTGAATGAGAAAAGCTGCCGCTCCGATGAGGAGCGGCTTTTTTTTGACTGGCGACTCACGCGGTTTGCCGTCAGTCTTCGCAAGACGGCGAGGTCGCGGGGCCGATTTGAGAATTCCCTGTCAAAACAGTGATTAAAGACTGCGGATATGCGGCTTTGCCACAAAAATGCGTTAATGCATCATCAATGCGTTGCCCTGATGGTGTTTTTGCGGCTAGAAACGCCAGCGAGAGAATGCCGTCTCCGCAACGACGGCTAGTGGGACAGTTATCCGATGGGTTTTGCAAGGTCTGAACGCATGAATATCACAGCACGGGCTTTGCTCGTATCGTTCCTTCTGGCCGGTACCGGTGCGGTGGTGACGGGTTGTAATACCAAAAAGGATATCGACATCACCAAGCTCGGTGTCGAGAGCGATCCTCCGGAAATGCTCTACAATCAGGGTCTTGCCAACATCAAGGCCGGCAACATGACGGAAGCCGGCAAGAAGTTCGACGCCATCAACCAGCAGCAGCCATTCTCCGAATGGGCGCGCAAAGCGCTCGTCATGAGCACATTCGTTAAGTATCGCACGGGTCGTTACGACGATGCTGTGCAGGTGGGTAACAGCTACCTCAAGCAATATCCCGGCTCGGAAGATGCGGACTATGTCCAGTATCTCGTCGGTTCGTCCTTTGCCAAGCAGATCGTCGACGTGACGCAGGACCAGCGTGCGGCACAACAGACGATCGAGGCGATGACCAAGCTCGTCAACAACTATCCGAAGTCGCAATATGTCAGCGACGCGCAGGAGAAGATTCGCTTCGCCCGCGACCAGCTCGCCGGCAAGGAAATGCAGATCGGCCGCTACTATCTGGAACGCAAGGATTACCTCGCGGCAATCTCGCGCTTCCGTATCGTCGTGGAGCAATATCCGACCACCAACCAGATCGAAGAGGCGCTGGCGCGCCTGGTCGAGGCCTACTATGCGATGGGTATCGTCCAGGAAGCCCAGACGGCAGCCGCCGTTCTCGGTCACAACTATCCGGACAGCCGCTGGTATAAGGATTCCTATCAGCTGCTGCAGAAGGGCGGCGTGCAGCCGAGCGAAAATTCGGGCTCGTGGATTTCCAGGGCGGGCAAGAAACTTCTTCTTGGGACGTGAGATTAAGCGCAGATGCTGATCCAGCTTTCGATCCGCGATATCGTTTTGATCGAGCGGCTGGATCTTGCCTTCGAGTCCGGGCTTTCGGTGCTGACCGGCGAGACGGGCGCGGGCAAATCCATCCTGCTTGACAGTCTGTCGCTGGCGCTTGGCGGGCGCGGCGATGGCGGCCTCGTGCGTCATGGAGAGGACCGCGGCCAGGTGACCGCGGTTTTCGACGTCGGCACGCAGCATCCCGCTCGCAAGCTCCTGCGCGAGAACGACATCGACGATGATGGCGATCTGATCTTCCGCCGCGTCCAATCCGCCGATGGCCGTACCAAGGCTTTTGTCAACGATCAGGCGCTCAGCGTCCAGCTCATGCGTCAGATTGGGCAGCTTCTCGTCGAAATTCACGGACAGCATGACGATCGCGCGCTCGTCGATACGGACGCGCACCGCACATTGCTCGATGCCTTCGCCGGCCTTGCCGAAGAGGCGCAGCAGGTCGGCCGGCTTCACAAGGTCTGGCGCGATACCGACCGCACCTTGAAGAAGCACAGGGAGCAGGTGGAGAAGGCCGCCCGCGAAGCGGACTATCTTCGTGCCTCCGTCGAAGAACTGGAAAAGCTCTCGCCGCAGGATGGCGAGGAGGATGAGCTGGCTGAAAAGCGCTCGCGGATGATGAAGGCCGAGCGCATTGCCGGCGACATTGCCGAGGCTTCGGAATTTCTCAACGGCAATGCATCGCCCGTTCCGCATATCGCCTCGCTGGTGCGTCGGTTGGAGCGCAAGAGCCATGAAGCGCCGGGCCTGCTGGAAGATACGGTAGCGTTGCTCGATGCCGCTCTCGACCAGCTTTCCAACGCCCAGATGGAAGTAGAGGCGGCGCTGCGCAAGACCGAATACGATCCGCGCGAACTGGAGCGGGTCGAAGAGCGTCTGTTTGCGCTGCGGGCCGCCTCGCGCAAATATTCGGTGCCGGTTACCGAACTGCCAGCATTGGCCGAGCGCATGGTTTCGGATCTCGCCGATCTCGATGCCGGCGAGGAGCGGCTGGCGCGGCTCGCCGCCGAGCTTGCCGCCGCCAAGGCAGACTATGATGCGGCGGCGCGCAGCCTCTCGGAAAAGCGCCGTCATGCCGGCGAAGCGCTTGCCGAGGCTGTCATGGCGGAGTTGCCGGCGCTGAAGCTTGAGCGGGCGCGTTTCATGGTGGAGATCACCAGCGACCCCGAGGCCGGCACGGCTGATGGTATCGATGTCGTCGAGTTCCATGTGCAGACCAATCCTGGCACACGCCCAGGGCCGATCACCAGGGTCGCCTCCGGTGGCGAACTGTCGCGGTTCCTGCTGGCACTGAAGGTGGCGCTCGCTGATCGCGGCTCGGCGCCGACCCTCGTCTTCGACGAAATCGACACCGGCGTTGGCGGCGCGGTCGCGGATGCGATCGGCCAGCGGCTGAAGCGCCTCTCCGACCGCGTGCAGGTGCTTTCCGTCACCCACGCGCCGCAGGTCGCCGCCCGCGCGGCGACACATCTCCTGATTTCCAAGGGACCGGTTGCGGACGGCTCGGAAAAGATTTCCACGCGCGTTGCCACCATGGAGCCGAAGGACCGCACCGAGGAAATCGCCCGCATGCTCGCCGGCGCTTCGGTGACCGAAGAGGCGAGGGCGGCCGCCAAGCGCTTGCTCGCTGGCAACGGCTGATCGCTACACGCGTCCCCTCGCCAGATTAAGCTGGCAATATTGTTCGCGCAGTTCGAGCCGCCGAACCGAGATGATCAATCAGATTTCGCGCGCCGTCAGTCAAGGCGGAGCGGTCATCGTAGGAGAGGTAATAGCCCCTCCCGGATAGAAGGGCATCCTGTCCAATACGGTGAAGAATACCCGCCTCAAGTTCAGCGCGCAGAAGTCCAATGCTCCCTAACGCAATGCCGTTTCCCTTGATCGCATCGCCGATGGACTGGGAGTAGGTAGACAGGGTCTCGATATGCCATGTCTCAAAACCACGATAAGACATTCGCTCGAACCATGCCTGCCAGTCTACCCAGTCGGGCGATGCCCGCCTATAGTTGAGAATCTTGGGGCGATCTGCTGCCGGAATATCATGAATTGACCGGAGCTCTTTTCCCAGCGCTAACGCTACGTGAGGTGCAGCGACGGGTGTTAGCTCCTCCTCGAACAACAGAGTGACTTGGCGGCCCGGCAGGTGGCCGTCACCATAGGTCACCGTAAGGTCATTGCCGTCATTGAAAAGGTCACGCGGATTGTCGGAAGTGATCAGCCGTGTCGGACAGGCATTGGGCGAAAGCCCGAAATCTCGAAGAAGGGGTGTCAGCCAGAACATCCCGACGGCCGTGTTGGCTCCAATGGAGAGAGGCCGGTGTGCCTCCTGGCGCAACGTGCTGAGGCCGCGCTGGACAAATTCAAGCGTCATCTGCGCAGTCTGAAAGAGCCTGTCTCCCATTGGAGTTGGGAACAGGCGTTTGCCGTCTCGTCGGAAAAGAGCTTCTCCGATCCAGTCCTCAAGTTGCTTGATGCGCTTGCTCACCGCGGCCTGTGTCACGTTGAGCTCGACGGCGCTGGCCGTGAAGCTTCCCATCCGATAAGCGGCCTCGAAGAAAACCAGGGTGTCTAAAGGTGGGAGAGTGGTTCGGTACTTTTTCATATAACCAGTGGTAATCCATTTGGCCGAAATTTTCCACCGTTTACAGGTTGGTTGATGGACGTAAAATCCAATCAATTCAACTTACAAAAGGTAAGAAAATGACACCTCTTCCTAGCATCGGATTTGTAGGTCTTGGTAATATGGGCGGGCCGATGTGTTTACGGTTGCTGGGCGCTGGATATCCTGTCACGGCGTTCGATCTCAACCAGGAGGCTTTGAACAAGGCGGTCGCGGCAGGAGCCAGAACGGCGTCATCCGCGCGGGAATGTGCACAGCAGGCGGAAATCTTCCTCACGTCGCTCCCCCGTCCGGACCATATCCAGGAGGTCATGGGTGGCGAGAACGGAGCGCTACGTAGCCTAAAGAAGGGCAGCATCTGGGTCGATCTGACAACCAACAGTAACGAGTTGATATTCCAGCTCGCAGCGGAAGCGCCGGAAGGTGTCAATGTTGTAGACT